>PKXB01000208.1:13301-13507 GCA_003133345.1 Hyphomicrobiales bacterium | reverse complement strand
GAACCATGTCGCGCAGCGCACCAGTCGCCTCGTAAAACCTGCCGCGGCGTTCCACGCCGACCGTCTCCGCCACGGTGATCTGCACGTGATCGATCCGGTCACGATTCCAGATTGGTTCGAACAGCCCATTGGCAAAGCGGAACGCCATGATGCTTTGAACCGTATCCTTTCCCAAAAAGTGATCGATGCGGAAGATCTGGTCCTCG
>PKXB01000208.1:12599-13227 GCA_003133345.1 Hyphomicrobiales bacterium | reverse complement strand
CGTTGGTCTTCTCTGCCTCGGCTAACGCGACGCGAATTTTCTCGTACAGTTCAGGCTTGGTGAAGTCGCCCTGCACGTAAGATATTTTTTCCGCCAGCCGCTTCCACGCCGCCTCGTCGATCTCGTCGACATCGAACTCCGCCGCTCCGTTTCCGACGAAGCTTTTCAGCATGTCGTGAAGATGGTTGCGCCAGCTCTCGGCAGTTCCTTCGCCATGGTCCACGCCAATAAAAGAAAACTTCTCCGGCAGCACCTTGGTGCGCGAAAGGTTATAGAGAGCCGGCGTTACCAGGCGTTTGGTCAGATCGCCGCCGGCACCGAAGATCACCATCGCGCAGGGATCGGCCGGGCTGGGCTGGCGCCGCGGCGGCGACTCGACCACCTGGGCGGTCGGAGCGGTCCGAGATTGCTTGTCGAGCATGGTGCTACTCCGCGGCGTTCTGTGCTGCTGAGCGATCTTGCGATTTTTTTGGCTTTGATTCTGGGTCAATAGATTCTTGACCCTCGATATGTCCGCCGAAGCCGAAGCGCATAGCCGAGAGCATCTTTTCGCCGAAGGTATGCTCCTGCCGCGAGCGGAAGCGGGCGTACAACGCCGAGGAAAGCACGTCGGCCGGGACCGCTTCTT
>PKXB01000208.1:10614-12562 GCA_003133345.1 Hyphomicrobiales bacterium | reverse complement strand
TCGAAGCCCTCGGCATAGGCTTGCATCAATCCGTACTCGATGCCGTTATGCACCATCTTGACGAAGTGGCCGGCGCCGGACGGACCGGCATGAATATAGCCGCGTTCGGCACGGGTATCGCCTTTCGCACGGCCCGGCGTACGCGGAATATCGCCCAGCCCAGGAGCGAGTGCTGCGAAGACCGGATCGAGGCAATCCACGGCCTGCTTCGGGCCGCCGATCATCATGCAGTAGCCGCGATCTATCCCCCAGACGCCGCCGGACGTGCCACAGTCGACGTAGCGAATGCGCTTGTCGGCCAATTTTTTGGCGCGACGGATATCGTCTTTGTAGAAAGAGTTGCCTCCGTCGATGATTATGTCGTCCGGCTCCAGCAGGCCGCCGAGACGTTCCACCGTCTCTTCGGTGATCCGCCCGGCGGGCAACATCACCCAAACCGCGCGCGGCTTTTCCTTAAGCGCCTTGACCAGATCTTCCAGCGATTCCACCGCCGTGGCGCCCTCCTTCGCCAGCGCCTCTCGCGGCTTAACATTGGCGTCGAATACGATGCAGGTGTGTCCTGCCTTCATCAGGCGGCGGGACATGTTGCCGCCCATGCGACCCAGGCCGATGACGCCGATCTGCATTTGCTTCACTCCCTATCGATAAAAGCGCCCTATTCGAGCGCTGAATCCATTGCGCCGGCAAGCTCCACCAAACCCGCATCGACATCTTTGAGGTGGATACGCAACGCGCGACGACCGCGCTCCACCAGCACCTCGAGATCGCCACTGGCCTGCGCTGCCTTCACGACGCCGAAGCTGTAGGAATGGCCGGGTACGTCGATATCCACCGGATCGTCGCAGGTGATCTGCAGGAACACTCCGGAATTCGGCCCGCCTTTGTAGGCTTGCCCGGTCGAATGCTGGAAGCGAGGTCCGAATCCGAGGCAGGTAGCGGCAAGGGTCTTGTCGCAAATGCGCGTGCGCATCGCGGTCAAAGCCTGCGTGTGCGCCTCGTTGCGCTCGATATATGCCAGCAGCGCCACGTAGTCGCCTGACTTTGCGCCGGCGTGCACGCGGCCGAAATGGCTCTTCAGATAGCCGGTCAACGTGTTGTGCCGACCGAGCTCGGCGGCGTTGCGCGGGTCGGCATAGAGAGCCAGCCCGTTCTCGCGGAATACCGGCGTCTCTCCCGGCAAGCGATGCGTCTTTTCATAGTCATCGGTCAGTGCGCGCGTCTTGTTCTTGCTTGCTTCGACATCCGGTTGATTGAACGGATCAATGCCTATGATCGCGCCGGCGACCGCGGTGGCAATCTCCCAGCGGAAGAATTCCTGGCCGATGTGCCAGATATCCTTCACGCTGATCCGCGCCACCGGATGGCCTGCCTGCTCCAGCGTTGCCATTGCCTGGCGCTGTGACGGATCGTGCTGCCCTTCCAGTTCCAGATAGGCGAAGAACCGGTCTTTGCCATAGCGTTCGGGTGTGGCGAGCGGCTCATCGGCCAACGGGATCAGCCCGCGCCCGTGCTTGCCCGTGCTCTCCGCCAGAAGCTGCTCCAGCCAGGCGCCGAGATCGGCGATCCCCGGCGAGGCAATGATAGTAACTTTGTCGCGGCCGAAACGCGTGGCCGCAATCCCCATGGCGATGCCGAGTTGTACGCCGGGGTTCTCCGCCGGCGGCACGTCCGCGCCGCAGGCTCGCTGCATCGGCCGCACCGTTTCGAGCAAGCGTTTGACGTCAAGACCCATCGCCGCCGCAGGCACAAGGCCAAACTTCGACAGCACGGAGTAGCGCCCGCCGATCGAGGCTACGCCGTAGAAAATATGAGCAAAGCCGAGCTGTTTGGCACGTTGCTCGAGCGACGATCCGGGATCGGTGACCGCGACGAAGCGTTCACCGGCTTTGTCCTTGCCTCGCACCACACAGACCCGATCATGAAAATAGTCCATGAAAATGTTGGGCTC
>PKXB01000208.1:0-10594 GCA_003133345.1 Hyphomicrobiales bacterium | reverse complement strand
GAACACTTCAGGCCCCAGGCTCGACCCTCCCATCCCAAGCAGCACGAGGTCGGTAAACCCGCCCTGCTTCACGTCCTTTGCAAAGGCAGTCAGTCGATCGATATCGGCCAGTTCCTGCTCGACGATGTTCAGCCAGCCGAGCCATTTGTCCTCGTCGGTCCCGGTCCACAGCGACGTGTCGCCGGCCCAAAGCCGCCGAATACGCCCGCCCGCACGCCAGATTTCCAGCTCAGCGTCGAAGGCAGCCTTCATCTCAGGAGAGCCCAGCCCGATCTCCGTGCTGGCGCGATCGCCCTCCAGAAGTGCGCGTCGCTGCCGCGCGATGGCGCCGAACAGCTTGTCGAATGAATCCGCGAATTGCTGCACGCCCTCAGTGACCAGCTCGTCCGTGACCTCCTTCAGCGAGATGCCGCACCGTTCCAGCTCAGCGAGCACCGCGCGCGCCCCCGCTATGTCCTGCTCGATGACGTCGGGTGTCGCCTCGCCGTGTTCGCGGAATGCATCCATCGTCGCCGGCGGGATGGTATCCACGGTGTCGCGGCCGATCAGCGCCTCGACATACATCGTGTCCTTGTAGGCGGGGCTTTTGGTGCTGGTCGACGCCCAGAGCAAGCGTTGAGTCTTCGCGCCCGCGGCGGCCAGACTCTGCCAGCGCGATCCGGAGAACAGCGCTTTGTACCGAACGTAGGCGAGTTTGGCATTGGCGATTGCCGCGTTGCCGCGTAATCGGTCCGCCACCCGTTTGTCGCCGAGCTTGTCCAGCCGTTTGTCGATCGCGACATCGATGCGACTGACAAAAATGCTGGCGACGCTGCCAATCTTTGAAATGTCGCCGCCGGTCCGCTTCAGATCCTCAAGCCCCGAAATATAGGCGTCGACCACCTGCTCATAGACGCTCACAGAAAAAAGCAGGGTGATGTTAATATTCAGCCCACGACCGGTCAGTTGGCGGATCGCAGGGATTCCGGCCGGCGTCGCCGGCACCTTCACCATCAGATTGGGACGCTGCACCGCCGCCCACAGCCGTAACGCCTCGGCTACCGTCGCTTCGGTATCGTTGGCCAAATAGGGCGAGCATTCCAGGCTGATATAGCCGTCGCGGCCATGCGTCGCGTCGTAAACCGGACGCAGCACATCGGCGGCGGCGCGAATATCGTCAATCGCCAAATGCTCGTAGATTGCCGAAATGCCATGGTCGGCCTGTGCTTGGAATTGTTTCAGCGCGCCTTTGTATTCCTCGCTCTCGCCGATCGCCTTCTCAAAAATCGAGGGGTTTGACGTGATGCCTTTGAGCCCGTCGCGCTCGATCAGCGTGCGCAACTCGCCCTTTTCGATCAAACTGCGTTTGAGATAGTCGAGCCAGGGCGACTGGCCGCATGCTTCGAGTTGCTTCANNTGTGCATGCCAATCCTGGCGCCATTCATGCCGACATAACGATCCCAGCCGATCACCGAGCCGGCCTCGACCGACACGCGTGCCGTGATGCCGGGCGGCAGCACGCTGTCGCGATAGGCCTGATCCTGCTGTTCGAACAATTCCCACGACGGCATGCTGACCACGCGCGCCGCAATACCCTCCTGCTTGAGCTTCTCATAGACTTCAACGCAGAGCGCAACCTCGCTGCCGGTGCCGATCAGGATCACCGCCGGCTTACCGCCTTCGGCATCGGCCATGATATAGGCGCCGCGCGCGACGCCTGCGGCAGCCGCATAGTGTTTGCGATCGAAAGTTAGAAGTGGCTGGCGACTCAGCACCAGACAGGCGGGCTGATGCTTCAACCCGATGATGACACGCCATGCCTCGGCGACCTCGTTAGCGTCGGCGGGCCGTAACGTGATTAGACCAGGAATTGCCCGTAGCGCGATGAGCTGCTCAATCGGCTGGTGCGTCGGTCCGTCCTGCCCGAGGCCAATCGAATCGTGAGTGAAGACGGTAATGGCCGGAAGCTGCATCAGCGCGCTCAAGCGGAGGGCCGGCTTCATGTAGTCGGAAAAGATAAGAAAGGTCGATCCATAAGCACGGATTTTGGACAATGCGAGTCCATTCACAATCGCGCCCATGGCGTGCTCGCGAATACCGAAGTGCAGATTGCGGCCACCATGGGTATCGGCTTCGAAATCCTTGGCTGCTTCAAACGTCAAAAGCGTCTTGGTCGACGGCGCGAGGTCCGCTGCGCCACCAATCAGCCATGGAAAACGCGACGCGATGGCGTTCAGCACCTTGGCCGATGAGTCGCGGCTCGCGAGACCTTTGGAATCGGCCGGGAAGCTGGGCAGATCGGTGTCCCAGCCATCGGGAAGTTTGCGCTTCTGCATTTGTTCGATCTGGTTGGCGAGGTCCGGATACTTGGCACGATAAGTCTCCATACTCGTCGACCAGGTTGCACGAAGTTCGCCGCCACGCTGGCCAATGCCAGCGCTGAAATGCTCACGCACACCGTCCGGCACGAGAAACTTGGCATCTTCTGGCCATCCATAGCTGCGCTTGGCCAGGCTAATCTCTTCAACTCCAAGCGGTTCACCATGGGCCGCGCTGGTATCATGCTTGTGCGGAGCGCCGAAGCCGATGTGACTATCGACGATGATCAGTGTAGGTACGTCATTCGTGCGTTGGAATTCCTCGATCGCCCGCGCGATGCGCTCGGTGTCATTCGCGTCGCCGACCCGCGTCACATTCCAGCCATAGGCGAGGAAGCGAGCCGCAACGTCTTCGCTAAACGCGAGATCGGTGTGACCTTCGATCGTTATGCCGTTGCTGTCGTAAATCCAGCACAGGTTTCCTAGCATCAGATGGCCCGCGAGCGAGGCGGCTTCGCTGGTGACGCCCTCCATCATGTCGCCATCGCCGCACATCGCATAAACGTCGTAGTCGAAAACCGTGAAGTCGGGCCGATTGAAATGTTTCGCCAGCCAGCGCTCGGCGATTACCATCCCGACGCTCGTCGCGCAGCCCTGCCCCAGCGGCCCGGTTGTTGTCTCGACACCCGTGGTTACATGATATTCAGGGTGTCCCGGACACTTGCTGTCGATCTGCCGAAACTTCTTGATATCCTCAAGTGTGACCGCGAACTCGCCAAGTCGTTCATACTTGCTATCGACTTCCTTCACACCGGTGAGATGCAGCATCGCATACAACAGCATTGACGCATGGCCATTTGACAGGACGAAGCGATCGCGATTGGGCCAATTGGGGTCGTTCGGATCAAACCGTAGAAACCGTTGCCACAAAGTGTAGATCACCGGAGCCAATGCCATAGGCGTGCCGGGGTGGCCGGAATTGGCCTGCTGCACGGCATCCATTGACAGGGTACGAATGGTGTTAATGCAGGTTTGGTCAAGGATTGCGTCAGATGCGTTCTCGCAACCTGACAGACCGGGTGAACGCCTAATCGTCGCAATGGAATTTGTTGTCATCGAGAAGCTTCTCGCAATCTCGGCCCGTTATACATTGCGTCCTGAGAAGCCGCCCCGACGGTACAATCCTCGCTTGAAGTAAAAGTTCCACGATTCGGCACCAACACCGGCTTAAAGGTCGGCATTAATTCATGTTAATGCCGCCAATGAACGACGTTTGTTGAATGTTGCTCAATGGTCAGGGTTGTAAACTTGCAAATTGAGTATTGATAGCTTCCGATTGAACATAGTCCCCCTTCTCCTCCTCTCTGCTCAAGTTCAAATAAAACGTCTAATTTGAACTGGGTCGAGATGCTCGTAAAGCTCGATTCAGATGGCATCCTCAATCCGCGCGAGGCGCTGTTACGTGGCGAGCTAAGGTGTGACGACCACGCGGCCCTTCATGTTGGGATGATACTTGCAGAAATAATCGACATTTCCCGGCTTTTTCACCACCAGTCGTGCCGTCTGCTTCGGTGCGATGACAACATTCCAGTCGCCGTTCATGGCGGTGGCGGTATGCGCCAGAATATCCTTGTTGACCCATTCGACAGTGTCCCCGACCTTCGCCGTTACTTCGGCGGGGACAAAGACGAGATTGTCGATCGTCACTTGAATTGTCGCCGCCTGCGCCGAGACGGATATCAGCCCGAACAGAGCGACGGCAGCCAGGCAAATCCGTCTCGGCGTCATGGCGGCATTCCTACTGCTATTTGAGTTCAGACGCGACGTGCTCGGCGTGCTGCTCGTGGCCTTGGAATATCTTCAGGCCGGTTTGCAGCAGGCTCTTGAGCTCGGCATTGTTTGCCGACGGGATCAACGTGCTTTCGAGCGCGCTGTCGACGGTCTTGTGGTAGGCGACCTCGTTATCGACATACGCCTTGTCGAACGCCCTGCCTTTAAGCTTGTTAAGTTCCGCGCGCTTGGCGTCGGCCTGCTTGGTCAGCGAGCGGCTGGTGTCGTTGTCCTCCGGCGTTACCTTGAGCTTCTTGACCAGCGCCAGCGCCTGCTTGTTCACCGCAGTGTGGTCGCGGACCATGTCGCTCGCAAAGGCCTTAACCTCCTTGTTCTTGGATATTTTCAACGCCTGTTTGGCGGCTTCGATATCGAGTTGCCCCGCCGTATAGGCGATGTGGGCGATCTGCGGATCGGTCGGTTTGGCCGCACCTTGCGCATATGCCGCGCCGGTCAGCAAACAGATTGCGGCAATCGCCGCGCTTAATCGAACCAACATAAGATTCTCCTCTCCCCGGACGCCGTAGCGGCGCCGGGCGCTGTTGAAACGTGACACCCGTTAGATGATTGGAGAGAAGAAAGGTTCCCGTAAAATATTCGGCGAGGCGCCGTTGCAGAACCGGCTCAATCGGGCGTTCACTGCACTGAACAGACGCACTACCACGGGGGGCGCGGCTGCACATCGGTGACACCGCCGTCGTAGGCGTGACTGGTCTTCGGGACCCTTGCAGGCAGTTGAACGGCTACCAGCCCGGCTTGATGGCGGCGGTTCTAGACCGCGACGCGCAGGGCAACCTAGTCCGCAAGGCCGGTATCATGGGCGTCGTCCTGGCTACCGGCGAAGTCCGAGCTGGCGACCCGATCCGTGTCGAGCTGCTGACGGAGCATAATCAGCGACTAGAGCCGGTATGAACATCATCGTGCGCTGACGTTAGGCGATCTCCTTCGGAAAATCGATGCGGATGAAGTTTCTCGGTACACACACCGATAGAAGAAGCCCCAGCGCTAGGCTGGGGCTCCCCGTGTGGTAACGGCTGGAAAGGGGCAAACCAAACCAGCCGCTCCCGGCACTCGTCGTAAAGGGTCAACGCGCCACGGCTTTCCGCGCCGCCAAGCAACTTCACAGTCAAGACCATTGGCGTTCCGATTTTATCGCTCATTTTTTAAGTCGCATCTTTGACCTCACCACTGACGTCCACTTCTCGACGAATTTCAAAAATGCTGTAATGACCGACCGAAACAAAAGGAGTGCGCGATGCCGAAAGCCTATTGGGTGGTTACTTATCGTTCGGTGAAAAATCCGGAGGCCTGGCAGGCATATGCCAAGCTGGCGATTCCGGCGATTACGGAGGCCCGCGGGCGCTTTCTCGCGCTCGGTAAGCCGGTGAAAATTTACGAGGCGGGCATGGACCAGCGCGTGGTGCTGGTCGAGTTCGACAGCGTGCAGGAGGCGATCGCCTGCCATGACACGCCCGCCTACAAGGAAGCGCTCAAAGCACTTGGCACCGGCAATGTCGAACGCGACCTGCGCGTGGTAGAAGGCTCGACGTAATGGAGCTGCCAAGGCGTAGGCTGCAGGAGAGTTCACCCTGCGTTTGTTAAGCCTAGCGTCTCCACCTGTTATGAGAATTTTAATCTCCACCCAATGCCAGGAGCGGCCGTTCGGCCAAACCGATTGCTAGCCATTATACACCCAGATAACGGTGCAAGATTTCAGGCCGCGCCTTTATTTCTTCGGACGAGCTTTCGTGAATGATGTAACCGTTGTTGATGATGTAGACGCGTTGCGCCAGCGCGACGGCTGCGGCGATATTTTGCTCCACCAGCACGATAGTTTGGCCTGCAGCCGCAAGCTCGCGGCACGCCTTCATCAGGTCACGCACGATGACAGGCGCTAGGCCTTCGAACGGCTCGTCCAGCAGGATAATCTTCGGATCGCGGATCAGAGCACGTGCGATTGCCAGCATCTGCTGCTCACCGCCAGACAGGTCGGTACCGCGGCTGCCGCGTCGCTCCCTGAGCCGGGGAAACATTTCGTAGATGCGGTCAAGCGGCCACCGATTCGATGCCGTCAGCCCAGCGAGAATGAGATTTTCCTCGACGTTGAGGCTCCCGAAAATACGTCGGTCTTCGTGCACCAACTGCATGCCGGCTTGCGCAATGGCGTGGCACTTTTTGCCCGCGGTCTCGACGCCGTCGAACATGATCGAGCCGGCACGAGGCGTCACGACACCCATCAGGCTCTTTAAGGCCGTGCTCTTGCCCGCGCCGTTGCGGCCCAGCAGCGCCACCACCTCGTTACGCTCAACCCGCAGCGAAAGGTCGAAGAGGATATGAGAATCCCCATAATAGCTGTTTAGGCCATGGACATCGAGCAGGCTCATTCGAGCACCCCGTGCACGCCGCCGAGATAAGCTTCCTGCACGACCGCGTTACCCTTGATCTCTTCTGGCGTGCCCTCCACCAGCACGCGGCCTTCCTGCAACACCGTAATCCGTTCCGCCAGTTCGAACAGCGAATCCATGTCGTGATCGATGATGATCATGGTGCGGCCCTGGCTGATCGATTTAAGCAGCTTGACAGTCTCCACCCGCTCGCGCGGACTCATGCCGGCGAGCGGCTCATCAAGCAACAAAAGCGACGGCGATGATGCTAGCGCGAGGCCCACTTCCAGCCGTCGTTTCTCGCCATAAGCGAGCCGCGAGACCGGCGTGTCGGGTCGCTCGGTGAGTTTCACGAGTTCGAGCGTATGCTCGACCTGTTCATGCAATCGGGGAATCTTCGAAAGGCTCCTCAGCATATCGAGCCGGAACTTGCCGCGTAGTTCCGCCAGCGCCGCGATCGTCAGGTTCTCGCGGACCGTCAGACGCGCAAAGAGCTGGTTGACCTGGTAGCTTTTGGTCAGGCCCAGTTGGCAAACGTCGGTGACGTTCATGCCAGTAATGTCACGGCCTTCGAACATGATCGTACCCGACGTCGGTGGCACCTCGCAGGTCAGCATCTTGAAGAAGGTGGTCTTGCCCGCGCCGTTNNGGGCCGGAATAGCCCTCGGGCGCGCGACGGCGGGGCGGCATCGGGGCCGCTGTCGGCTCGCGCGCGACCTCGGCTTCAGCGACCTCCTGCTCCTCTTCGGCGGTGAGACACGAGACTGACGCGTCGTCCTTGGGCTCGACCTTGGTCGCGCTCTTGCCCGCGATGTAGGCGTATAGATCCACGATGCCGCCGATCAGGCCGCGACGCAGGAAACAGACCAGCAACACGAACACTACACCCAGCACCAGCTTCCAGGCGGCGCCGAGCCCAAGCGCTGCCTGCAGAAAATCCTGCAAGAACAACCACACAGCGGCACCAAGCAGCGGCCCGAACAACGTACCGGTGCCGCCGATCGCGGTCTGCATAATCAGTTGCCCGGAGGTGTCAAAAGTGAAGGCGTCAGGCGGCATGAAGGCCTGCAGCACCCCGAGCAGGCCGCCGGCATACCCAGCATAGGCCGCGGCAATGACGAAGGCGGTGAGCTTGTAGCCGTGGATATTATGCCCGACAGCGGCCGCGCGCAGCGGGTTATCGCGGATCGCGCTCAAGATCGCGCCGAGGGGTGAGCGCACGATGCGCAGCGCGATCACGATACCGATGAAGTAGCACAGCGCGAGAAACTGGTAGAGCGACCAGCCGGTCTCGAAATGGACGGTGGTGAAGCCGAGATAGAGCGTCGGCGTGGGAACGCCGGGCAAGCCGTTCTCTCCCCCGGTCCAATCCGACAACGGATTGAATTCGATGAAGTAGAACATCTCGGCGATCGCCACCGTGATCATGGCGAAGTATATGCCGGTCCGCCGCAGCGCGATCAGGCCGATGAGGTAGCCGACGATGGCGGCTGCGATCATGCCAATGATCAGCGCAAGAATAACGTACGGGAAACCCGCGCGGGTGAGCAGATAGGCGGCGACGAACCCGCCGGTGCCGTAGAATGCGGACTGGCCAAAGGACAACAAACCAGTATAGCCAAACAATATATCGAAGCCGATGCCGAACAGGCCCCAGACCAGGATACGGTTGACCGTATTGGGCGCAAATCCGAGATAGGGCAACACGAACGGCGCGGCAATCAGGCCGACCGCCGTCAAGGTTTCGATCAATAAAGGACGTTGCTTGAGCATCAAACGGCCGTACTCATTCGCGGCCCCGCGTACCGAGCAAACCGTGTGGGCGCAGCAGCAGAACTAGCACCATCGCCGCAAACAGCATGACGTAGGAGTAGCCGGGATTGACCATCGAGGTGATGCTGATGATCTCGCCGGCGATCAAGCCGCCGAGGATGGCGCCCGGGAACGAACCAACGCCGCCGATGACGACCACGACAAAAGTCTGCACCAATATCGCCTCCCCCATGTCGGGCGTGAGCGACGCAACTGGCGCGTTGACGATGCCGGCAAAGCCTGCCGCCATCGCACCTATGCCGAACACCACCATGAACACGCGGTAGACGTTGATGCCGAGCGAATCCACCATCACCGAATCTTCAATGCCTGCTCGCACGATCATTCCGATGCGGCTGCGGTAAAGGATCAGGAACAGACCACCAAGCGCAACCACAACGATACCGACCAGGGCGAGCCGGTAGGTCGGGTAGAACATGAAACCGAGCGAAGTGATGCCGGTGAACATTTTCGGTGCCGGCACCGTCATCGACAGACTGCCGAAGAAGAACCGAACGATCTCGACGAAGCAGATCGACAGCCCGAAAGTGACGAGAAGTTGGTCCTCATGCGGCCGGCTGTAGAAATGCCGGATGATGACGCGCTCCATCACCAAGCCGACCACCATCACGAAGGCGGAGCCGGCGATCACCGCGACGATGAAAGATTCGGTATAGCTGTAGGCGACATACCCGGCATAGCCGCCGAGCATAAACATAGCGCCATGCGCGAGATTGAGGACACCGAGCGTGCCGTAGATGATCGTCAGGCCCGAAGAGATCAGCGCAAGCAGCGCGCCGAGCACCAAGCCGTTGAACATCTGCGAAACAAAATTCGCCCAGTTAATCAATCCGACCCTCGCGCACGGGATTGCTTAGAATCTCGCGAGCGAGATCAGGTGTAATCGCCGAGCTTGCAGCCGAAGGCGTCCGGCTTCTGCATCAGCGGCCCGCCCGGCACGACCTCGACAACCTCCCAGAAGTCTTCCTTGTTCTTCATGTCCTTGGGCGCCTTGCCCTTGACGATGACGACCGGACGGACGAGCTGGTGGTCTTCCGGCCGGTAGTGCACATCGCCGACCAGGGACGGGATCGTTTCGCCCTTCTCGTAGGCCTTGATAACGTCCGGTGGGTAGAAGGTGCCGGCCGTTTCGACCATGCGGGCCCAATGCGCGAAGCTGGTGTAGGCGTTTTCCGCACCCCACTCTGGATGATGGCCGAATTTCTTCACAAACGCGTCGTTGAACATCTTGGCGAGCGGATACCTGTCCTCGAGCGTCCACCAATAATCGGTCGCAGCGTAAACACCAGCGAGCAGCCCGCCGCCCGTTTCAGGGGCGAGGAAGGGAATCTGGTAAGGCACCACCAACTTCATCTTGTCGAAAATGCCGAACTTCTGCGCTTGCTGGATCGACAGTACGGCGTCGCGGCCCCAGTTCACATTGATGAGCACGTCGGCGCCGGAATTGGCGACATTGAGAAGGTAGGAGCTGAAGTCCGGTGCACCGAGCGGCGAGACCTGGTTGGTCACCGTGGTCCAGCCCGCGGTCGCGAGATAGTCTTGCATCGATTTTGTGACGGTATGGCCGTAGGTGTAGTCCGGCGTCATGTAGGCCGCCTTCTTGTTCTTGCCGAAGGTCTTGACGACGATCGGGCCGATCGCGGCAGCCGCCGTCTGGCCGTAAAAGTTCTGGCGGAAGCCGTAGCGCACGCAGTCCTTGCCGGTGGTGTCGTTGGAACCGGAGATGCCGGCCACGTAGAGCACCTTTTCGCGCTGTGCCAGCTTGTTGAGCGCCACCGCGACCGCGCTCGAGGTCGAGCCGGTCATCAGTACCGCCTTGTTCTCGGTGATGAAGCGCTGCTGCGCCTGCACTGCGTCGTTCGGCTTGGCGCCCGAGTCTGCGACGCCGAATTTCACTTCCTTGCCGAGCACGCCCTTCTTGGTCTTCGGCGAGATCTTGCGGATCAGTTCATGGCCGGAATTGATGTGCTCGACAGCCAGTTGCCAGCCCTTGAGCTCATCCTCGCCCTGCACCGCATAGGCGCCGGTGCGCGGCACGGCGATACCGATGAACACCGAATTGCCGGACGAGCCTGCCGGATAGGTTCCGATCGCCGGGAAATCCCCCACCGCGCGCGCGGGTTGAATGAACGCAGACGGCAGCAGTGCGCCGCCGGCAAGCCCGGCACCGGCCTGAAGTAATGTGCGACGGGATACTCCCCCGCCGAGACGATTGTTATGACGTGGTGACATTTTAATTTCCTCCCTGTG
>PKXB01000023.1 GCA_003133345.1 Hyphomicrobiales bacterium | reverse complement strand
CCTGCATCAGCCCGAGCATGGCATTCCCCTCTCTTGCTGGCGCATGATCTTATCCGAAAACCGATACCCATCCCCGATCAAGTCGAGGACAAGCTTTTCGGGATCATGCGCTAACCGGCCTTGAGGCGCTTGTTGCAAGCGCTCCAATATTTCGGCCACTTCATTCCCTTCTCGATCTTGCCGGCGGCCTTGGCTTCCTTCCATTCGGCGCCGCACTTCTTCAGCCGCTCGCGCGCGGCGAGCTGCCCCGGCGTCGGCGGCTTCTTCACCTTGGCTTGCTTCTTCTCCGGCGCGGCTGGCTGCGTGGTCTGTGCCGCGGCGGTCGGCGTCAGCAGCGGAAGCGGCGCGGCGAGCAGGCCGGCCGCCAGCAGGGCGGCGAGTAGTGTCTTGGACATAAATCCCCCCGTTCTTGCGTTGTAGGTCTGAGCTTGCAACCTAGGCAACCAGAATAACCATCGGAGGTTGTGTTCGGCAAGACTCTTTGATTGCGCATGATCTTGTCCGAAAACCGGTTTCCACTTTCCGGGATCATGCGCGGGTTGCGGTTTTCCGCCACCGGCCTTACGTCAGACGGCGATTTTCCGACGTTTTACGGGTAGGGAGCAGGGCAATGGCGCGTGCGAAGGCGAGACGGTCCGTGAAATCGAAGCCGGCAGGCAAAGGCAAGCCAAAGGCCAAAGCGGCCAAAAAATCGGCCAAAAAATCGGCCAAGAAATCGGCAAAGCCGATCGAGCTTTATTACTGGCCGACGCCGAACGGCTTCAAGATTTCGATCATGCTGGAAGAGTGCGGCCTGCCGTACAAACTGATCCCGGTGAACATTTCCAAGGGTGAGCAGTTCAATCCGGATTTCCTGAAAATCTCGCCGAACAACCGCATGCCGGCGATCGTCGATCTCGACGGGCCTGGCGGGAAGCCGATCTCGATCTTCGAGTCGGGCGCCATCCTGCAATATCTCGGGCGCAAGACCGGCAAGTTCTATCCNNTACGTCAACGAGGTCAACCGGCTCTACGGCGTGATGAACCTTCGACTCAAGGATCGCGAATTCATCGCCGGCAAATATTCCATCGCCGACATGGCGATCGTCGGCTGGGCCAATGGCTGGGAGCGGCAAGGGCAGGACATCAACGAGTTTCCGCACATGAAGCGCTGGCTCGAAACCGTGAAGGCGCGTCCCGCGGTCAAGCGCGGCATGACGCTGGGCCTGGAGCTGCGCCAGGGCATCGACATGAAAGATCCGAAAGTGCAGGCGGTGCTGTTCGGGCAGCGGGCGCGCAGTGCTTAGGCAGACTGCGGCGGGCATAGTCGCGCGGGTGGTTAGTTACCGCTTACCCAGCGCGGTTAGCGCTTCCTCAACCGGCCGGCCGGACGGCCCATTTAGCCCGATAATACGGGGCTTATTCGTTTGCGTGCGCGGGCGATGCCGCCGCGCATTCACATTCGATTCATCGCAACACTTAAACTGTCATTCAAATTTTATCCCGATGATCGCGCTGTTCGGACGCCAAATTCGGGCCGGGCAACAGGGACGAAGCGATTGGCGCCTGGGGGCGGACCCGTCGCGGCAATGGGGAGGCTGCAATGGCTGACATCGAGATGCAGGGGGCGCTGCCTGAGCCGACGGACGCCGAAGACTGTTTCGGCCTCGGCATGAATTATTCGTCGGGGGCGGGCGTGGCGGTNNTGCGCCGGGAAATCGCCGAGCAGATGGCGGACGCCGAGATCGGCCGCGCCCAGCGCGCGGCGCGCGATTGGCTTAAAGCCCATCCGCAGGCAACCGTCGCAGCGCCCGCCATCCGCGCCGCGGCTTGATTTGCTAGGCAGCGACGAAGCGCGCCAGCTCGGCGCGCAGCGCCGCGATCACGCTCGGCCAATCGCCGAGCGTGGGCTGACGCAACAGCCGCGCCTGCGGGTACCAGGGGCTGTGTTCACCGGTTAAGGTCCAACGCCAATCGGGCGCGAAGGGCAGCATCACCCAGACCGGCCGCCCAAGCACGCCGGCCAGATGCACCACCGAGGTATCGACTGAAATCGTGAGATCGGCGAGCGCGGCGACCGCCGCGGTGTCGGCCATGTCGGATAATTCGCCGCCGAGATGGCTGACATTGCCATGGCGCGCCAGAAGCTCGGCGTCGTTGCCGCGCAGCTCGCGCTGGATGCTCAGGAAGGAAACGCCGCCAGAAACGCCCCCTTGCGCCAGCAGCGGTTCGAGCAGCGCCAGATCGATCGAACGGTTGCGGTCGTTGGCGTGGCTGGCATTGCCGGCCCAGGCCAATGCGACGCGCTTGCCCGGCAGCGCCTCGATACGGGCGCGCCATTTGGCGAGATGCGCCTCGTCCGCGCGCAAATAGGGGATGTCGGCGGGAATGTTTCCCGGCTCGGTCTTTAACGCCAGCGGCAGGCTGCCGAGCGGACAATGCACGTCATAGGCGGGCAGCGTCTCGCCGCGCGCGTGGCAGGAGGCGACGCCTTCAAGATCAGCCAACAAGGTTTTCAATTCGGGCTGGACTTCGAGCACGACACGCGCGCCGGCGCGCGCCAGCAGCGGGGCATAGCGCGCGAACTGGATGGTGTCGCCCAGGCCCTGTTCGGCATGCAGCAGGATGGTCTTGCGGGCGAGCGGGTATTCGCCGAGCCAGAGCGGTTTGCCATAGCCACGGCGCGTGTCGCTCATGCCGCTGCGCTTCCAGCGCCATTCGTATTGCTCGAAGCCGGGGGCCAAGTCGCCGAGCGTGAGCATGCTCAGCGCCCGATTGAAATGGGCGTCGGCATAATCCTTTTGCAGTTCGATAGCCTTGTCGAAACTCTTGATCGCGTCATCGTGCCGGTTGAGTACCTGCAACGC
Organism: Hyphomicrobiales bacterium; assembly: GCA_003133345.1. GTDB lineage: Bacteria > Pseudomonadota > Alphaproteobacteria > Rhizobiales > Xanthobacteraceae > Pseudolabrys. The sequence continues at coordinate 9,579 of PKXB01000023.1, read as the reverse complement.
GCGGCCGCGATTATTCCAGGCCTGCACATGGTTGGGGGCGGCGGCGAGCGCGCGATCGAAGGCGGCGATGGCCTCGTCATAGCGGCCGAGCGCGGACAGCGCGTTGCCGCGATTGTAGAGCGCAGCCGGATGACCCGGCATCAGCGCCAAAGCGGCGTCGAAATCGGCGAGCGCCGGCTCGCTGCGGTCTAGCGTTGCGAGCGCGCTGCCGCGATTGAGCAATGCGTCGGCATGGCGCGGATTGCGCGCCAGCACCGCATCGAAGCAGGCGAGCGCGTCCTGCGGGCGGCCAAGCGCGAGCAGGGCGTTGCCGCGATTATGCAGGGCGTCCGGATCGCCCGGCCGCAACGCCAGCGCCTTGTCGAGGCAATCGAGCGCCTCGGCGTCGCGCTTGAGCGCGTGCAGCACGTTGGCGAGATTCATCCAGGCATCGGGCGCTTTGGGATTGAGCTTGAGCGCGGCCGACATCAGGCGGTAGGCCTCGCCCATCTGGCCGCCTTGCGCCTTCGCCAGCCCGAGCAAATGCAGCGCGTCGAAATGTTCCGGCTCAGCCTTCAGCACGCGCGCGTACAGCTTCTCAGCCTCGCGCAGCCGCCCCTGCCGGTGCAGGGCGACGGCTTCCTGCATCGTCTGCGGCAGATTGAAACGGGGAGGCTGCGCCATGGCGCGCGATATGGGCCTGGTTCATCCTGGCGCGCAAGCATGTCAGCCCGCACCATCGGGCTTAGGCCGGGGCACGCGATGTGAAGACGCTTGGCCGCTTTTTAGTCGTTGTGGCGCTTGCGCGTGCGCTTGGCGGGCCGCTCGGCGGGGCCGGTGTAGAACAAGTTGGGTTCGCAGAATCCGCCAATGCCGGAGACTGTCGCCCGGCACTGTTCGAGCGTGACGAAGCCGCAATTGCGGCCGCCGCCCGCTCTGCCGCCGCCATATTGCGCGCACCATTTGTAAGGATCGGCCTGGCCGGCCGACGGCGTGAACACGTCCAGCGCCGCCATTGCGGTCAGGGCGAACAGAACCGAACATAATCTGCGCATCGAACATCTCCCGGTTCTGCGTCTAACACGCAGTGAAACCCTTGGTTTCCGTCTCAGTCGTGGTGACTTTTGCGCTTGCGCATGCGCTTTGCGGGCCATTCAGCCGAGCCGTTGTAAAACAAGTTCCGCTCGCAGCCCCCGCCAATTCCGCTGACCGTCGCCATGCATTGCTCGATGGTCGAAAAACCGCAATTTCTGCCGCCGCCGTCGTCGCCGCCGCTATATTGCGCGCACCAGGGATATTCGATCGCCGCGGCGGGCCGGGCGAGGGCTGCCATGGCTGCGATGGCAACAGCGGCAAAGAGCGCCGAATTGAACCTGGTCATGGCTGTCGTCCCGGTCGGAGGGATGTCACCCTGTAAACGTTAACCCGCGGTTTGGCGTTTTAGTTCGCGCGACGTAAAATTTTATGTGGCGCGTGCGGTCAGCGCTTCTGCACCCAAAACATATACATACTCATGAAGGTATCGGGATACTTGCGCTCGACGATGTCCCATTTGGCGAGGTCGCTCATCGACCAGCCGGCATCGGCGAACATCGCACGGAATGCTTTCGCCGCATCGTCCTTGAGATCGAAGCCGATGAATTTCAGGCCTTGCTCATCGATGAACGCCTTGATGGCTGGAATGGTTAGGCGCTTTTCCTGCACGTGGAACAGCAAGTCCCGGCACTCGCTCATGCTGAAAAAATCGTTGAAGCGCGAAACGCTCGCCATGGGCGTCTTGAACAGGTCGTGCCGGACGCGGCGAATGTCTGCCGGCGTGGGGACATAACCGTGCTGCGCGATATAGGCGCGTGCGTCCGCGACGTCGTGGCGGGCGATTTCGCTGTAAAAGCCGAGATGCATGATGCCGCCGGGGCGCAGCAGCGAGAGCAAGATGCGCCAACCCTCGAACGGGTCGCGCATGTGATGCAACACGCCTTGGCAGTCGATCATATCGAAGGTGCGGCCAATAGCGCCGAGCTTGAGGATGTCGCTTTGCGCGTATTCGATGCGATCCGCGAGCGAGGCCGGCGTCTTGCGTTTGGCGTAACAGAGACTGCTCAGGCTGAGATCGACCGCGAGCACGCGCGCGCCTTGGTAACCTTCCGCAACCCGGGCGCCCAAGCTCGTGCCGCAACCGGCAACGAGGATATCGACCGCCTCGTTTTTTCCGAGCGGTGTAAAGGCGGCGGTCGGGAATTTGTTGCGCAAGTATTTGTCGATCGCGACCGGCTCGACATTGCCTGCGGCCTTCACCCAGCGTGGATAGGGGTTTTCATCGTATTGTTGGCGGACGCGTTGCGAGATCTCATCATCGATCGGCGTAAGCTGCGGAATTGAGGCGCGCAGTTGCAATTCCTGCAACGGCTCGCGCAGTTGCTGGGTCACTACCTCATCGACGGCGGGCGGCCAGGTCCGATCGAGCAGCGCCTGCGCGTCGGGCAGTGAATAGAGCGGCTGATACATCGCGACCGCGGCGACCGAGAGCGGCGCGATCATGGCGCCGGATTTTAAATCGTCGACGAGCGCCGCTTTGAGGCGCTCGGCTTTGCCGTCCTCGTCCGCCGTGGTGGCGGAAATATATTCGTTGATGAAGCACTGCGTCGCGAGGGCGCAACTGAATGCCAGCGCGGACGGCGAAACGGTTTCGCCTGCGCTGGCGCTATCGAGCAGCGACAAACGCAGCGACGTCATCACGCGCTCGAAATTGATATTGCGCGGCGGTACCGATTGCATCAAGCAGAGCAGCATCGGATCGTCGTAGATCGCGGGAAGACCAGCGCTGCCGAGCAGCTGCTCGATCGTCAACCGGGTTGGCCAGGCCATCGCCGCCCGCCGCATGGCCTCGCCGAAGGCCGGTAAGACAGCGAGCAGCGTGGCGTTGACGCCGCCGGTTTGTTCAAGCAGTTGCGGCATCAGCGAAAGCGAATGCGCGAAGTAGGTGGAGGCCTCGCGCAGTTTGCCCTGCGCGTGCAGCACAGCGCCGAGATTGTTGTTGGCTCGCGCATGATCTGGCTTGAGCAGCAGCAGGCGCTTGTAGACGCGCGCGGACTCTTCGAGCTTGTTCTGCCGCTGCAGGCTTTCCGCCTCGACGAACAATCGGGCGGCGGAAACGCCGGCGAGGCGGGCGCGATGGCCGCCGCCCGAGGGGCTCTGCTTGAGCGCGGCGCGGCGCTGCTTTCGGTTCATCCGCCTCGCCTCTTATAATGTGCCGCAGTTGGTCCAGTCGTTTGACCGAGGAAGGTAGATTCTATACGCCTTTCCGTTACCGGAGCTGTGGCCGAGTGGCTGAAGGCGGCGGTTTGCTAAACCGTTATACGCTCCAAAGGCGTATCGAGGGTTCGAATCCCTCCGGCTCCGCCAGCCTGCTTCGCGCTGACACGCTTCGCAGGACTTCCGCCGGCCCTGGGGGCGCGGCGACGCGCTTTGCGCGTCGCTAAAAATTCTTCAGGCAAATTCTTTTGTGGATGAATGCATGAGCCGCTCGCGCTCTCGCGATTTGCGGGATTGGAGCGCGCGTAAGTGATTCGATTGCGGTCGCTGGGATGACCGTCCAAGCGGTTCTTGCGGACCGCGATCCGAGTCAAGCCCTGCATGATGGGAAACCGCCGTTCGAGCCGAATGCTTTGAAAATGGGCTTCCCGCCGATTTGAGGGGCAAAAAGGTGCCGAAACTCGATCATTTTGGCAAAGCGCGCCATCCTAAAGCCGCAGGTCCGATTGTCGAATGGATCGTCGGCGGTCGTGGCTGTTAATTGTAACCCACTGAAAATGAATGAAAATATCAGCGATGGCGGGGGCAGGCCGGCCGCTACCGTACGGATCTGGCCACCGCCGCGCAATTTGCGTGTTTTTTGCGCAACACTCGGATGAAAAGCGTCCTCGGGACCTGTGGGAATGGCGCTTCTTCATTGCGCCGCAGACTTCATTCGATAATGTCTGTGGTGCGACGGAGGGGGGCATCCCCGTGTCGCGCTTTCCGGGTTGACGGATCGCATCGGGTGGCAAGCCCAGGTTTGGCTTTCAAAGCTGGGTCGATCGCAGGGTGCGAAAAGTTTGTCCGGGTGGCGGGGAGCCAGGGGAAGTTCCATCGGTGCCTGTCGCACTGCGGATACAGAACCCTCTCACGATAAACAACGTTTGGAGGTTCAAGATGAAGATGGTGAAAAGCCTACTCCTGGGCACCGCAGCGGGTCTCGTTGCAATGTCTGGGGCGCAGGCCGCCGATCTTCCCGTAAAGGCCAAGCCGGTCCAGTACGTGAAGATTTGCAGTCTGTATGGTGCAGGGTTCTATTACATCCCGGGCACCGATATGTGCTTGAAAATCGGCGGCTGGGCCCGCTTATACGTCGCTGAAGGCGCGAACGGCAACGTCACCAACGGCGCGTTGGCGACTGGCATCGTGAACACGCGTGCGTCGGAAAACTTCGCCTACCGGACCCGCGGCTACATCACCGCGGACGCTCGTAACCAGACCGAGTATGGCACGGTGCGCAGCTACATCGCGCTCGGTTACAGCGCCGGCAACGTGAACGCAGGCGGTAGCTCCGGCAACCTTAACGCCGCTGGCTCTGCCAACGCATTCTTCGATCCGGCTGCCGGTGCACCGGGCTTCAACGCCAACCGCGCGTTCATCCAGTTCGCTGGGTTCACGTTCGGTGTGTCGCAGTCGTTCTTTGACATCTACTCCCAGCCGGCGACGTCGTTCTGGGGTGGCATGGTCAACCCGGCCTCTGACACTGGCGACAGTGGCAAGCTGGTGATGTCGTACACCGCACAGTTCGGCAACGGCTTTTCCGCCACGATCGGCGGCGAAGCCCAGCGAAATACCCCTGTTATTGGGCCGTCCAGCGCCTGGACCTTCAATGGAGGGGCGCCAAGCTCAGTGCAGGAAGGGACGCAGTGGCCGGATATCGTTGGCAACTTGCGTATCGATCAGGCGTGGGGTTCCGCCCAGGTCATGGCCGCTATCCATGATGCCAGCGGCACCTACACTGGTTCGAACACCAACTTCTCCAATGGCCCAAATTCAATCGGCTGGGCTGTCGGCGCCGGCGCCAAGATACTCACGCCGATGATCGGGACTGGTGACTACTTCCAGTTCCAGGTCAACTATGCGGAAGGCGGCAGCGGCTACATCAACGCCGGCTATGCCAACATGTACTCGGCATACCAAGGCGGCACGGGTGGCTCCTATGGCTTCGGCGTCACCAGCGACAACGTCTATGGTAGCGATGGAAGTGCGAACCTGACCACTTCGTGGGGCGTCAACGCGGCCTACGAGCACTTCTGGAGCAAGTCGTGGCAGACGTCAGTTTATGGCGCCTACATTGCCACGAGCTACAATGCCAACGCCAACTTGCTGCTGTGCGGACACGAGAGCAGCGGCTCATCTGGCATATTCTCAGCTGCATCGGGTGTCTGCGACAACAACTGGGCCTACTGGAACATTGGTACGCGGACCCAGTTCAACGTTGACTCGCAGACCTATCTCGGTGTTGACGTGGTCTACACGGACCTCAAAACAGCTAATCCCGGTGTAGTCGCACTCATCAACGCTTCGGGCACGCAGCCTGCCGCTGTTCGCACGCTCACCGATCAAAGCGCGTGGATGGCGGAGTTCCGCGTGCACCGCAACTTCTATCCCTGATCGGATAGCAGTCAGTTGACGATAACGACCCCCGGCGGGAAACCGCCGGGGGTTTTCTTTTTTCGAATGCTTCGGCCGTTGTCGCGGCAACGATCAGTGTTTGCAGCGGGCGGCAAAATTCGCGATGCGCGCGATCGTGTCGGCTTCCGCCAACAGCGGGGCATGGCCCTGATCGGGCACTTCGATCGTCTCCAGCGTAGCGCGGCGCGCCCGCATCGCCTCGACCGTGGCGGGCGACAGGATGTCGGAATTGGCGCCGCGGATCACCATCATCGGCCGATGACCGAGCGCGTCGAATTGCTGCCAGAGCGGCGGAAAGGGTTTTTCGAAGTCGACGTCTTCCAGCGTCTTGGCGAGCTTGACGTCATAGGTCGGCACCAAGGCGCCGTTTTCCTGGCGGAAGGCGCGGCGCGCGCTGGCGATCCAATCGTCCGGCCCGAGCTTGGGAAATTGCGCGTCGAACAGCCGGCGCAGGATTTCGCCGCCTTCCTCGAAGGATCTCGGCTGCGGCAGCTTGCCGACATAGCCCTTGATCCGCATCAACCCTTTCGGCTCGATCACCGGACCGATATCGTTGAGCACGACGCCGGCGATCGCCGTCGGCCGCACGGCGGCGAGCAGCATGGCGAGGATGCCGCCGCGCGAGGTGCCAATGAGGATCGCTGGCGTGGCGTCGAGCGCGGCCATGACGGCGAGCAGGTCGGCGAGCTCGACCTGGAAGTTGTAATGGGCCGGATCGCGGTCGTATTCGGATTGGCCGCGGCCGCGATAGTCGAGCGCGATGACGCGGCGCGGCCGGCTCGCGTCGTTCGCCAGCGCTTGACCAAGCGCGTCGAAATCCGCCGCGGTGCGGGCCAGGCCCGGCAGGCAGACCACCGGCAGAGCGGGTGTGCTGCGCCGGCCATAGCAGCGCACGTGCAGCTTGAGCCCATCGGGCGCGCTGACGAAAACACTCTGCGGTTCCGGCGTCATAGCAGAAATCATAAAGAGAGCGCGTCCGCATGTATACGGCTGGGAGGCGGTGCCCCCACTTGGCGCGCTCGATCGATTGCGGGCGGCTCTGCGGAAGACCACGGCAAAACCCAGCCGGCTTGTATTGCTACGGCGATTTCAATATTGCATGCCAGACGAGCAGGGCGCCGGTAAAACCTCTCCGCGCATCACCACCCATAGAGAAATGCCCAGTGGCTCTCCCGCCTGACGAAATGTTTCAACGCGCGTTTGCATTGTTTCAGGCCGGCCAGCTTGCCGACGCGGAGCGCTCGTTCAAAGAATTGCTGCGCGCGCATCCCACACACGCCGGTGCGCTCAATCTGCTCGCCATCCTGACGATGCAAACGGGGCGGCTTGCCGAAGCCGAGGACTATGCGCGGCGGGCCTTAATGGAAAATCCCGGGTCCGATGTCACGCTTTACAACTACGGTCTCATTCTCAAATAGCTGGGGCGACCCGCTGAGGCCTTGCAGCGCTTCAGCCAGGCGCTGGCCATCAATCCTGCTGTTCCGGAAACCTGGAACAACCGGGGAGTGACTTTCAACGACCTCAAACGATACCGGGAAGCGGTCGCCGACTTCGACAGAGCGCTGTCGATCAAGGCAAATTATCCGGACGCGCTCTGCAACAAAGGAAAGGCGCTTGCCGGGTTGAGACTCTATGACCAGGCGCTCGCCGCCTATGACAAGGCCCTGGCGCTCAATCCGGCTCTGGCCGAGGCTTGGATCGGCCGCGGCAACACGTATTACGAGCTCAAGCGGTATAACGAAGCGCTCGCCGCTTACGACAAGACTGCGGGCATTAAGGGCGATCTGGCGGATGCCTGGCTTGGCCGCGGCAATGTCTATGCGAGACTGCGGCAGTATGGCGATGCGTTGGCTGCTTATGACAAGGCGTTGGCGTCAAAGCCCGGCCTCGCCGAAGCCTGGCTGGGCCGCGGCAACGTGAACATAGAGCTCAAGCGGCACGACGATGCGTTCGCGGATTTCGACAAGGCATTGCAGTTAAAGCCGGATCTCGCAGAGGCGTGGCTAGGCCGCGGCAACCTTTTCTATGAGCTCAGCCGTGTAGACGAAGCACAAGCCGCCTACGACAAAGCGCTCGCCGTCAATCCCGACCTTGCCCCGGCCTGGGTCGCCCGCGGCAATATCTTCTATGGCTTCTTCCGCTATGAGCAAGCTGAAGTCGCCTACAACAAGGCGCTGGCGCTGAGACCCGACCTCGCCGAGGCCTGGGTCGGCGGCGGCAATCTTCTGGTCAGGCTACAACGGCATGACGAGGCGGTTGGCGCCTATGATCGCGCATTGGCGATCGACCCTCTCCTAAAATACGTGGCGGGCGATCGGCTGCATGCAAAGCAATTCATTTGCGACTGGGCGTCGCTTGAGCCAGATATTTCCCATCTTCTTGCGGACGTGAGTGAAGGGCGGTTCGCATGCGCCCCGTTCGCGCTTGTGTCCGTACCATCGTCAGCAGCAGAATCATTGCGCTGCGCCCGGCTCTTCAATGCCGATAAATATCCCGCGCTGCCGCCGCTCTGGCGGGGCGAGCGATACAAGCACGATCGCATTCGCATCGCTTATTTGTCGGCCGATTTCCGCGACCACGCGACGTCCCACCTGGTGGCCGGTATGTTTGAGTGCCATGACAAATCGCGCTTCGAGACCACGGCCATATCATGGGGCCCCGACGACAATTCGGACATGCGCAAGCGGATAACGAAATCGTTAGACCGATTTGTCGAGGTGCGTATGCAGGGGCAGACGAAGATCGCGGAACTCCTTCGCGAGATGGAAATCGATATCGCCGTCGACCTGATGGGTTTCACGCATAATTCACGAACCGGCATTTTTGCGATGCGGCCCGCACCAATTCAGGTCAATTATCTTGGTTATCCGAGCACGTTGGGCAGCGACTATTTCGACTACATGATTGCTGACGAGACCGTTATTCCAGACGACCAGCGTGTGTTTTATTCGGAACAGGTGGTCTGGCTGCCCGACTGCTACCAGGCAAACGACCGAAATCGGCGCATCGCCGAGGGCGCGCTCACTCGCAGTGAATGCGGCTTGCCGGAAAATAGGTTTGTTTTTTGCTCGTTCAACAATTCGTACAAAATCATGCCCGATGTTTTTGACGTGTGGATGAGCCTGCTGCGACAGGTCGAAGGCAGTGTATTGTGGCTGATCGAAGCAAATGCAATGACATCGAAAATCTGCGGCGAGAAGCAGAACAACGAGGCGTAGCGGCGGAACGCCTGATCTTCGCGCCGCGGAGGCCATTGCCGGACCACCTCGCACGCCACCGGCTGGCGGACATTTTTCTCGATACGCTGCCCTGTAATGCCCACACCACGGCAAGCGATTCGTTATGGGCCGGTTTGCCGGTTGTGACCTGTCTCGGCTCGACCTTTGCTGGTCGAGTAGCCGCGAGCCTACTGAAGGCAGCGGGGCTGAAGGAACTCGTCACCGAGAATCTCGCCGATTACGAGGCGCTCGTCCTCAAGCTCGCGCGCGATCAAGCAATGCTCGCGTCGCTCAAAGCCAAGCTTGCGAGCGGCCGTCAGAACTGTCCGCTGTTCGATACACCGCGGTATACCCGGCATATTGAATCGGCTTACATCACAATGTGGGAGCGATATCAGCGCGGCCAGCCGCCGGCGCATTTTGCGGTAGATCCCATCGCACGAGCCTAGTTCATCGCTCCCCGCCGTAGATCGGCCTCGATCATCAGCCTGTTGCCGCCGCCGAAACGGGCGCGATAGACCTGCAGGTTCTCCATGATCCGCGCCACGTAGTTGCGGGTCTCGGAGATCGGGATGCGCTCGACCCAATCGACCGGATCGACTTTCGGGTCGCGCGGATCGCCATAGGCGGCGATCCACTGCCGCACGCGGCCGCGCCCGGCATTGTAGCCGGC
>PKXB01000201.1 GCA_003133345.1 Hyphomicrobiales bacterium | reverse complement strand
TATCCGCTCGGCATCGGCGGCGTCTGCATCATCACCTCGATCGCCGGCACGTTCTTCGTGCGGCTCGGCAAGAGCGAGTCGATCATGGGCGCGCTCTACAAGGGCTTCATCGCCTCGGCGGTGCTCTCGCTCGGCGCCATCTGGTACATCACGTACCGGCTGGTCGGCTTCGGCGCGATCCCGGGCGTGCCCTTCACCGGTACGTCGCTGTTCATCTGCGCCATCGTCGGCCTGGTGGTGACCGGGCTGATTATCTGGATCACCGAATACTACACCGGCACCAATTTCCGCCCGGTGCAGTCGATCGCCTCGGCCTCGGTGACCGGCCACGGCACCAACGTGATCCAGGGCCTCGCCATCTCGATGGAGTCGACCGCGGCTCCGGCCATCGTGATCATCGCCGGCATCCTGGTGTCCTACGGGCAAGCCGGATTGTTCGGCATCGCGATCGCGGTCACCGCGATGCTGGCGCTCGCCGGCATGGTGGTTGCGCTCGACGCCTTCGGTCCGGTCACCGACAATGCCGGCGGCATTGCCGAGATGGCCGGTCTGCCCAAGGGCGTGCGCAAATTCACCGACGCGCTCGATGCGGTCGGCAACACCACCAAGGCGATCACCAAGGGCTATGCCATCGGTTCGGCCGGCCTCGGCGCGCTGGTGTTGTTCGCGGCTTATAACCAGGACTTGCTGTTCTTCGCCAAGGACTCGGCGGCCCATCCTTACTTCAGCGACGTCAAACTCGACTTCGCGCTGACCAACCCCTACGTCGTGGTCGGTCTGCTGTTCGGCGGCCTGCTGCCCTATCTGTTCGCCTCCATGGGCATGACCGCGGTCGGCCGTGCCGCCGGCGCGATCGTCGAAGAGGTGCGCCGGCAATTCCGCGAGCACCCGGGCATCATGAAAGGCAAGGAGAAGCCGGACTACGGCCGCGCGGTCGACATGCTCACCAAGGCCGCGATTCGCGAAATGATCGTGCCCTCGCTGCTGCCGGTGCTGTCGCCGATCGTCTGCTACTTCGCGATCTTCCTGATCGCGGGCGGCGGCGCGGCCGGCAAGTCGGCGGGCTTCTCGGCGCTCGGCGCCATGCTGCTCGGCGTCATCGTCACCGGCCTGTTCGTCGCCATCTCGATGACCTCGGGCGGCGGCGCCTGGGACAATGCCAAGAAATACATCGAGGACGGCCANNAACCCGATGATCAAGATCACCAACATCGTGGCGCTGCTGCTGCTGGCGGTGCTGGCGCATTGACATCGCGGATCGCGAACGCGGTTAAAGCAAAAACAAAGGGCCCGCCTGATGCGAGCCCTTTGTGCTGATCCGCCGCGCCGCCTGGCGGTCGCAACCGGGGCGGCGCGCGACCTCAGAGCTTGGGAACGATGTTCTTGAAGAGGTTGCCGACATAATTGAGCTCCTTGCCGCTGGTCGGCGTCGTCTGCGACAAGAAGTCGAAGATTTTTCCGTCCTTGAGGCCGTAATTGGCCAGCCGTGTGACCCGGCGATCCTTGTCGAAATAAACCGCGATGACGCGCTGGTCCCTCACCTCGTAGGGCATGAACGCCACCGAGCGCCGCGAGGTTTGCGAAATATAATAAAACGCTTCGCCGCTCACGGTGGCGACGGTGGAGGGCGTGCCGAGCACGATCAGGACCTGCTCCTGGGTCGCGCCGATCGGGATCTGTTCGAGCGTGCCTTCCTGCGCCACATAGCCGCGCTGCAACGTCTCGGTGAAGCTGCTGCAGCCGGCAAGCGCCAGGCCGCCGGCAAGCGCCAGTGCAAGCCGGATCGGCCCGTTGCAATTTTGCGTGGTCCTCGCCCCCAAACGCGGCACCGTCATTTCGGTCTTGCATCGGCGAGGGCGTTCACGTACCGGGCGACAGCCCCGGTTAGCTCCGAACCAACGCAATGATCTTTCCCCTTTTTCGCCGCGAACCACGCGGCCCAGACACCATTTCCACCCTGTATGGCATGATCGTGGCGCAGGCGCGATTGCCGTGTTTTTATCGCGACTACGCCGTCGCCGACACGGTTAACGGCCGTTTCGACCTGATCGTGCTGCATTTGGCCCTGGTGCTCGATCGCTTGGCGCAGGATCCCGCCTTGCAGCCTCTTGGGCAGGGAATTTTCGACTGCTTTTGCCAGGATATGGACCACAATCTGCGGGAAATGGGTATTGGCGACCTGAAAATCCCGAAACAGATGCGGCGTGTAGGCGAGACCTATTATGGCCGCTCGCAGGCCTATCGGGCCGCATGGGCCGCCAAGGGCAATGGGCTGCTGGTGGAGACTTTGGAACGGAATATCTATGGTGGCGGATCGCCGTCGGCCGCAGCGACGGCGCCCCGTCTTGCGGCCTATATGCGAGAGGCGTTACGTGATCTTGGCGCGCAGCCGTCCGCCAGCCTTGCCGGCGGCGAGCTGCACTTTCCGGAGCCGAGCAAGATCCCCGCGATCACAAGTTAAGAGCCTGAAATTAATGAAAAAAATCGGTAGCCCTTCAAGCGTTCCTTGGAGCGTGCTGGTGGCCGTGGAAAATATCCCGGACACCGGCCTGCATATCTCGATCGACGCCCCGGCCTCCACCCGCGCCAAGCTGGCCGAACTCGCAGCTTTGCGTGAATTGCCGCAGCTCTCGGCCGTTTTCGACCTGACCCGCCAGGGTGCCGAAGTCCACGTCGCCGGCCAAGTAAGCGCCCGCGTCAGCCAGGCCTGCGTGGTGACCCTGGAGCCGATCGAAAGCGACATCCAGGAGGCGGTCGATCTCAAATTCGCGCCTGCGTCGGCGGGTGGAACGGAACTTGAGCCCAAAAGCGCCCGCAAACGGAGCCTCGGCGGCGACGAGCCGCCGGAGCCGCTGGTCGGCGGCACGTTGGATCTGGGTGCGCTGGCGATCGAATTCCTGATCCTTGGCATCGACCCCTATCCGCGTAAGGCCGGCGCCCAATTCGCACCGCCCAAGGTCACGGATGCCGGCGAACACCCCTTTGCCGCGCTGGAATCGCTGAAAAAAAACCTCGGCGGCGGCCAATCGTGAGCGGGGGGCAAGTCATGCAACGGCGCCAAAACCGTCTTGTCTGCCGCGACCGAGCGGTTATGGTCGCCCCCATGCGGCAAACCCATCTGACTGAGCTGCCGGCGCCCATACCGGCGCCTATGCCAGCGCCGCCAAAGTCGGTCCATGCCTGACAGGGCTCGCATCGCGCTTGACGCTATGGGCGGCGACCATGGTGCTTCGGTGGTCTTGCCGAGTGCCGATATTTCGCTGACCCGTCATCCCGATATCGAGTTCCTGCTTTACGGCGACCGCGCCGTGGTGGGGCCCTTGCTCGACGGCCTGCCTCGGCTCAAGGCCAAGTCGAAACTGGTGCATACCGAAGTATCGATCCGCATGGACGACAAGCCGAGCCAGGCGCTGCGCNNGGCGAGGCCGATGTCGTGGTCTCGGCCGGCAATACCGGCGCCTTGATGGCCATGGCGCGTTTCAATCTCAAGATGATCGAGGGCATCGAGCGGCCGGCGCTGGCCGGGCTTTGGCCGACGCTGAAGGGCGAGTCGGTGGTGCTCGACGTCGGGGCCTCAATCGGCGCCGACGAGAACCATCTGATCAACCTCGCCGCCATGGGCAGCGCCATGGCGCGCGTGCTGTTCGACATCGAGCGGCCAACCGTGGGCCTGCTCAATATCGGGGTCGAGGAGGTCAAAGGCCTCGAACAAGTGCGCGAGGCCGGCCGCCTGCTGCGCGAGGGCCATTTCCCGCATTTCGATTATGTCGGCTTCGTCGAAGGTGACGACATCGGCAAGGGCACGGTTGATGTGGTGGTGACCGAAGGCTTTGCCGGAAATATCGCGCTGAAAACCGCGGAAGGCACCGCCCGCCAGTTCGCGCAATATCTTAAAGCCGCAATGAACCGAACCTGGGCGGCGCGGCTGGGCTACCTGCTGTCGCGCCAGGCCTTCCGCACGCTGCGCGACAAGATGGACCCGCGCAAATCCAATGGCGGCGTGTTCCTCGGCCTCAATGGCATCGTGATCAAGAGCCATGGCGGCGCCGATGCCGAAGGCTTCGCCGCCGCCATCGACATGGGCTATGACATGTTCCGCTACGAATTGCTCGCCAAGATCGGCGAGTCGATGGCGCGCGACCTGCAATCAAGCGCGACGGCACACGTGGCGAGCGGAGCAGTCTCTTGACCCACTTGCGTTCGGTGGTGCTCGGTTGCGGCAGCTATCTGCCCGCGCGCATCCTCAGCAACGATGAGCTGGCAAAGTCGGTGGAAACCACCGACGAATGGATCGTGCAGCGCACCGGTATCCGCGAACGCCATATCGCGGCCGCCGGCGAACTGACCTCCGACCTCGCGCTGCATGCCGCGCGCGCGGCGCTCGTCAATGCCCATGTCGAGGCGAGCTCGATCGACCTGATCGTGCTCGCCACCTCGACGCCGGACCAGACTTTTCCCGCCACCGCGGTGTCGGTGCAGGCCGGCCTCGGCATCACCCATGGCGCCGCCTTCGATCTGCAGGCGGTTTGTTCGGGCTTCGTCTATGCGCTGTCGGTCGTCGACGCGCTGCTCAAAAGCGGCGGCTTCAAGCGCGCGCTGGTGATCGGGGCGGAGACCTTCTCGCGTATCCTGGACTGGAACGACCGCACCACCTGCGTGCTGTTCGGCGACGGCGCCGGCGCCCTGGTGCTGGAGGTGCAGCCGCAACCCGGCACTACAGCCGACCGCGGGATTTTGACCGCTCACCTGCGCTCGGACGGCCGCTTCAAGAGCAAGCTCTATGTGGACGGCGGACCGTCCTCGACCCAGACCGTCGGCCATCTGCGCATGGAAGGCCGCGACGTGTTCAAGCATGCGATCGCGATGATCACCGACGTGATCGACGACGCCTTCAAGGCCACCGGCACCAGCGCGGCCGATATCGACTGGTTTGTACCGCACCAGGCCAACAAGCGGATCATCGACGGCTCGGCCCATAAGCTCGGCATCGCGCCGGACAAGGTGGTGATCACCGTGGACCGCCATGGCAACACATCGGCGGCCTCGATCCCGCTGGCGCTGGCCGATGCGGTTGCCGACCGCCGTATCAAGCGCGGCAATCTCATCCTGCTGGAGGCGATGGGCGGCGGCTTTACCTGGGGCTCGGCGCTGCTGCGCTGGTGAGCGCACGGTGGGGTGTAATTTCGGCGGGCCAGGCCGGCTGGCCGGGTTGCCGGCCGTGAAGATTGCTCGCGCGCCATGGCCGGGGGCGGGCCTAAGACCCAACCGGATACCCCTTCATAATTTGAATCGCCCCGTTGACCCGTTCTATCGATGCTAATATCGTCGATAATTCAGCGGGATATCCTCGCCGGGGGCTGGCTGGGCGATGACCGGTAAAACAGTGACGCGGGCGGACCTCTGCGAAGCGGTCTACCAAAAAGTAGGCCTTTCGCGGACGGAATCCGCGGCGCTCGTGGAATTGGTGCTCAAGGAGATCACCGACTGCCTCGAGCGCGGGGAAACCGTGAAGCTTTCCTCGTTCGGTTCGTTCGTGGTGCGCAAGAAGGGCCAGCGCATCGGGCGCAATCCCAAGACCGGCAAGGAAGTGCCGATCTCGCCGCGCCGGGTGATGGTGTTCAAGCCGTCGGCGATCCTCAAGCANNCGCATCAACGGTCACGCCGAATAGTTTTGTTCCAGTACTGCGTTCAACTCAGCATCGAGAGGGGCCGCTTTGGATCACAAGGCGCCGGACGCATTTCGCAGCATCAGTGAAGTGGCGGATGAGCTCGATCTGCCGCAGCACGTGCTGCGATTCTGGGAAAGCCGTTTCCGCGACATCAAGCCGATGAAGCGCGGCGGCGGGCGGCGCTATTATCGTCCTGACGACGTCAATCTTCTGCGCGGCATTCGCCATCTCTTGTACGGCGAGGGCTACACCATCCGCGGCGTGCAGCGAATCTTGCGCGAGCAGGGCGGAAAATTCGTAGCTGTAGTTTGGCAGGAGGGCGCGCCGCAGCCGCCGCATGGCGCCAGCGAGGATGAGGATCTTGCCGAAGAAGCCGTAGCGGCGGAGGCCGAGACCGCCGAAGAGGATCGCGGCCTGCGCAGCCGGCTGTCCGCGCTGATCGGCCGCGATCTGGGCGATCGCCAAGACGACGTCGGGGCGCGCCGCGAGCCGCCGCTCAAGAGCGCGCCGGTGCCGCGCGTCGAGCCCACCGATCGCGCGATCCATGGTGCCGATATTGGCGCGGCGGAGCCCGAGCCGCCGATCGCGATGCCGCAACCCATCCCGGCGCCGGTTCGCGCCGGGCCCGGTTCGGGCGGCCGGCTGGCGCGCGACGACCTACGCAAATTGCACGCCGTGCTGCACGAGCTTGCCGAATGCCGCAAGCTCATCGAAACCGCGGTGGCGCGCGCCGAATAGGCCGCCGCCGGTCCTGCTGCTCAGCCCGTAAAAATTGAACCAAAATTAAGATTGAACCAAACCCGCATGGCGCCACACCAAACCCTGTGTAGAATACCCATGTCGGCTGCAGGCTGAGGGGTCCCCATGCGACGCGTCGCGACGGCTGCGATAGTGGTGATCGCGACGATTGTTGGCGCCCATAATTCGGCGCGGGCGCAATCCACCGCGCCCAATATTCCGTTGCCGCCTGCGGCGCGCCTCGGCCCGACTCCGCTCGTCTGGTACGGCATCGGGTCGATNNCCGAAGGCGGCCGGATGGCCTTGTCCTGTTTCCTCGGGCCGGTGGGATGGCTGCTCGGGCCCGTGCTGTTCCCCGATCCGATCGTCATGACGATCCCGCCGCCGCAAAATCCGCCGCCGCGTGGCACGCGGCAAGCGCACGGCCGCCACATCGACATTCCGCCGCGCGGCGTGACCGGCTTCGTGCCCGAGGTGCTTCTGGAATTCGAGGCCGGTACCCCCGCGCAATATATCGCTGAGCTCGCGCGCGCGCTGCAACTGACGCTACTGGCGAGGCAGAGCTTCACGCTCACCGGCCGCACTTTGCTGCTCTTTCGCATCGATGGCACGCACTCGGTTAGCGACACGCTGCGGCTGGTGCAGGTGCGCTATGGGCGGGCTTTGGCCGGGCAGGCGAATTTCGTCTATAAGTTCGGGCAGGCGCAACCGCCGGCGCCGTCCGACTCCGCCGCACAATACGTCGTTCCCAAGCTGCATTTGCTGGAAGCGCACCGCATCACCAACGGCGACGACGTGCTGGTGGCGGTGATCGATTCCAAGATCGACGCCAGCCATCCCGATCTCGCCGGCGTGATCGCCGACGAATACGACGCGCTCGGCGGGCCTGCGCCGGCGCATATGCACGGCACCGGCATGGCCGGCGCCATCGCCGCGCATGCCAAGCTGGTCGGTGTGGCGCCGAAAGTGAAGCTGCTCGCGGTGCGCGCTTTTTCCGGCACGGCCGACGGCGCGCAGGGCACCACCTTCAACATTCTCAAGGGCCTCGATTGGGCCGCGAGTAAAAATGCCCGCATCGTCAATATGAGCTTTGCCGGACCGCCCGACCCGATGTTCCGCGACATGCTGGCCAAGGCGCATGCGCGCGGCATCGTGCTGATCGCCGCGGTCGGCAATGCCGGGCCGCGCTCGCCGCCGCTCTATCCGGCGGCGGATCCCGACGTCATCGGCGTGACCGCGACCGATGCCGAGGACAGACTGTTGCCGCAGGCCAATCGCGGGCCGCAAGTCGCGGTGGCGGCGCCCGGCGTGCAAGTCCTCGAGCCGGCGCCCGATGCGGCCTACCAGATCACCACCGGCACCTCGGTTGCCGCCGCCCATGCCAGCGGTGTCGCCGCGCTGCTGCTGGCGCGCGATCCGAAGCTCACGCCCGACCAGGTGCGCAGCCGGCTGATCAAATCGGCGCGCCCGATTGCGGGCAACAAGCGCGACGTCGGCGCCGGCGTGATCGACGCGCTCGCCGCGGTCGATTCGGTGAAAAAATAACGAGGGCATGTTGATGAGGGGGAGTTTTGGTCGGGACTGCGGGAACGCACATGTCACTTAGCCGAATCATCGTGATAATCGTCGCCCTTATCGTGGCCAGCGTGGTCGCTTGTGCCGCGCTCGCCTTCGGTATTATCGCGGCGGATATGGATTCCAATCCGATCGAACGTGTGAGTTTTTTCGCCGGTTCGTTTTTCGCAACCAGCTATTTCGGCGCCGTCACGATAGTGCCGGCTTTCGTGTTGATCGCTTTGGGAGAAACCCTGCGCATGCGCAGCGTTATCTATTACGGAGCCGCCGGCGCGCTGGTTGGACTGGCGTCATATTTCGGCTCCAACATTTCCCTGATGCTGGAAAACACAACAGACGTCCCGCCGGTCGAACACGCATTGCCGCTCGCGGCGGCGGCCGGAATTATCGGCGGGGTCGTTTATTGGCTGATCGCCGGCCGCAAAGCCGGCCCCTGGCGCGCAAGCTGATTTTATTGGTCGGGGCGGCGAGATTTTAACTCACGACCCCCTGTCCCCCAGTCGTGGCTGGCGGGGTAACGATACCGAACGTCCATGCAGTGGAAAACGCTGATTTTGTCGCATGAATCGGCGACGATGGGGTATTGTAATACCAACGGCGCTAAAG
>PKXB01000007.1 GCA_003133345.1 Hyphomicrobiales bacterium | reverse complement strand
AGCCCGTAAGCCCAATGGCGCGGTACTACGCCGGTGACATTGGCCGGCGTCAGTCCAATTGAACCGACGTTAATTCGGTAAGGATTGTAGGCGAATGAACCGGGTTCGATCACCAGATACTCGCCTAAATCATCCGACTTTCGGTGCGTGGTGCGAGTGATGCCATCCGTGTTTGAAACGCCTAAAGCTACAAGCTCCTGATCGCTGTCGAAGTCGCGATATTTGATGTGCGACTTCTCGATCAACTTTTCTAGTCGAACCATTCCGCTCATGGCAGTTGCGTCTTGATTTGTTCAAGCAGCGTGTGCGATTTGGTGAATGACGTGTCCAGGGCCCTGATGATTTCGGGCAATGTTTTTTCGGCTTTTTCCGCTGCACGGTGCGGATTCTTCACATCAAAATCAAAGCCCCTTTTCAAATCTCCGATCTTCACGCGCCACGCAGACTCGTTTTCCTCGCGCTGGTCCCACCATTTGATCATGGGCGCGAACTCGCCGAACTGGATGGACTTGGTTTTGGAATAACTCTTTTGTCCCTCGGGGAGGCGGTGCTCGTAGAACCAGATTTCCTTCGTAGGCGTGCCTTTTTGGAAGAAGAGTAGATTTGTAGAGACAGTGGCGGGATGAAAGGTGGACTGCGGGAGCCGGACGATGGTGTGAAGGCTGCAGTCGGTTAGCAGCTTCTCGCGGATTCGTTCCTTGTAGCCGTCGCCTGTGATACAGCCGTCGGGCAGAACGATGGCACAGCGGCCGCCGGGCTTGAGGAGCTGGATCATGAGGATGATAAAGAGGTCGGCGGATTCACGACAACGGAAGGACTGCGGGAAGTTCGTCTCCACGCCGTCGGCGATGCTGGCACCGAAAGGCGGATTGGCGAGGATGACGTCCACCTGCTGCTTCGGGCCGATGGAGTTGTACTCGGTCTTGAGACTATCGAGGTAATGCCAGTCCGGCACGTCGACGCCGTGGAGGATTAGATTGGTGAGGCCGAGGACGTAAGAGACGGGCTTCAGTTCCCAGCCGGTGATGGATTTCTGAAGAACGGCCTCATCATCGAGGGTGCGGACTTCCTTTTCCCGGATGAAATCGATGGCGGCACTGAGGAAGCCGCCGGTGCCGGCGGCCGGGTCGAGGACCTTTTCACCAAGGTGGGGAGCGGTCATCTGTGCCATGAGCCGGGTGATGGCGCGAGGCGTGTAGTATTCGCCTTTGTTTCCGGCGTCTCGTAACTCGACAAGGATAGACTCATAGACAGTGCCGAAGACGTGGCGATCCTCGTTGTTGTTAAAGTCAAAGCCATTGAGCTGGTTGATGACCTTCCGCATCTCGTAGCCGGACTTCATGTAGTTGTTCGATCCGTCGAAAACCTCGCGCACAAGAGCGGCGCGCTGGGGAGCGTGCGGCGCTTTAAGATCCTTGAGCGTGGCGAATAGCCCGTCGGTCGGATGGTCGATAAATAGGGCCAACTCTTCGCCGGTGATGCCTTCCGCGTCGGTGGCCCAGTTCCGCCATTGAAATTTCTTGGGGATGACGGACTTGTAGCGGTCGCGGATGAGTTCGAGTTCCTGGTCTTTCTCGTCAAGAATTTTCAGGAAGAGTGGCCAGCCGAGTTGCTCCAGTCGCTGGGCATCACCGGAGACGCCGCGGTTCTGCCGCATGATATTGCGGACGTTCTTAATGATAGAAGAGATATTGGGCATTCAGATCCTCGGTCAGGCAGCTTTGTAGAGTTCGCCAGTTAACGCATGCATGGCGGCGTCATATGCCGGCTTGCCGCTGAAAGCGCGAATGATTTCCACCGGGGGAGCCGAGCTTGCTAAGCGGGTCGCCTCATCCCTCGATCGGTACGTTTTGCGCGCTGTGCGTTCGGTCTTTAGCGACGAGAAGAAGCTCTCCATCGCCGCATTGTCCCAGACGTTTCCTGAACGGCTCTGCGTACCTCGCGCATGAAGTTTTCCTCGGACATAAATTCGCCCGTCAGTGAAGCCGACTTCTTCCCGAAGCTGCGTCTCTACGTTCCAACCCGCCGCCACGAGGCTGGGGGTGATAAACTTAGTGCAGATGTCGCGTTCGCTTAGCGCTCGCTTGTCCATTGCCGGTTGAGAGTCCTGATACTGCCCGTTCGTTCCACAATAGCGGCCACCCGGGGGATTGCACGAAGTGACAACCCCTAAATATCACCCTGAATCAAACGAAATTGTACATCAGGCCTTGGCGGCCAGTCTGCCCACGAGTCGGAGATAAAAAACCCCGGGTTTGTCTGCCGGGGGCTGGACTCTCAGATGCCGCGCTTAGAGCGGCGAGGAACGGCATCCGAGAACACGGCCGCCGAACGATGCTTGCTGGCGTCGACCCTCTTGATACGGTGGTATCGTCGAGTGGTCATAGCATTGTCGCCGCTGTGGGCGCTGGTGAGCACGGTCGGCCAGGCGCCCCTGTCAGTGGNNAAGCCGTGCGCCTTGAGCTCCTTGAGCAGCGTCGGCAACGCCATAGCGGTGGCGGGGTGGATGTCGTGCAGCAGTAGGATGCCGCGGCCCTTGGCCTCCAGCCGTTGCAGGGCCCTTTGCACGATGGTTTGCGCGCTGATGTGCCTGAACCAGTCGTCGGCGACCACGTCCGCGCTCCAGGTCACCAGCGACTGCGAGGCGAGGAAATCGTCCGCCGTTTTGGAGCGGCCCAGTCCGGGAATGCGGAAAAATGGCGCCACGGCTTTTGCATCGCCGATCGCGCTATCGACCGAAGCGATGCCGTCGTCGACCTCGTATTCAACCCGCTGCAATGACAATCGCTGGAAAGCGAGCGGATGGTCCTGGCTGTGGGTGCCGATGGTATGCCCCTCGTTGTAGATGCGCCGGACTACGGACGGATAAGCATGCGCCATCTGGCCGACCAGAAAATAGGTGGCCTTCACGCATTGCGACGCCAACGTATCGAGAATGATGTTGGTATAGGGCGGCAGCGGGCCGTCGTCGAAAGTGATCACCACCTCATGGTCGTTGAGCGGCAGCGTCTGCTTGTACTGCATGCTGCCGATTTGGCTGAATTCGCTCGGGCTGATGGTGAGGACGCGGCTGGTGCCGAGCGCGTCCGGATTGCCCGGACACGCGTCCGGTGAGGCCGAGGCGGGTCCGCTGGCCACAGCCAGGAAAAAAAACAGTGTTCCGATGAAGCGCATCCGGCCTCTCACGCCCACCCATTCCGCGCCTGTTGGCGCAATCTCCGAATGCGGAGGCCGGACGGACCTATAAAATTGCACATTAATGCAGACTGAACCAATAAAGGCAGCCCTGAGGCGCAGCGCTCCAGGCGTTTCGGTCGTCCCTGGCTGGCGTGCCAAACGTTTGATCCGCCGATTTGGTGTTTTGCCTCGTGCTGAAGGGCCTGTGGCGCTCGGGGACCGCGTGATGATATGAAGCGGGTCCGCGAGCGCGTCCACGGGGCCAAACTGGACCTGCAGGCATTGGTTTGGACGCGGGGGCTGGGTTTCCCCTGGCGCGGCTGGAAAGCCGCCTGAAATGTCCGCGGTGTGGGTCACAGCGGGTTGTGCTGCTGTTTGAGCCGCCGTCGGGCGCACGGACGCGGATGGTGGGCATAGGTTAGAGAAGCGAAAAGCGACGCCAACGCGAATGACCAAATACGATTTTGGTCCCGCAATCGCTCGGTGTGATAGCCGACAAACCTACTAAGCGCACTTAGGGGCAAACCAAAAGCACGGATACCCGGCACTTTTTTGTCAGGAACGAGTGTTTGCGCGATCAATGACTTAGCGGTAACAGACCGTTAACCTTGCAGCCGTTTAATTGCCAAAAGGCGCCGACCTGGCGGTTCCGAACATGGCTTTACGCCGCGGCGGCAAGGGGGTTGCAATGGGCGAAGTTATCCGATTTCCCGACGAAGCGGGCTGTGCGCGCGGCGGCAAATATGTCGACGCCAATACGGAACCCGCGACCGTCATCATTCTTCCGGTGATCCGCGTCGAGCGTAACCCGGACGGCTCCAACGGCCTCGAACCGGATACCGGCAATACACCAGGGCGCCGCCGCCGCCGCCGCATCGCGCGCTGAACTTAACCGGCCGCGAGCCATCTATGCGAAACCTGCCGCCGCCGCTCACGCAGGCGCTTATCTGGCGCCGGCATTTTTTTGTAGCTGCTGCCCTCTTGCTACTCGCCGGATGCGGCACCCCCAACGGCGATTTCGGCGAAGTCCGTCCCACGCTGGTGAGCGACGGCATGCACGATTGGGTCGGCCCTTATGCCACCGGATCGGTGCCCTCGAAATTCGAACTGACCGACGATGAGCGCGCCCTGCGCGATCTCGCTTACCCGCTGGTCGATCCTCCCTATGATCGGCAACAATGGTATTCCGTTGCGGGCGAATATGGCCTCTACTGGCCGGCGCGCGGGCCGGCGTTCGACCGCACTGCTTATGCGAAGTGGCTGCTCTCGGGCGACGGCCCTTCGCCACTGGCGCGTTACTCGGCGAAGTTGGAAGGTGTGCGCCACGACGTTACGACTTTCTTGTCGCCGCACGAACGCTCGCCGTCGGTGCGCTATGCGCGCCTGATGGACGATGTGCGCAACGACATGACGCAGCTGCCGCAATTCTTCGAAACGGCCGGCCGCGTGCTCGATATCGACCAGAAACGGCAAAAAAGTATGGCCTTGGTGTCCGCGTTGTCGCCGACGGAACGCAAAAACGCCGAGCGACGCATGCGCGAAAACGCGGCCATTGCCGCTTTGACACGCGAAAAACTGACGCAGCGCGCGGCGTCTTATCACTACGCTCTGGAGCGTCTGGTGATCGCGACGCCATCGCCACAGGCGGTCGACATCGAGCGCGCGGTCAATCACCTGCAAGCCCTGATCGCGCGTTACCGCGGCCCCGCGCCGACCTGGATGCGCGAGCAAAACCTGGCCACGGTTCACTGATTAACGCGACGGTTTCGGTTCGTCCGCGCGCACGCATCTGGCGTTGGCGATCGCGCTTTGCGCCATCGGCATCAATCCGGGCTCCGGCGCCAACGCCCGGATCGCGATCAGACCGGTGAGCGTCGGCGATTCCACGATCAGCCGGTCGGCGGCGGTGATCTCTTCGTCTTCCGGCATCTGGTTGTGTTGTTCGACCGTCATCAGGTCGAGCTCGATCACGCGCCGGCCAGCCGCGCGGTCATTGATGGCGTAATAGGCCACGTCGTAGCGCGTATAGAATGAGACCGAAGTGTAGGCGAGGCTCACCGGGACGCTGAGTTTCAGCGGCCCTTGCGAAAGATCGTAGCGGCAGACGGCGCTGGCGAACGCCGGATCCATGAACGGCATCGGTGCGGATTCTGCGGTCGGCTCCGGCAAAGGAGCCACGGTATTGACCGGAACGCTGCGCGCCAGCCGCGCATAGGCGTCCTGCGTAGCGGTGTGCGGCAGGATAATGATCGTCGCCAAGTGCACGATTCCGCCCAGCAAGGCGCCGCCTAAAGCCAAGAGCAGCCATCGGATCATGGGCAACTCCTGACGTTCACGCTCGGCATCGGGACTTCGCGGCCGGCTTTGGTCGAGACGCCGACGGCCGTGTCGTAGAGGCGCAGCAACAGGACGTAACGCTCGACGCCACCGGTCGGCAGCCAGTTGCTCGGATTTGCGCGCGGCGCTACGACGATCTCGAAACTGCCATCGGCGTGGCGGACAATTTCCTGGCTGGTGAATCCGGAGCGTTTGATCGAATTGGCCACCAGCTCGCCGTCGGCGTTATAGAGCGTCAGCGTCCAGAAGCGGGCCGCCGGCGTGACGCCCGCGAGTACCACATCGCATCGCCCGTCGAGCGGGCGGCCATTATCGTCGGCCGAAGCGGTAAACGCGACGCCGTCGCCGAGCGCGGTCGGCAAGCGGCCGATGCGCGCGATCGACGCCCGCACATAGGGATCGGCGTCGGCGGTGCCGGTTTTCGGCCAGGCCGTCCAACTGCCGATCGTCAAAGGGCCGAAGGCGGCACCGCGGGTGAGCGCGAGATAAGTCGCGCCGAGGCCGACGACGGCGGCGACAACGAGGGCAAACAGCGATCCGAGAAGCAGCCGCACGTTTCGATCCGCTGGCGGTGAGGGGTAAGTTGATTCGCGAAAGGGAGACTACGCCGGGCGCTGGTGAGCGGCTAATTAGTTCCGGCTGCCGAACGCATGTCCCTCCAATGTGGAGGCGAGGGCGTCGCCTTTTTGCGGGGCTTCGGCCTGTTTCTTCTTGTTGCTGGAGACGGTTGGGCGCAGCGGCTCCATGGCGCGGTTGGCGTCATCCATCATCCGCTCGACGCGCACGAGTATGTCGGCTCCCCGCTTGGTGAGCACGGTCGGGCGCGGCGGCGGCGCGCCGGACTTCGATTTGACTTCGGCAACGGCCGGTCCCTGGCGCGCCGCCGGCACTGGAATTCCAGGAAGCTGTTTGATCTCGATGCCCTGATGCGCATAGTCCATGATATTGTGCCACGTCATCGCCGGCAACGCGCCGCCGGTCATGCGATTGGTCGACTGGTAGTCGTCATTGCCGAACCAGACGCCGCAGACGAAATTGCCGGTGTAGCCCATGAACCAGGCGTCGCGATAAGCGTTGGTCGTGCCGGTCTTGCCGGCGGCGGTAATGCCGTCGAGGCGCGCGCGCCGGCCGGTGCCGTTCTCGACCACACTGTTCATCATCTTGATCATGTCGGCGGCCACGCGATCCGGCAGCGCCCGGCTCGGTTTCGGACCGTCGCGATCGAAGCGCCAGATCAGCTTGCCGTCGCCGGTGCGCACCTCGAGAACGGCGTGCGGGGTCATCTTCATTCCGAGATTGGGGAAGGTGGCGTAGGCGCCGGTGTGATCAAGCAGGGTCACCGCGTCGGCGCCGATCGGCAGCGACGGCGTGTCCGGCAACGGCGTGCGAATGCCCATGTCGTGCGCGGTCTTGATGATGCGCGCGCGGCCGAGCTTGGCATTGCCGTTGCCGATGGTGATCGAGAGCTTCACGGCGATGGTATTGATCGAATGGGTGATCGCGTTGATCAGCGTCATCGAGCCGGCATAGCCATGGCCGTAATTGTGCGGGCACCAGTTGCCGATGCAGACCGGCCCGTCGACCACGATCGAAGTTGGCTTCAATCCGTGTTCGAGCGCGGTGGCGTAGACGTAAGGCTTGAACGAGGAGCCCGGCTGGCGCATCGCGTCGGTGGCGCGGTTGAACTGGCTGGCGCCGTAGTCGCGTCCGCCCACCATCGCGCGCACCGAGCCGTCGACATCCATGAGCACGGCCGCGGCCTGTCCGGCGTGATATTCCTGGCCGTATTGGCGCAGCGAATTCTCCACGGCATTTTCCGCCGCCCGCTGCAGATTGACGTCGAGCGCGATGCGCACCACGAACACGCGCTCGGTCATCGATTTCGGGAAGGTGTCGACCAGCTTCTTCATCTCGTCGAAGGCCCAATCGAGATAATAATTGGGCGCGCGGTCGTCGCGGCGGTCGACCGGCGTCGCCGGATTGCGGCGGGCGCCGAACACCTGGCCTTCGGTCATGAAGCCGGCTTCGACCAGGTTGTCGAGCACCACGTTGGCGCGCGCGCGCGCGGCCGGCAGGTTGACGTTGGGCGAGAATTTCGACGGCGCCTTGAACAGGCCGGCGAGCATGGCGGCTTCGGCGAGGTTGACGTCGCGCGCCGACTTGTTGAAGTAATATTGCGCCGCGGCGTCGACGCCGAAAGCGCCGCCGCCCATATAGGCGCG
>PKXB01000158.1:21951-22124 GCA_003133345.1 Hyphomicrobiales bacterium | reverse complement strand
AACAATCCACTGTTCGTCGGCGAAGCCGGCGTCGGCAAGACCGCGATCGCTGAAGGATTGGCGCGCCGTATCATTCATGGCGAAGTGCCGGATGTGCTTAAAGGTGCCACCGTGTTCGCGCTCGACATGGGCACGCTGCTGGCCGGCACGCGCTACCGCGGCGACTTCGAGGA
>PKXB01000158.1:21717-21891 GCA_003133345.1 Hyphomicrobiales bacterium | reverse complement strand
TCCAGAAGATCGACGTCAACGAACCGTCGGTGCCGGATGCGATCGAGATTCTGAAAGGGCTCAAGCCTTATTTCGAGGAATACCACAAGCTCAAATATACCAACGAGGCGATCAAGGCCGCGGTCGAACTGTCGGCGCGCTACATCCATGATCGCAAGCTGCCGGACAAGGCGA
>PKXB01000158.1:21440-21578 GCA_003133345.1 Hyphomicrobiales bacterium | reverse complement strand
CCGGCGTCGGCAAGACCGAAGTTGCCAAGCAGCTTGCGCTCTCGCTTGGTGTTGAGCTCATCCGCTTCGATATGTCGGAATATATGGAGCGGCATACGGTATCGCGCTTGATCGGTGCGCCTCCCGGCTATGTCGGCT
>PKXB01000158.1:19554-21393 GCA_003133345.1 Hyphomicrobiales bacterium | reverse complement strand
CACCAAGCGCGAAGGCGACGACCATGAAGCGATCAACCGCATGTTCGCGCCGGAATTCCGCAACCGGCTCGATGCCACCATTACCTTCGCGCATCTGTCGCAGGAGATCATCGCCAAGGTGGTCGAGAAATTCGTGCTCCAGCTCGAGGCGCNNGATCGCCAGCGGCTACGACGAATTGATGGGCGCCCGCCCGATGGCGCGCGTGATCCAGGAGCACATCAAGAAGCCGCTGGCCGACGAGGTGCTGTTCGGGCACCTGAAGTCGGGCGGCCACGTGCGTGTCGTCGTGACCAAGGACGAGGATGGGCGCGACAAGCTCGGCTTCGAGTTCCTCGACGGACCGGTGACGCCGAAGCCGGAGAAGCTGCCGGCGGTGCGGCCCAAGGCCAAGCGCCGCTCGTCGCCGCGTCCGCGGGCGAAGCGCGGCTCGGTGCCGAAGGTGCCGCTGGCCAAGGTCTAGACGGCCATCTGAAGCGACAACGCCGAAGGCCGGGCCTTGCGCCCGGCCCTCGCATTTTGCGGGTGCCGCATGCATTGGCCGCGGGCGCCGGCGGTTGCGCGCGCGGCGTGCCTATGGGACAGGAAAGTCGCCGTCATGTCCGCGCCCGGCCCCTTCAATTCCAATGCGGCCGCCTTTTTCGGCGGCGTGAAATCGGCGTGGACCTCGGTGTTCTTCCTGGTGCTGATGGGCACCTATATCGGCATCGGCGCGCTCGCTCATGATTTCGGCTTGAGCTCGTGGTGGTTGGCGCTATCGACCCTGCTGGTATGGGCGGCGCCGGCGCAGGTGATCCTGGTATCCGCGCTCGGCACCGGCGCCGCGCCGGTCGAGGTGGCGATCGCGGTGGGCCTCAGCGCGATCCGGCTGTTTCCCATGGTGGTGGCGCTGCTGCCGCTGCTGCGCGGGCCAGGCACGCGGCAGCGCGAGCTACTGCTGCCGACCCACTTCACGTCGGTGAGCATGTGGGTGGAATCGCTGCGCCTGTTGCCGGGAATGCCGCGCGTGCGTCGCGTCGCGTTCTGCAATGGGTTGTCGGTCGGCTACATGGGCACGGCGGCGACGTTCGGCTTCGTCGGCTATTACCTCGCGGCCGGTTTGCCTCCGCTGTTCGCGGGCACGCTGCTGTTCCTGACGCCGATGTCGTTCCTGATCTCGACCGCGAACAATTGTCGGCAAATGGTGGACCGGCTGGCGCTGGTGCTCGGGCTCACCCTCGGCCCGCTGCTGACCTACTGGCACGTCGGCCTCGACCTGATGTGGACCGGGATCGTCGGCGGCTCGCTTGCTTACGGCGTCCACCGCCTGCGCCAGGCCGCCGCATGAACGCCGGCATGAACGCAGCCTTGGCCGAACTGTGGCCTTACCTGCTGCTGATCTTGGTCGGCTATCTGCCGAACGAGATCTGGCGCGTGCTCGGGCTGGTGCTGGCGCGCGGGCTCAACGAGGATTCCGAGATCGTGGTGTGGTCGCGCGCGGTGGCCACCGCGATCATCGCCGGCGTCATCGCCAAGCTGATCCTGTTTTCCGCCGGTGCGCTGGCCGGCATTCCGCTCATCGTGCGCATCGGCGCGGCGGTTTGCGGATTTCTGGCCTTCCTGGCGGTGAAGCGCTCGGTGTTCGCCGGGGTGCTGGTCGGAGAAGCGGTGCTGCTTTTAGGCGGGTTGTTATTCGCGCAGTAGCTCGCTTGTTATTCGGCGGCGATGGCGGCGGCGAGCTTCTTGGCCTGCTCGGCCAGCACGTCGGGCTTTTCCTTCTCGGCTGCCGGCGGCTTCATGGCAACGCCGGTCTTGCGCGGGATGATGTGAACATGCAGGTGGAACACCACCTGTCCGCCGGC
>PKXB01000158.1:18966-19462 GCA_003133345.1 Hyphomicrobiales bacterium | reverse complement strand
AATTCGCCGCGCAGGATCTTGGCGAAGATGTTGTTCGGATCGTAGCTCGGCATCAGTTTCTCCCCAAGACTCAGTCCTGCTCCACCAAATCCTTGCGGAATGGCGCGGCCGCCGCAAGCTCTTCGCCGGCGGCCCGCACATAGGCCCGCTCGCGCGCGAGATATTCAGCTACCGCCCGCCGCAGCGCCGGATTGGCGATGAAATGCGCGGAATAGGTGGTCATCGGCATGTAGCCGCGCGCCAACTTGTGCTCGCCCTGGGCGCCGGCCTCGACGCGCGCCAGTCTGTGGGTGATCGCGTATTCGATGGCCTGATAGTAGCACAGCTCGAAATGCAGGAACGGATGGTGCTCGATGGCGCCCCAGTTGCGCCCGTAGACCGTATCGACCCCGAGAAAATTGATGGCGCCGGCAATCCAGCGCCCGGCGCGCTTGGCCATCACCAGCAGGATGCGGTCGCGCATCTTTTCGCCCACGATCGAGAAGAATTCGCGGGT
>PKXB01000158.1:17724-18931 GCA_003133345.1 Hyphomicrobiales bacterium | reverse complement strand
AGGAAGTCGTCGAAGCTGGCGTAGCCGGCATTCTCCCAGTGGAATTGCTGATCGTTGCGTTGCAGGAAGCCGCGCTCGCCGAGCGCGCGCCATTCCGGCTCGGTCAGGAAGGTGACGTGGGCCGACGACAGTTCGCTCGCGGTGGTGATCTCGACCAGCGCATCGGCGAGCGCGCCGCGCACGGCTTGCGCCAGCGGGCCGGGGCGGGCCAACAGGCGAGGGCCGGTCACCGGCGTGAACGGCACCGCCACCTGCAGCTTGGGGTAATAGTCGCCGCCGGCGCGCTCGAAGGCCTCGGCCCAGCCCTGGTCGAAGACATATTCACCGTGCGAATGGCTTTTCACGTAGCAGGGCGCCGCGCCCAGCAAAGTGCCGTTGGCGCTCTCCGCCAGCAGGTGGCGCGGCTGCCAGCCGGTGCGCGGTCCGACCGAAAACGACGCCTCCAGAGATGATAGAAAATCGTGAGATATAAAGGGGTTACCGACTTGTTCTCGTGTGGATAACTTTGCGGATAAGCTATCCTCATGTGTTACTTTAACCGCTGGCGCTATCGCCTCGCTGGCGCTCGCGTTGTCATTGCCGCCCGCGCAGGCGTCCCAGGCCGCGGCCGGAACCTCGGTGAGCGATTGCGCGATGCGGATTCGGAGGTCGATGTCGGTCATCGGGGGTAAGGCCTGTTACCCCGACTTTATGCCGGAAATCGTTCGAAGTTGATCATCCGTTCGGCCATTACGGGCGGATGCCCTCAAATATCATCTGGTCGGCCCAGCGCGCCGCGCGGCGGCGGTCGTCGTCGCTGCGCACGGTCCAGGTCAGCAGCGGCAGACCGAAGACCGCGCGCGCGATCAGCGGCGCCGCCGCCGGCAGGTCCTTCACCCCATAAGCAATGAATTGCGGGCGGGTGCGGTTGGCGTGCAGCAGAAAAGCCATGCGGCGCTTTTCCGAGCGCGGGATGCGATCCCACTCGTGATGTGCGTAGTGGCGTTCGGCGACGATGCCGCGCATCAGATCGGGCGCGATCCAGCGCACCACTTCGATCATGGCGGGATCGAACGACATCACCGCCACCGGCCCGGCATAGGTCGCCAGCACGTCGGCGGCGCGCTGCACCAGCCGTCGGTCGCCGTCGAAATGGCTTTTGAGTTCCAGCACCAGGGTGGCGCGGCCGCCCACCAGATCGCACAATTCGCCGAGGGTGAGGATGCGG
>PKXB01000158.1:15517-17704 GCA_003133345.1 Hyphomicrobiales bacterium | reverse complement strand
CCGGCGATGGCGGCGGAGAAGGCGGACGCCGTGCTTTCGATCACGCCGGCCGACGTGTCATGCAGCCCGCGATGGGCGATGGGTCGCGCGGTGAGCCAGGCGAGGCCAGCCATCTTGGTTTAAGCCACTTCAAACAGACCTTCGACTTCGACCGCCGCATCGGCGGGGAGCGCCGCGACGCCGACCGTGCTGCGGGCGTGGCGGCCCTTGTCGCCGAACACCTCCACCATCAGATCGGAGGCGCCGTTCATCACTTTCGGTCCGTCGGCGAAGCGGGGCGCCGAATTGATGAAACCGCCAAGCCGCATTACGCGGGTGACCTTGTCGAGGTCGCCGAGCGCGCCCTTGATCTGGGCCAGAAGATTGACCGCGCAGGCGCGCGCTGCCTGCTGCCCGTCCTCGATCGATACGCCGCCGCCCAACTGGCCCTTGGCGACCAGTTTGCCCTCGGCGCCAAAGCAGAGCTGGCCGGAGACGACGAGCAGGTTGCCGCTGCGCACGAACGGCACATAGTTGGCGATCGGGCTGGCCGGGGTCGGCAGGCTAATACCGAGGCTTGCGAGCTTCTTTTCAATCATTCCGACCATGAAATCCTCCAGCATTTCTTAGTTGCGCATGATCTTTTCCGAAAACCGGTGCCTACTTTTCGGGATCATGCGCGGGTTGTTCTGTCTTGGCCGATCGGGCGAACAGGCGCAAGCGTCGGCGGCGGCGGTTGCCGAGCGCGGCCGTGGCCTCTATCTTGCCCTTATCTTGCGTGATTCATCCCCCGAACGCCGCTGCAACGCTGCCGCCGGAAGGCCCGCATCGATGAAAACGTTTAAGGTCGCCAAACGTCTGATCTTGCCGGTTCTGGCCTTCGGCCTTGCCGCCACGGCGGTTTACCAGCCGGCCGCGGCCGCGGCCGCGCCGGCTGCCGACACGGTGTTTCTGGCGCCGCATCGGGCGGTCTACGACCTCAAGCTGACCAAATCGCGCGGCAGCCGCGGCATCGAGGCGGTGCGCGGGCGCATCCTGTACGACTTTTCCGGCAACGCCTGCGACGGCTACGAGTTGCAATTCCGCCAGGTGTCCGAGCTCGATTCCGGCGAGGGCAAGACCGCGCTCAGCGATATGCGCTCCACCACCTGGGAAGACGGCAACGCCAAGGCGTTCCGCTTCAACTCGAAAAATCTGCGCGACGACAAGCAAACCGACGCGGTCGACGGCCATGCCGACCGCAATGGCAAAACGGTCGCAGTCAGTTTGAGCAAGCCGAAGGAAACGACTTTCACCGTTCCGGTGAGCGCGGTGTTTCCGACCGAGCACATGCGGCGCATCATCGTCGCCGCGCGCGAAGGCAAGTCGATCCTGGAATTTNNACGCGCTGGCCGGTGACCATCAGCTATTTCGAACAGCAGGACGAAGCGGCCCAGCGCAGCGGCGAGCAGACGCCGGTCTATTCCCTCGGCTTCGAGCTTTACGAGAACGGCATCTCGCGCGCGCTGGTGCTCGACTATACCGATTTCACCATCAAGGGCGAAATGACGTCGCTCGAGCTGAAGAAGCCCAAGCCGTGCCCATAGGCGTTCTTATTTGAGCATGATTTTATCCGAAAACCGGTTCCCACTTTTCGGGATCATGCTCTAGTCGTCGTCGAGCGCCAGGCCCTTCACCACCGCGTCGCGGCCGAATTTTGCGCGCAGGCGATCCACCGCATGCTCGGCCTCGGCCGCGCGGCGGTCGATCAGATCGGCGAGATCGTCGCCTGCGGCCTCCTCCAGATGACTGACGCCGATGCCGATCAGGCGGAAGCGGGTCTTGCCCACCTCAAGGCTAAGCAGATCGCGGCCGGCGGCGAAAATACGCGCGGCGAGCTGGGTCGGGTGCCCCAGCGCGCGCGCCCGGGTGCGGATTTTGAAATCGGCACTCTTGAGCTTCAACGTCACCGTCGAACCGGCCAGCGCGTTGGCCTTGAGGCGCGCCGAAACCCGTTCNNTTGGTGTCGCGTTCCGGATCGACGGCGCGCGCGTCGATCCCGCGCGCCAAGTGCCAGAGCCGCGCGCCTTCCTCGCCGTAGCGGCGGATGAGGTCGTGCTCCTCGGCGCGCTGCAGGTCGGCGATCAGCCGATAGCCGTCGGCGGCGAGCTTGGCCGCGCTCACCGCGCCGACGCCGTAGATGAAGCCGACCGGCTTGGGCGCCAGAAA
>PKXB01000158.1:4502-15473 GCA_003133345.1 Hyphomicrobiales bacterium | reverse complement strand
GCAAAGCGCGCCAGCACCTTGGCGGCACTCATGCCATGCAGCCGTTCGGTACCGGTGAGATCGAGAAAGGCCTCGTCGATGGACAGCGGCTCGATCAGCGGCGTGAGCGCCAGCATGGCGCGGCGCACGTCGCGGCCGACTTTGCTGTATTTCGCTATGTCCGGCTTGACCACCACGGCGTGCGGGCAGCGGCGCAGCGCCTCGAACATCGGCATCGCCGAGTGGATGCCGTAGGTGCGCGCCACATAACAGGCGGCCGCGACCACACCGCGCTTGCCGCCGCCGACGATCACCGGTTTGTCGACCAGCGACGGATCGTCGCGCTTTTCGATTGTGGCGTAGAAGGCGTCGCAATCGACATGCGCGATGGTGAGCTGGTCGAGCTCGCGGTGGCGCGCAAGCCGCGGCGAGCCGCAGGCCGGACAGCGCGCGGCCTTCTCGGGCGCATCCGCCAGACAGTCGCGGCAGAAGCTCACGGTATCTCGCGCTCCCAGTGTCCGCCCAGCGCCGCCAGCGCCTTGCCGACGTGGGCCGGATCGAGGCCGGTCTCGGCGGCAAACGTCGACAGCAGGCGCTCATCGCCGGCCAAATAGTCCAAAACGCCGATCAGGAAGCCCGGCTCTTGGGCAGCGGCGCGAATCTGGGCAGGGCCGATGCCGGTGATGGCAAGGAAGCGCCCAAGCCGCTCGCCGTCCCCGGCAATGAAGGTAAGCGCCTGAATTGCCAGCGCTTCCGCCGCTTCTTGGGTTAACGAAGGCACAAGTTTCATCGATCAAATTTGCCTTTCCGTAACATATCGGCAGTACCGTGGCTGATCATGCCCGAGCGCGCGGGGCCTGGCGACGCCAAGCGCGCGCCTTGGGACGCACTGGGGACAAATGGGGCGGGGGAAATGCCGAAGACCGTCCTGATCGTGGAGGACAACGAGCTGAATATGAAGCTCTTCCACGACCTGCTGGAAGCGCATGGCTACCAGACCATCGGCACCCGCAACGGCATCGAGGCGCTCGATCTGGCGCGCAAATACCGGCCCGATCTGATTCTGATGGATATCCAGTTGCCGGAAGTATCCGGACTCGAAGTGACCAAATGGCTCAAGGACGATCCCGACCTCAAGGCGATCCCGGTCGTGGCGGTCACCGCCTTCGCCATGAAGGGCGACGAGGAGCGCATCCGCGAGGGTGGCTGCGAGGCCTATCTGTCCAAACCGATCTCGGTCGGCAAGTTCATCGAGACCATCCGTCATTTCCTGGGGCCGGCCTGATGGTGCAGCCAAAGGTTCAAGAATGACCGCCCGCGTTCTCGTCGTCGACGATGTGCCGGCCAATGTGAAGCTGCTGGAAGCTCGGCTGTCGGCCGAATATTTTGACGTCACCACCGCGCAAAGCGGGCCGGAGGCGCTGGCGCTGTGCGAGCGCGCCGAATGCGACATCGTGCTGCTCGACGTCATGATGCCGGACATGGACGGCTTCGAGGTCTGCCGCAAGCTCAAGTCCAATCCGCTGACCCATCATATTCCGGTGGTGATGGTGACCGCGCTCGACCAGCCGTCCGACCGCGTGCGCGGCTTGGAAGCCGGCGCCGACGATTTCCTCACCAAGCCGGTCAGCGACGTGGCGCTGATCTCGCGCGTGCGCTCGCTGGCGCGGCTGAAGATGGTGACCGACGAACTGCGCCTGCGCGCGCTCACCTCCAAGGAAATCGGCATCGAAAGCCCGGAGCGGGAAGCGGTGGCGGAAACCGGCCGCCATGGCCGCATCCTGATCGTCGATGACCGGCAAAGCTCCTATGAGCGCATGGTCGCGACGCTGTCGGCCGAACATACGGTGGACGTGGAGAGCAATCCGAGCGAGGCGCTGTTTCATGCCGCCGAGGGCAATTACGAGTTGCTGATCGTGTCGCTCGGCCTGAAGGATTTCGACGGCCTGCGGCTGTGCAGCCAGGTGCGCTCGCTCGATCGCACCCGCGGCGTGCCGATCCTGGCGGTGGCCGAGGCCGACAACAATACGCGCCTGGTGCGCGGGCTGGAGATCGGCGTCAACGACTATCTGCTCCGCCCGATCGACAAGAACGAGATGCTGGCGCGCGTGCGCACGCAGATCAAGAAGAAGCGCTACACCGAACGGCTGCGCGACACCGTGCAGATGTCGATCGAAATGGCGATCACCGACGCGCTCACCGGCCTGTTCAATCGCCGCTACATGGAATCGCATCTGGCGACGCTGGTCGAGCAGGCCGCCTCGCGCGGCAAGCCGATCGCGGTGCTGCTGGTCGACATCGACTATTTCAAGTCGGTCAATGACAGTCACGGCCACGATGCCGGCGACGACGTGTTGCGCGAGTTCGCGCTGCGCATTCGCAAATCGATCCGCAACATCGATCTCGCCTGCCGCTATGGCGGCGAGGAATTCGTCATCGTCATGCCGGAAACCGACATGGCGGTGGCGACCATGGTGGCCGAGCGGTTGCGCCGGCGCATCGCCTCGGAGCCGTTCACGATCCAGCAGGGCGCGAGCAATCTCGAGGTGACAATTTCGATTGGCATCGCCGCGCTCGGCGGCGCCAGCGACAACGCCGCGGCGATCCTCAAGCGCGCCGACACGGCGCTTTATCGCGCCAAGCGCGACGGCCGCAACCGGGTTGTGCCGGACGCGGCGTGAATTCTTAATTGATATGCGCGGTTCAGGATCGTACGCGGCGCCTATTAGCGTCGGAGCCGTTCACGGCCGAACGATGGTCCAGCCCTTTTCGCCCAGCTCGATCAGCGTGACCACGCCGGCGGGCACGCGCGTGGAGTTCTCGACCAGCGGCGGCTCTTTGCCTTCGGTGCGGGTCATGGCGTCGAGCGTGTTCTCGCAGGCCATGAAGGCGACATTGGGCATGCCCTGCTTGAAGGATTTGAGCCGATCGAGCACCGGCGACTTGTCCTGGCGCAGCATGTTGAGGCCGGCATTGAACGCCACGATCTGGATTTCGACCTCGTCGCCCTTGTCGGCATAATATTTCGACACATTGGCGGCGACGTTAAGCACGGCGTTCATCTTCACCGGGTCGTTGTCGCTGATCTGCAAAGCGAGCCGATGCTTCTCCATCGCGCTCGCCGAGGCGAAGGCGAGCGGAACGAAAAGGAGTGCGGCGAACAGCGGGCGCAGCATGGCGCTCACTTGATCTTGGATTCCTTGTACTCGACGTGCTTCTTGGCGATCGGATCGTATTTCTTCTTCGCCAGCTTGTCGGTCTGGGTGCGCGAGTTCTTGCGGGTCACGTAGTAGTGGCCGGTCCCGGCGCTGGAGACGAGCTTGATCTTCAGACTGATGGCTTTGGCCATGGATTTTCCCTTGCAACGGACCTGTGGACGCGGTGTTTGGCGCGGAACCTAGCGCCGGGCCGGCAAATGTCAAGAAACCCCCAATTTTGAGGCCTTTATAGCAGTTCCCGGAAGAACTGCCGCTCGATCATGAANNCCGGTGATAGTCGAAATGTCGAGGTGGGTGGCTTCCTCGATCGGCACCCAGGTGAGTTCGACCAGTTCGGAGTCCGGTCCCACCACGCCTTCGATTTTGCCGGCGATCGAGGAGACGTCGGTGGTGAAGAAACGGGTGTCGAAGCGCTTTGGCCGCCGCGGCGGCGTGATGGCGCGGGCGATTAAATGGATCTGCGCGAGGTCGGGGTGCACGCGCGCCTTGGCGAAGTCGGCCCAGATCTCGCCCGGCACCGAAGGCGGCTGGTCGCGCTGGGTGCCAAGCAGCAGGCCGGTTTCCTCGGCCATCTCGCGCACCGCCGCCAGCGCGATGCCGCGCGCGAACGCATCGCCGGGGTTTTGCACGCGCTCCAGCAGCTTTTTCTGGGTGTCGGAATGCAATTCGCTCGCCGCCGGCATGACGCGGTCGAGCGGCTCGATGCGCCCGCCCGGGAACACGAACTTGCCCGGCATGAATTTGTGGTTGAGGTGGCGGCGCCCGAGCAGCACCTTCGGCCTCGCCCCGGAGCGGTCGATCAGCATCAGCGTCGCGGCGTCGCGCGGTTCGCTGTCGGGGAACGACTGGTCGCGTTCCTGCTTGGTCATGCGCTCGGCCCAGACTTTTCCCAAATCTTTCGTCATCGTGTCTCGCGTCATCGGGCTTTCCGTTGCTTGCCGCGCGGCCGGTACTGGTGCTGTTCGTGCCGCGGGCGGCGGCTCGGTTTTCCAGGGCGGCCCTCGGACAAAAGCTCGAAGCGCAAGGCGCCGGCAACCGGGGCCGCCTCCACCAGCTTGACGGTGACGCGGTCGCCGAGCCGGTAGGTCTCGCCGGAGCGGTTGCCGACCATGGCGTGGCCGGCCTCGTCATGGCGGAAATATTCGTCGCCGATGGTGCGCGCCGGCACGAAGCCGTCGGCGCCGGTCTCGTGCAGTTTCACGAACAGGCCGGCGCGGTGCACGCCGGAGACGCGGCCGTCGAAGGTGGCGCCGACGCGGTCGGAAAGAAAATGCGCGATCAGCCGGTCGTTGGTTTCGCGTTCGGCCAGCATGGCGCGGCGCTCGGTTGCGGAAATCTGCGCGGAAATCTCGGCCAATACTTTCACATCGGAGGCTTCGGGCAGGCCGCCTTCGCCCAACTTGAGCGCACGGATCAGCCCGCGATGCACGATCAGGTCGGCATAGCGGCGGATCGGCGAGGTGAAATGCGCGTAGCGGCGCAGGTTCAAGCCGAAATGGCCGTAATTTTCCGCCGCGTATTCGGCCTGCGCTTGCGTGCGCAGAACGACGTCGTTGATGAGCTGCTCGGCATCGTGGCCCTTCACCCGCGCCAGGATTTTATTGAACGCTTCCGCCCGCATCGCGCCGCCCTTGGCGAACGGGATGTCGAGCGTGGCGAGGAATTCGCGCAGCGCGTTGACCTTCTCGATTCCCGGCTCGTCGTGTACGCGATAGATCAGCGGTATCCGCGCTTTTTCGAGCGTCTCGGCGGCGGCGACATTGGCGAGGATCATGAATTCCTCGATCAACCGGTTGGCCTCCAGCCGTTCCGGCGTGACTACGCGATCGACGGTGCCGTCGGCCTTGAGCAGAATTTTGCGCTCCGGCAAATCCAAATCAAGAGGCCCGCGCTCGGCGCGTGCGCGCTTGAGCGCGTCATAGGCGGCGTAGAGCGGCTTGAGCACCGGCTCGATCAGTGGCGAGGTATCTTCATCGGTGCGTCCGCCGATCGCCAATTGNNTCGGCGCCGATCACCATGCGCACGGCGAGCGCGGCGCGATCCTCGCGCGGGCGCAGCGAGCACAGATCGTTGGAGATGCGCTCCGGCAGCATCGGCACCACGCGGTCGGGGAAATAGACCGAATTGCCGCGTACCAGCGCTTCGCGGTCGAGCGGCGAGCCGGGCGTCACGTAATGGGCGACGTCGGCGATGGCGACGCTGAGAATGTAGCCGCCGTGATTGTTCGCCGCTGTGTCATGCTCGGCGTGCACGGCNNGTGTCGTGGCGGAACACATGCGGGATGGTATGGGTGTGGATGGCGATCAGGCTGACTGCGCGCTCGCTCGCGAGCGAGCCGAGCCGCTCCACCACGCGGCCGGTCGGCAAGCCTAAGCGCGGCGCGCGGCTGGTCTCGACCGCGACCAGATCGCCGTCTTCCGCTTGCGCGGTCGCGCCCGCCGGAATGCTGAGCTCCTTGCCGAGCATCTTCTTGTCGACCGGCTCCAGCCGGCCGCCGCCGTTCGGGGCGTTGCGGAATATCCCCAGCACGCGGTGCTTGGGATGATCGATGATCTTGATGACGCGGCCGCGGTGACGGATGCCGCTGTCTTCCTCGGTTTCCTCCACGTGCAGCAGCACGCGGTCGCCGATGCCGGCGGCCTCATGGGGCCGCGCTTTGCGCGGGGTGGGAATGCGGATTTTCGGCGCCGGTCCGTGCGCCTCCTCGTCCCATTCGTCGGGGGTGGCGAGCAATTCGCCGTCGGCATCGCGCGCGGTCACGTCGGCCAGCACGGTGGAGGGCAGGGTGCCGGCGTGGTGCAGCTTTTTGTGCCGCTTCTCGACGACACCGTCGACGGCCAAGTCGCGCAACATGCGCTTGAGCTCGGCGCGCATGGCGTTCTTGAGGCCGAAGGCGCGGGCGATCTCGCGGGTGCCGACTTTGCCGGGCCGCTTGCCGATGAAGGCGAGAATGTCAGCCTTGGAGGGGAGGGAGGGTGTTCGTTTGGGTGGTTTGTTCAAAATAGATTTTCCTGCGCCAAAACGGCACGACTTAATGAATGTAATGATCGGAAATGAGGTTCGCTAGCTACTCGGCGGCGGTGGCCTTGGTGCGTCGTGCCGGCTTTGCACTGGCTGCTGCTGCCGTCTTTTTTGCCTTGGCGGCGGCAGGCTTTTTTGGCTGGGCGGCGGGTTTCGCCGCGGCCTTGCCGGAGGCGGTCTTGCGGCCGGCGGCGCGGCGTCCCTTCGGGGAATTTCCCATCATGGCGGCACGGGCATCGAGCAAGACGATGGCTTCGTCGAGCGTCACAGTTTCCAGCGTCTTGTCGCCCGTGAGCGTGGCGTTGACGCTATTGTGACTGACATAGGGCCCGTAGCGGCCGTTCTTAACGACGATAGAACCGCCCTTGTCGGGATGCTCGCCCAGCGTTTTGCCGGGATCGGCGCCAAAGCGGCGGCCCTTTTTCGGGTTTGCGATCTTGTCTGCGATTAGGTGCATCGCGCGGTTGAAGCCGACGGTGAGAACATTATCGCCGTCTTCCAAGCTCGCGTAGACCTTGCCGTGCTTGACGTAAGGTCCGAAGCGGCCGACGCCGGCCAGGATCGGCTCGCCGTCTTCCGGCGATTT
This sequence comes from Hyphomicrobiales bacterium, assembly GCA_003133345.1. Classification (GTDB taxonomy): domain Bacteria; phylum Pseudomonadota; class Alphaproteobacteria; order Rhizobiales; family Xanthobacteraceae; genus Pseudolabrys. The sequence goes on along the minus strand of PKXB01000158.1, from coordinate 8,669 downwards.
GCCGACTTCGCGCGGCAGTGACAGCAGCGCGAGCGCCTTTTCCAGATCGATATCCTCAGGCGCCACGCCCTTCGGCAGGCTCGCGCGCTTGGGCTTTGGAGGCTTGACGGCCTTCTCGCCCTTCGGCGGCTTCACAGCCTTCGCCTGTTCGCCGAGTTGTAGATAAGGTCCGAAACGTCCGCCCCGCAGCGTGACTTCCAGGTTGCTGACGGGGTCGGTGCCGAGCACCTTGGTCCCGCTCACCGAGCCCTCGGCACCCGGCGTCATCTGCCGGGTGAAGGTGCATTCCGGATAGTTCGAGCAGCCGATGAAGGCGCCAAAGCGTCCGACCTTGAGCGATAGCTTGCCGTTGGCGCATTGCGGGCACTGCCGCACGTCGCCGCCGTCGGTGCGCGCCGGGAAGATATGCGGCTCGAGCAGATCGTTGAGCGCGTCCAGCACTTGGGTAATGCGCAGATCCTTGATCTCGTTGACCGCGCCGATGAAGCCAACCCAGAACTCCTGCAGCACTTCCTTCCAATTGATCTCATTGTTGGAAATGCGATCGAGCTTTTCTTCGAGCGAAGCCGTGAAATCGTATTCCACGTAGCGCTGGAAAAAACTCTCCAGGAAGCCGACGACGACGCGGCCTTTGTCTTCGGGCAATAGCCGCTTCTTGTCGATGCGCACATAGCCGCGGTCCTGCAGCACTTGCAGGACCGAAGCGTAAGTCGAGGGGCGGCCGATGCCGAGTTCTTCCATGCGCTTGACCAGCGCGGCTTCGGAAAAGCGCGGCGGCGGTTCGGTGAAGTGCTGCGCGGCTTCGATCGCCTGCTTGGTGAGCGTCTCGTCTTGCGCCATCGCGGGCAGCCGGCGCGACTCTTCGTCCTCGTCGGCTTCGTCGTGGCCTTCCTGATAGAGCGTGAGGAAGCCGTCGAACTTCACCACCTGGCCGCTGGCGCGCAAGTCGATGACACGGCTACCGGCTTTGGCGGCGATATCGACGGTGGTGCGTTCGAGTTCCGCGCCTTCCATCTGGCTCGCCACCGCGCGATTCCAAATCAGCTCGTACAAACGCGCCTGATCGCGGTCGACGAATTTCGCCACCTGATCGGGCGTGCGGTGGGGGTCGGTCGGCCGCACCGCTTCGTGCGCCTCTTGCGCGTTCTTCGACTTGTTCTGATAGGTGCGCGGCGAGCCCGGTACATATTCCTTGCCGAAATTTATGCCGATCATCGCGCGGATATCGGAAATCGCTTCCGGCGCTATGTCGATGCCGTCGGTGCGCATATAGGTGATGAGGCCGGTGGTCTCGCCGTCGATCTCGACGCCTTCGTAGAGACGTTGCGCAAGACGCATGGCGATGGCGGGCGCAAAGCCGAGCTTGCGGCTGGCCTCCTGCTGCATGGTCGAGGTGGTGAACGGCGGCGGCGGATTGCGTCGCGCCGGCTTGGCCTCAACCGAGGTAACGGTAAAAGAGGCGGCTTCGAGCGCCTGCTTTAGATCCTCGGCCTGCTTGCCGGAGCCGATGTCGAGGCGCTGGATTTTCTCGCCGTCGGCGCCGACGAGACGCGCTTCGAAGCTGTCGCCGCGCGGCGTCGCCAGCGTGGCGGCGATCGACCAGTATTCCCTGGCGACGAATTTCTCGATCTCCAACTCGCGGTCGCAGACCAGCCGCAGCGCCACCGACTGCACGCGGCCGGCCGAGCGTGCGCCCGGCAGCTTGCGCCAGAGCACCGGCGACAGCGTGAAGCCGACCAGATAATCGAGCGCTCGGCGGGCGAGATAGGCATCGACCAGCGCCTCGTCGATGGCGCGCGGATGCTTCATCGCCTCGGTCACCGACTGCTTGGTGATCGCATTGAAAACGACGCGCTCGACTTTTTGGCCTTTCAGCGCATTCTTTTCGTTGAGGGCTTCCAGCACGTGCCAGGAGATGGCTTCGCCCTCACGATCCGGGTCGGTGGCCAGAATCAGGGTGTCGGCGCCTTTGAGGGCATGGGCGATGTCGTTGACGCGCTTTTGGGACTGCGGGTCGACCTCCCACAGCATCTTGAAATTGTTGTCGGGGTCGACTGATCCGTCTTTGGCCGGGAGGTCCCGGATATGGCCAAAGGACGCCAGGACCTCGTAACCGGGCCCCAGGTACTTATTGATCGTCTTCGCCTTGGAAGGCGACTCGACAACGACAACTTTCATGAGAATCCAATAGGTTATCCGCCAGAATCGACGCGATTTCTGGCGGAATCGACTGCTCGCTTTGGCCGGAACATGGTGAAGGCACCCCTTACTGTCAAATAAGGGTGCCCGGAAAACCTTTATGAACAGCCAATTCGGGCATGAAAGCGACGGGGGCTTGCGCCCAGATACAACCTATAGATGTATTTTATTAAAAAAGCAATTTAAAGATTACTATTCAAAGCAGACTGTGTATTTTCGCGGTTGGGAACCCCGCAATGGCCGACCAGACCGCCTCAGGTGAAACCGGCAACCGCACAGAGGTAGCCAACTACGTGGCGACCTTGTCGGCCGATCTCGCCACCATGGCGGCGGAGCGGCCTCGACACCCTCGGCTATCTGCTCGAAATGGTCCGCCTCGAGGCCGAAAGCGAAACCCGGCACCGCCAAAACGGCGGGCGTTGACTACGGCGCCTTGACGCCGAGCTTTTCCAGCAATGCCGCCGTCGGATTGCCGTCCGGCAGCATGCCGAGCTTGGCCTGCTCGGCGCGGATATTGTCGCGCAGATCAAAATCAATATGCCCTTCGAAGTCGAGCACCTTGTAGCCAAGCGCGGATAATTTTTTCTGCAACGCGATGCGCGCGTCGCGCGAAAGCGGGCGATCGTCGGCCGGCCAGGCGGCCTTGATCGGCTGGGCGCCATTGATGCGGTCGGCGAGATGGCCGACCGCGATCGCGTAAGGATCCGAGTTGTTGTACTCTTTGAGCACGGCGTAATTCTCGGTCGCGAGGAAAGCCGGGCCGTTAGCGCCGCTCGGGAAAAACAAAATGCCCGGGCCGGACGGCGGGAACGGCTTGCCGTCGGCGCGGCGGACGCCGAGTTTCGCCCATTCCGCGAAACTGGCGCGGCTGCGCATATAGTCGAAGCCCTTCGGCACGCTGACCTCGAAGCCCCAGGGCAGGCCGTGCTTCCAGTTCCCCTTGTGTAGATAGTTGCCGGTCGAGCCGAGCACGTCCGGCACATTAGTCCAGATGTCGGCTTTGCCGTCGCCGGAAAAATCCACGGCGTAGTCGACGACGTTGGTCGGCATGAATTGGGTCTGGCCCATGGCGCCGGCCCATGAGCTCACCATCTTGTCGCGCGGAAAATGACCGTCCTGCATGATGCGCATCGCGACGATCAACTCGTTGCGGAAATAAGGATGGCGATAGCGTACATAGCCCAGCGTCGCGAGCGAACGGAACACGTCCCAGCGATCCTTCTCGGCGCCAAAGTCGCTTTCGATCCCCCAGAGCGCGATCAGAACCCAGCGCTCGACGCCGAATTGTTTCTCGACAGCGTCGAAGGTCTTCGACCATTGCTTGGCCTTCAGTTCTCCGTCGGCGATGCGGCGGCGATTCGCGATCGCGTTGACGTAATCGCCGACCGGCTTGCCGTATTCGGGCTGCTTCTTGGTGGCCGCGATCACGCGCGGATCGGGCGTCACGCCTTTCAGCGCGAGATCGAAGGTGGCGCGCGTGATGCCCTTGGCCTGCGCGTCCGGCCACAGCTCGGCTTCGAAGGCGGCGAAGGTTTGCTCCTGCGCGCGCGCCGGCGCGCAGCAAAGCCCGAGAACAACGGCCAGGACGGCAAATCCGCGGATGAACATGTGTGCAACCCGATGCGCGATTCGTATCGCATCTTATAGCAGCGACACCAAACTGCCGCCGTGGCGCTCCAGCCGGCCGGCGATTTCGAGTTCCAGCAGCACCGTGCGGACGATCGCCGGCGAAGTCTGCGACAGCCGCACCAGATCATCGAGCGAAACCGGCGTCGGACCAAGCAGTCCGATGATGCGCGCGCGCTCGTTCTCGCCGGGCTCGACATCGAGCGGACCCGGAACGTCCTGCGCAGGCTCCCGCGCCGGCACGTCGAAGCCGCGCCCCAGGATCGGCTCCAGCACGGCGATCACGTCGGCCGCTTCGGTGACCAGCGTCGCACCCTGCTTGAGCAGCCCGTTGGTTCCCTC
>PKXB01000158.1:0-4479 GCA_003133345.1 Hyphomicrobiales bacterium | reverse complement strand
TCGATGCCGCGCGCCAGCCCCGATACGGTGCCGAAGCCGGCCGCGCCCAGGTCGCGCGCCAACCGCTCGGCGAATTTGACGCCGGCCGCCGAAGCGTTGCGCGAGCCGACGATGGCGACCAGCGGCCGCGTCAGCACGGCGAGCTTGCCGCGTACCGCGAGCAAGGGCGGCGCGTCGTCGATCATCTGCAGGCGCGGCGGATAATCCGGCTCGCCGAGCGCGACGAAGTCGATGCCGCGCGCGCGCCGCCATAATGATTGACCAGGTCGCGGAAGGTGCGCGGGCCGATATTGTCGGTCCGGATGAGGCGCAGCCAGTCGAGCCGCTGCTCTTCGCTCAGTCGCACTCGCTCGTTCAACGACGCCCCCCGCCCGTTACCGCGTGAGCATCGCCCAGCGGGCGGCGCACTACAACCGGGTTTGGCGGATTACAACCCAGGATCAGGAGAGACGCCGATTTTTCCCTCGCTGCCATTGAGCAGGCGGGCGATATTGGCGCGGTGCATGACCCACAACAGCGCGCTCAGCAGCAGGAATAATGCCGCGGCGCTCGCCTGGCCCAGGCCCCACAACGCCAACGGGATAAGCGCGCTGGCGACCAAGGCCGCGAGCGAGGAGTAGCGGCTTAACGCCGCGACCGCGATCCAGATGGTGCAGAAGATAAGTGCCCCCGGCCAGTAGAGCCCGATCAGCACGCCGATATAGACGGCGACGCCCTTGCCGCCCTTGAACTTGAGCCACACCGGAAAGAGATGACCGAGGAAGGCGCCGAAGCCGGCAACAAGCGCCGCGTCGGGCGTCGCATAATGCGCTGTGAGCAAAACCGCGGCGGTGCCCTTGAGCGCATCGCACAGCAAGGTCGTGGCGGCGAGGCCCTTGCGCCCGGTACGCAGCACGTTGGTCGCGCCGATATTGCCCGAGCCGATGGCGCGGATGTCGGGCCCGCCGGCCGCGCGCGTCAGCAACAATCCGAACGGGATCGAGCCGAGCAGATAGCCGACGGCGAGAGCGAGCGCGTAAGTCATACGTATTCGTAAACGGTGCGGCCGGCGACGATGGTGCGCACCACGCGTCCGGTCATGCGCGCTTCATCGAACGGCGTATTCTTGCACTTCGATTTGAGCTCGACCGCATCAATGATCCAGGGCACGTCGATATCGACCACGATCACATCCGCCGGTGCGCCGCTCTTGAGCGTGCCGCCGGAAAGACCGAGCAGCTCCGCCGGCCGCGTCGACATCGCGCGCAGCAATGTCATCAATTCGATCTCGCCGGAATGCACCAGCCGCAAGCCGGCGCTGAGCATGGTCTCGAGACCGATTGCGCCGGGGGCGGCTTCCGCGAACGGCAGCCTTTTGGTTTCCACGTCCTGCGGATTGTGGTCCGACATCACCATGTCGAGCAGGCCGCTTGCGAGCGCGGCCACCAGCAGTTTGCGGTCGTCCTCGGCGCGCAGCGGCGGCGACAGTTTCAGGAAGGTGCGGTAGGGCCCGATGTCGTTTTCGTTGAGCGTGATGTGATTGATCGAGCACGCGGCGGTGACGCTAAGACCGGCGTCCTTGGCGCGGCGCAGCACCTCGAGCGATTCCCCGCAGGTGATCGAGGCCGCGTGATAGCGTCCGCCCGACAGCGCGACCAGACGGATGTCGCGTTCGAGCATGATCGTTTCCGCCGCCTTCGGAATGCCGAGCAGGCCGAGGCGCGCGCCGAATTCGCCTTCGTTCATCACGCCGTCGCCGACCAGATCCGGATCCTCGGTGTGATGCACGATGAGCGCGTCGAAATCGCGCGCGTAAGTGAGCGCGCGCCGCATGACTTGGGCATTCGTCACGCTCTTGTCGCCGTCGGTGAAGGCGACCGCGCCGGCCGCCTTGAGCAGGCCGATCTCGGTCATNNTCGCGCGCGCGCCGCAGCACGAAATCCACCGTCGCCGGATCGTCGATCACCGGCGAGGTGTTGGGCTGGCAGATAATGGTGGTGACGCCGCCGGCCGCGGCGGCCTGGCTGGCGGAGGCGAAGGTTTCGCGATGGCCGGCGCCGGGCTCGCCGATGAAGGCGCGCATGTCGACCAGGCCGGGCGCGATCAGCTTGCCGCGGCACTCGACCACGTCGGTGCCTTCCGGAACGCCGGCGGCGCCGATGCCCTTCTTGGCTTCGCGGATCACGCCGTCGGCGATCAGCAAATCGCCGACGATATCGAAGTCACGCGACGGATCGACGATCCGGGCGTTGGCGAGCAGGATCGGGCGGCGGTGGTCGGACAGCATCACAAACCTCTGTCATTCCGGGGCGCACCGAAGGTGCGAACCCGGAATCCAGTCACGCTTGAGGACATTGCCTCTGGATTCCGGGTCCGGCGCTGCGCGCCGTCCCGGAATGACGAGGAAAGTCCATTACGCATTCGGCAAATTCCGCGACAAAGCTTCCAGCACGGCCATGCGCACCGCCACTCCCATTTCGACTTGCTCGCGGATCAGCGACTGCGCGCCGTCGGCGACGATCGAGTCGATCTCGACGCCGCGGTTCATCGGNNTGCAGCCGCAGCATCATCACGATATCGGCGCCGCTCAAGCCCTCGCGCATGTCGCGCGCGACTTCGACGCCGAAGTGCTCGATGCCGGGCGGCAGCAATGTAGAGGGCGCCACGACCCGCACGCGCGCGCCCATGGCGTTGAGCAGGATGATGTTGGAGCGGGCGACGCGCGAATGCAGGATGTCGCCGCAGATCGCCACCAGCAGGCCTTCGATGCCGCCCTTGTTGCGGCGGATGGTAAGGGCGTCGAGCAGCGCCTGGGTGGGGTGCTCGTGCGAGCCGTCGCCGGCATTGATCACCGAGCAGTCGAGCTTGCTCGCCAGCAGTTCGACCGCGCCGGAGGCGTTGTGGCGCACCACCAGGATGTCGGGGTGCATGGCATTGAGGGTGATCGCGGTGTCGATCAGCGTCTCGCCCTTACGCATGGAGGACGAGCTGGTCGACATGTTCATCACGTCGGCGCCCAGCCGCTTGCCGGCCAGCTCGAACGAGGACTGGGTGCGGGTGGAGGCCTCGAAGAACAGATTGATCTGGGTGCGGCCGCGCAGCGAGGTGCGCTTCTTTTCGACCTGGCGATTGAGCTCGACGAATTCCTCGCCGAGGTCGAGCAGGCCGGAAATCTCCTCGCGGGAAAGCCCTTCGATCCCCAACAGATGCCGTTGGTTGAGGACGAACGAGGATTTCGGAGCAATGTTCATTAAAGGCAGTTCTATAGGCGCAAGGCCGGTATCGGGCAAGGGTATCGCAGGCCGATCCACAGTCGGCTGGGCCGGCCACGGCTCGGTCGTCGGCGGCGCAAACAGGTGCCAGTTCGCACGTCATGGCAAACGGGCCATCTTGTCGCATCTGGAACCTTTGCGGTTTTTCCGACGTTTATGTGTGAATGCCCGGACGCTGGGCAAAAGGAGACACCATGAAGACAATTTTCAAATATGCGGCAGCCGTCGCCTTGACGGGCGCGCTTGCCGTTGCCGCGGCGACGCCGAGTGAGGCGCGCCATGGACGCAATGCCGCCGCCGGTATCGGTTTTGTCGCCGGTGCGCTGGTCGGCGCTGCCGTTGTCAATAACGGCTATTACGGCGGAGCGGGCTACGGCTACGCGCCCGGCTACTACGCCGAGCCGGGCTACGCATACGAGGAGCCGGGCTATGCTGGCTACGCCTATGAGGCGGCGCCGGTCTATGTGGAGCCGGCACCGACCTACTATTCCGGCCGGTCCTATTATCAGCGTGGCCCGCGCAATTGCATACAGTCGCCAGCATCGATCAACTTCGGTGCCTGCAACTAAATTGCGTTCGATAACGAATGGGAGAGGGCGGGCTCCAAGCCCGCCCTTTTCGCTATTCTTTTAGTCGCGCGAGGCGATCGAGCGCGCCTTGCAGGATATAGGCGGCGGCGTGCTGGTCGATCACTTCTTTGCGCTTGTTGCGGCGCATGTCGGCTTCGATCAATCCGCGCTCGACCGCTGCGGTGGACAACCGCTCATCCCATAGCGCGATCGGCAAGGGCGTGAGCTTGGCGAAATTGCGCGCGAAGGCGCGGGTCGATTGCGCGCGCGGGCCCTCCGAGCCGTCCATGTTGACCGGCAGGCCGAGCACGAAGCCTATGGCCTTGCGTTCGGCGGCGAGCGCGAGGACGCGGGCCGCATCGGCGGAGAACTTTGTCCGTGCGATGGTCGTAACCCCGGCCGCCAGCTTGCGGTCGGGATCGCTCGAGGCGACGCCGATGGTCTTTGTGCCGAGGTCGAGGCCGATCAATGAGCCGCGCGCGGGCAGCTGCTCGGCGGCTTCCACGAGGGGCAATATGACGGCCATCGGCGAAGCGTTAGCATGCGACGGAAATACTTGCATGCAGTGACATCGGGTCACGCGGTTCCAAATTTTCAAACAGCCAAGCGTTATCGCCCGTATTCTTGGCGGCGCCGGGTACGCCGTAGTCCCTTTCCTT
>PKXB01000215.1 GCA_003133345.1 Hyphomicrobiales bacterium | reverse complement strand
CCTCGACTTGATCGGGGATGGAAACCGGTTTTCGGAAAAGATCATGCGCAGTTTCTGAAAGCGCGTACAAAAAACTTTTTGCTCCAAACGTACCGAGGGCGTCGGCGAGACTCGAAATCTCGCCGACGCCCTCTGTCGTCATCGGAACCGGGGCGCCGCGGAACAACCGTATTGCGCTCGTCGCACCATGACGCAACCCGGCCCGTATGACGCAATCCTCGAAACGCTATGTTCGAAGATCGGGAAGTGGCGTCAGACTAGAGCCTCTTCTTCCGGCCCTTTTTCTTCGCCGCTGCCTTCTTTCTACGTTTCGCCATTTGCTGCCCTCCTAGCCATGTAAACATGGCGGATGTCTGCATCAGTGCGGTCGCGGATCGACACGCACTGCATTCCGTTTACTACAGCGCAATGAAAAAAACACTGACTCCACTAACGAAGCGTGTATCCGCGGCGTGCGACGCGCATTGCAACGTCGTTAACGTCGCGCATGTGCAACACGACAGCGCGCGCAACGAACGCGTTACGCATTGTCGAGCGCATGGCGCAAAGATTGCGAAAAGCCCGATGAAATAAGGACATTTTGCAACGTCGCCATTCCGTTGTTATCGCCGTGCGACGAAATATTTGCGCGCGCTTGCGTTAAGTTTTGCATCGACAGCGCACGCAGCGCCGACATCTGCACAGGCAAAAATAATTTTCAAAATTTGCCGCGCAAATGGTGTGCGCGGACCGGAATCGAGCAAAAAATGAGCGAATCACCACCAAGTGATTCGCGTTGCGTGCGGCCGCTGCAGATAAATTTTCCCGAAATTGTACGCGCCGGACTCATTTCGCATCGGGATTTTTTTGTTCTCACGCGCGAATGCGCGACGCGCAATTGCCGCACTGCACCCAAAGCAAACTCTAGCGCGCGAACATGGGGCGTGCGTCAGAGTCCGAGTTTCTTCTTCAGGATTTCGTTGACCGCCTGCGGGCTCGCCTTGCCGCCGGACGCTTTCATCACCTGGCCGACGAACCAGCCGATCGCTTTCGGGTTGGATTTGGCGTCGGCGACCTTGTCCGGATGCTTGGCGATGATCGCGTCGACGGTCTTTTCGATCGCGCCCACGTCGGTGACCTGCTTCATGCCGCGCTGCTCGACGATGGCACGCGGATCGCCGCCCTCGCTCCACATAATTTTAAGAATTTCTTTCGCTATAGTGCCGCTAATTTCGCCGTCGAACATGAGCCACAGCAAGACAGCCATCTGTTCTGGCGACACAGGTGAATCTGCGATTTCGACCCCTTCCTTGTTCATGAGCCCAAATAGTTCACCTTGGACCCACTTGCTGACTTCACCAGCCACCCTCGGGCGACCCAATTTTCTGGCTTTTTCATCAAGCTTAGCCAGCGTTGCTTCAAAGAAATCCGCGGCATCCTTACTCGAAACCAATACGGCGGCATTGTATTCGTTCATGCCGAGATCGCGCATGAAGCGCGCCTTCTTCTCGTCGGGAAGCTCCGGCAGGTGCGCCTTCAGCGCGGCCACGTAAGCCGTGTCGAATTCCAGCGGCAGCAGGTCGGGATCGGGGAAATAGCGGTAGTCGTGCGCCTCTTCCTTGGAGCGCATGGAACGCGTCTCGCCGCGGCCGGCATCGAACAGCCGCGTCTCCTGATCGATCGAGCCGCCGTCCTCGATGATCGCGATCTGCCGGCGCGCCTCGTGCTCGATCGCCTGACCGATGAAGCGGATCGAATTGACGTTCTTGATCTCGCAGCGCGTGCCGAGCTTTGCTCCCGGCTTGCGCACCGAGACATTGACGTCGGCGCGCAGGCTGCCTTCCTCCATGTTGCCGTCGCAGGTGCCGAGATAGCGCAGAATCGAGCGCAGCTTGGTGAGGAACGCCTTGGCCTCCTCGGCCGAGCGCAGGTCGGGCTTCGATACGATCTCCATCAGCGCCACACCGGAGCGGTTGAGATCGATCGCGCTCATGTTCGCATGCTGGTCGTGCAGCGATTTGCCGGCATCCTGCTCCAGATGCAGCCGCTCGATGCCGATGGTGACGGCCTCGCCACCTTCGAGATCGACGATCACCTCGCCCTCGCCCACGATCGGCGATTTGTACTGGCTGATTTGGTAGCCCTGCGGCAGGTCGGGATAAAAATAATTCTTGCGGTCGAACACCGATTTCAGATTGAGCTTGGCGTTGAGCCCAAGCCCGGTGCGGATCGCCTGCTTGACGCATTCCTCGTTGATCACCGGCAGCATGCCNNCGAGGCGCCGGAGAACAGCTTCGACTTGGACGTCACCTGGGCATGCACCTCCATGCCGATGACAACCTCCCAGTCGCCGGTCGCGCCTTTGATCAGCTTGGCGGGTTTGCTCTGCACAGTCATACGCTAGGACTAACGGCCTGCGCCGCGCACGGCAAGATCGCCGCCCCTCAGAGCTGCAATTCGCGCCCGAGCGCCTGTTCGACCGCGTCGAAGCTATTGGTGAATTCGCGGTACTCGATCAGGCGGCCGTCTTGCCAGCGCAGGAAGCTGGCAATCCGCAGCCGCAGGACGCGGTTGGTGGCGCGCTGCCGGTAACTTATATCCGACATCAGCGCCGCGCGCTCGCCGTCCACGATCATGACGTCCGGCTGGTAGCTTTCCAGCGCAAAAGTTTTGGCGATAGCGGCCATGGCCGCGAGCACCGCGGCGCGCCCGTGCCGTGGGCCGGCGAACGGAAACACCGACATCGGCGCGTAGATGATCCAGTCGATGTCGTCGTGGATCAATGCGGCGACGCGCTCAAAATCCCGCCGGCCATAGGCGTCGTAGAGTTCACGTACGATCGCCCGCGTGCCGTTTTCGCTCACCGATTCGTCCCCCAACCGGCCAAAGTATGCCGTTACCTCCCCGCCAGGCCAAGCTTTGCAATTACAGCCGGCCGCCGGGAATTTGCGGGGCCGGCCAGCGCCGCGGCTTTCCTAAAATTGGCCCGAATTCTGCATAGATGTTGCCGGAATCGCGGTGCATCTATCGTGCAGTGCGCGGAACCGTCTTCAGCCGGTGTGCGTTTACATAGCGGAAAGCAGAGCTAACATCATGAAGCAAAACAACGGCACTTTCGGGCTCATCGTCGGCGGCCTCGTCGCCTTGGCGGCGGCCTTCTTTATCCTCAGCGGCGGCGATCTGGGCGGCAAGACAGTCATCAACGGCGACCAGGACCTGCCGCCGATCGCGACCGCCGATCAGCATTAGCGGCGTCACCACCACCCGTGTGGCGTAAACCGCCCCGCCGCCTGCTCGATCACGTGCGCCGCCGAGAACAGCGTCTCTTCGTCGAACGGGCGGCCGATCAATTGCAACCCGAGCGGCAAGCCCTGGGCGTCAAGCCCCGCCGGCACCGCGATGCCGGGCAAGCCCGCCATGTTCACCGTCACCGTGAACACGTCGTTCAAATACATCTCGACCGGATCGGCGTGGCCTTTTTCGCCGATGCCGAACGCGGCCGACGGCGTCGCCGGCGTCAACATGGCGTGCACGCCGGCCTTGAAACAGGCCTCGAAGTCGCGCTTGATCAGCGTGCGCACCTGCTGCGCGCGCAAATAATAAGCGTCGTAATAACCGGCCGACAGCACATAGGTGCCGATCATGATGCGCCGGCGCACCTCGGCGCCGAAACCTTCGCTCCGCGTACGCTCATACATGTCGGTGATGTCGCTGCCCGGCACGCGCAGCCCATAACGCACGCCGTCGTAGCGCGCGAGATTGGATGACGCTTCCGCCGGCGCCACGATGTAATAGGCCGGCAGCGCGTATTTAGTGTGCGGCAGCGACACCTCGACCAGCTCGGCGCCGGCCGCCTTCAGCCATTCCCTGCCCTGCTGCCAGATCTTCTCGATTTCCGCCGGCATGCCGTCGAGCCGGTATTCCTTCGGGATGCCGATGCGCAGGCCCTTGACCGACTTTCCGACCGCGGCTTCGTAATCGGGCACGGCCAAATCCGCGCAAGTGGTGTCCTTGGCATCGTGCCCGGCCATGGAGCGCAGCAGGATCGCCGCGTCGCGCACGCTGCGCGCGAAGGGTCCGGCCTGATCGAGCGAGGACGCAAACGCCACGATGCCCCAGCGCGAGCAGCGGCCATAGGTCGGCTTGATACCGACGGTGCCGGTGAACGCCGCCGGCTGGCGGATCGAACCGCCGGTGTCGGTGCCGGTCGCACCCAGGCACAATTGCGCGGCCACCGCCGCCGCCGAACCGCCGCTTGATCCGCCCGGCACCATCGGCGTATTCGAGCCCTTGCGCCGCCACGGCGAGGTCACCGGGCCGAAATGCGAGGTCTCGTTCGACGAGCCCATGGCGAATTCGTCGTTGTTGGTCTTGCCGAGCAGCACGGCGCCGTCGCGCCACAGATGCGAGGTGACGGTCGACTCGTAGGTCGGCACGAAATTATCGAGGATGTGCGAGCAGGCGGTGGTGCGCACGTTCGCGGTCGCGAACAAATCCTTCACCGCCAGCGGAATGCCTTCCAGCGGGTGGGCCTTGCCGACCGCGATGCGCGCGTCGCAGGCTTTCGCCATGGCCAAGGCGCGTTCCGGCGTCTCCAGCACAAAGGCGTTGAGCACGCGCGCCTTTTCCATGGCGGCGATATGCGTGTCGACCAGTTCGACGGCGGAGAAGTTCTTCTTCTTCAGCCCGTCGCGCGCTTGCGCCAAGGTAAGCGAATTCAAATCGCTCACGGCTTGCGCTCATCCGTCGCCGGTGGCGCGGCGGGCGGGGCTGCGTCCGCGGGCGCATCGCAGGCAAAGCACACGGCATCGTCGGAGCGCGCGCCCGGAAAACCGGGCGGCGATGCGGCCGGCAGATAGTCCAGCGCGATCAGCAAAGCGAGCTCACAGGCGATGCACATTTACTCGACCACTTTTGGAACCAAGAAGAAATTGTCCGCGCTCTGCGGCGCGTTCTTGAGCACCGCCTCGGCGTCGTCGCCGGCCGTGACCACGTCGTGACGCTTCTTCATCGCCATCGGCGTCACCGAGGTCATCGGCTCGACGCCCGCGACGTCCACTTCTTGCAGCTGCTCGACGAAGGCGAGCATGGCGTTGAGCTCGGCGCGCAGGTTCTCCACCTCGCTATCGGCGACGGCAATGCGCGCCAAATGCGCGATGCGGCGGACGGTGTCGGCGTCGACGGACATGAGAACCTCAAGGGATGCAGCCGCGTATAGCAGAGGGCTATTTGCCCTCGCAATCTTTACGCCGCCTTGCGGGCGTGATCCTCGCAAGCATGCACTTCGACCGTCACATGCGAAAGTCCCGCAATACCGTCGAGCCGCTGCTTATAGGCGCTCGGCGCCTGCGGGCGGTCGGACACCACCGCCGCGATCAGGCCGGAATGGCCGGGCCCGAGCCGCCACAGATGCAGGTCGCTCACCCGGTCGCCGTCGATCTCCAGCCGCTTGCGGATATGACCGGCGAGATGGCGGTCGGGCACCATGTCGAGCAGCACCGTGCCGGACATGCGGATCAGCCCGAACGACCAGCTCAGGATCACGCCAACGCCGATCAACGCCATCAGCGGATCCATGAAGACCCAGCCGTAGAAACGCCCGGCCAGCAGGCCGACGATCGCCAGCACCGAGGTCATGGCGTCGGCGAGCACGTGCACATAGGCCGCGCGGATGTTGGAATCGTGCGCGTGGTGCTGGTGATGCCCGTGCGCATGCTCGTGGCCGTGCTCGTGTGCATGATCATGATGATCGTGGTCATCGTGATGGTCATCCGCGGGCGCGTGATGCGCATGATGATGGTCCTTGTCGAACAGCAGCCAGGCGCTCGCGAGATTGACGCCAAGCCCGACCACCGCCAGCCAGGTCGCCTGCGCGAAATCGATCGCCACCGGCGCAAACAGCCGCGTCACCGCCTCGTAGCCGATCGCCACCGCGATCATGGCGAGGATCACGGCGCTGCAAAACGCCGCCAGCTCGCCCACCTTGCCGGTGCCGAAGGAAAAGCGCGGGTCGCGCGCGTGGCGGCGCGCGAAGCGGTAAGCGAGCGCCGCGATGGTGAGCGCGCCGGCATGGGTCGACATGTGCCAGCCGTCGGCCACCACCGCCATCGAGCCGAACAGGGTGCCGCCGGTGATCTCCGCCACCATCATGGCGGCGGTGAGCGCGACCACGAACCAGGTGCGCCGTTCGTGGCGGTCGTGCTTGGTGCCCAGAAACACGTGGGGATGCTGCCAGGGCTCGATCGAATGGGTGTGCATCAGCGACTCCTGCAAATGGCGGTCGGTAGAGAGATAACGCGCGGACCCGGCCGCACAACCGCTAGGACTATAATCACAATGTCGTGAGAACTTATCCTCGCGCGTCCGCACGGCCTTATCATGGGTGCGCCTTGTTCATTGAGGGCGTCTTCGCGAGACGTTTCGAAGATGGAGCAAGGCGCGGCGCCTGCGGGCGGGGCTCGTAACCCCACCCCCGGGAGGCCTCAGGTCGCCGTCCGTCCCCACTAAGAGGGACTGCCTTAACTGGCTGGACGCGGCGCGGACGAAGGGCGGCGAAAGCT
>PKXB01000041.1 GCA_003133345.1 Hyphomicrobiales bacterium | reverse complement strand
AACAGAGGCGAACGCAAAGTCGTGCTCACTTACCTGAGCGGCACCTGGCCCGGCATCTATACCTTCGACGCCGGCCGGCTGAAGGTCGTCGACCGCGCCCCCGTGCCGGAGACCCCGGCCAAGCCGCCGGCGAAAAAGCAGAAAGCCAAGAAACCGCTAAAGCCGAAAACCGCCTCCCGCGAGATCGACCGCGCCTTCGTGCAGTAGTTGGCCGCTTCAGGCCGTCTCCAGCGCCGTGCTGGCGGCGAGCCATTCCTCTTCTGCTTTCGCAATCGCCGCCACGACCTGCGCGCGGGTCTTGGAAAGCTCGGCGGCACGCGCCGGATCGCGCGCGAACAGGGCGCCGTCGGCGAGCGTCNNGCGCAACGGCGCGGTCTCGACGCGCTTGTCGGCCGCGGCGCGGCGGGCTTGCACCGGATCGACGCGCGCCGATGATTTTGACCCGACCGTAATTCCTTGGCCCGCACCGGCCAGCACCGTGCGCCGGTAATCGTCGAGATCGCCGTCGAACGGNNGATGGTTGGTCGGCTCGTCGAGAATGATGAGTTGCGGCGCCGCGAAGGTGGCGAGACCCAGCAGCAGCCGCGACTTCTCGCCGCCCGATAAAGTCTTCACGGCATTGTTGGCGGCAAGCCCTGAAAATCCAATCGCACCCACTTTACCGCGCACTTTGGCTTCAGGTTGATCCGGCATCAGATCGCGGACGTGATCATAGGGGCTTCGATCCTCGTCCAGTTCGTCGAGTTGGTGCTGGGCGAAATAGCCGACCTTGAGGGTCGCCGCGCGCGTCACCGTGCCCTGCTCAGGCGCCAGCCGGCCGGCCAGCAGCTTCACCAGCGTGGATTTGCCGTTGCCGTTGGAGCCGAGCANNTCGTCGGTGGCGATGATCGGCGGCGACAGCAGCTTGTCGGGCGCCGGAAAGTGAATCGGCCGCACTTCTTCGGTGACCAGCGAAACAATCGGTTGCATCTTGGCCAGCATCTTCAGGCGGGATTGCGCCTGCCGCGCCTTGGTCGCCTTGGCGCGGAAACGGTCGACGAAGGCCTGCATATGCTTGCGTTGCGCGTCCTGCTTCTTGATCATCTTCTGGTCGAGCGTCAATCGCTCGCTGCGCAGGCGTTCGAAGTCCGAATAGCCGCCGCGATAGAGCGTGAGCTTCTTGGCTTCCAACGACAGAATTTGGTCGACAGCGTTGTCCAACAGGTCGCGGTCATGGCTGATGATCATCATGGTGTGCGGATAGCGCGCTAGGTGATCCTGCAGCCACAGCGTTCCTTCGAGATCGAGATAGTTGGTCGGTTCGTCCAGCATCAGCAGATCGGGCTCGGCGAACAGCGTGGCGGCGAGCGCCACCCGCATGCGCCAGCCACCCGAGAATTCCGAACAGGGGCGCGCCTGGTCGGCGTTGGAGAAACCAAGTCCCGACAAGATCGCGGCGGCGCGCGCCGGCGCCGCATGCGCGCCCATATCGGCGAGCCTGGTCTGGATCTCGGCGATGCGATGGGGATCGTGCGCGGTTTCGGCTTCCGTCAGCAGCGCGCTGCGTTCGCGATCCGCCTTCAGCACGACCTCGAGCAGGCTCTCCGGACCATTCGGTGCTTCCTGCGCCAGCCGTCCGATACGCCAGCGCGGCGGCAGCTCGATGGAGCCGTGCTCGGGCGACATATCGCCCGCGATCACGTTGAACAGCGTGGTCTTGCCGGAGCCGTTGCGGCCGACCAGGCCGACCCGGGCGCCGGGAACGATGCGGGCGGAGGCGCCTTCCAAAAGCGCGCGGCCGCCTATGCGTACGGTGAGATCGTCGATGACAAGCATGCGCGCCTTTTGACCGAGGTGGCGGCGCGGCGCAACCCCTCAGCTCAATTTGCGCAATCCGCCTTGCCCGCTCTCGCGCTGATAGATGATCAGGTCGAAGCTCGGCGTCGCATCGTTGCCGATGATCGGCGAGAGCAAAGCGTGCGCCTGGCCGCGGTGGTGGGTCTGATGATTGAAGAAATGGTCGAGCGCGGGTGAGAGCACCTGCTCGATATCGGCCGGATTGCTCAAGGTGCGGTAGCGGATTTTGCGGCCGAGATCGTCGTCGCTTAACGATTCGACATAGCGGCTGATGCCCGCGTCCTCGCTGCGGCGCGCCGCCCGCAAGGCTACGAAATCGTCGTACAGGGTCGCATCGAGGCTCGCCGGCACTTCGCCCTTGCCGGTAAAGCGCCGCATCCAGATGCGGTCGCCGACCAGCAAGTGATTGAGCGTGCCGTGCATCGACTTGAAGAAGGCGCCGCGGTCGGCGCGATAGTCGGCGTCGGACAGCTTGGCGGCGGCCGCATAGAGCCGCTCGTTGCACCAGGCGTTATAGCCGGCGAACATCTGGTAACGGGACTTCATGGATCGCTCCTGTGGTGCGCCAAATCGTAGCAAATCCAGCCTACGAACGGGGCCGATCTTGCCGCGCGAAACGCCCCCCGGTATAAGCCGCGCAAGTTCGTTACTCCAATCAATGCCGCTGAACTATTCGATCAAACTCAGTAAAGGATGACCCGATGGCGCTCGAGCGCACCTTTTCGATCCTGAAACCCGATGCGACCGCGCGCAATCTGACCGGCGCCATCAACGCCATGATCGAACAGGCCGGCCTGCGCATCGTCGCGCAGAAGCGCGTGCGCATCTCGCTGCCGCAAGCGCGCAAATTCTACGCCGTCCATCGCGAGCGGCCGTTTTTCGGCGAACTGGTGGATTTCATGGTGTCGGGGCCGGTGCTGGTGCAGGTGCTCGAGGGCGACAACGCCATCGCGCGCTATCGCGACCTGATGGGCGCCACCGACCCGGCCAAGGCCGCGCCCGGCACCATCCGCAAGGTGCACGCCAAGTCGATCGGGGAAAATTCCGTGCACGGCTCCGACGCCCCCGACACCGCGGCACGCGAGATCGCACAGTTCTTCTCGGAGAACGAGATCGTCGGCTAGCGCGCTCGTGCGCATCGGGAGACCAGGTGCATTCACTCGCGCAGATGCTGGATCCGTCCGCCTGGCTGGCCATGGTCGGCAGCGGCTGGAACGACATGAGCCACACCGAGTTCTGGGTCGCGCTCGTCAAGATCATGTGGATCAACGTTCTGCTCTCCGGCGACAACGCGCTGGTCATCGCCATGGCCTGCCAGGGCCTGCCGCCCAAGCAGCGGCTGTGGGGCATGATCCTGGGCGCCGGCGTCGCGGTGTTGCTGCGCATAATTTTTACCGGAGTGGTCGCATCGCTGATGCTGCTGCCGTATTTGAAGATCGTCGGTGGGATCGCGCTGTTCTACATCGCCGCCAAGCTGCTGGTACCCGACGATCCGGAAGAGGGTGAGGCCGAGGCGGTCGAGTATCTCTGGCGCGCGGTGCGCATCGTCGCCGTCGCCGACATCATCATGAGCCTCGACAACGTGATCGCGATCGCCGCGGCGGCCGGCGGCAACATGGCGCTGGTGGTGCTGGGACTCGCCATCAGCATTCCCTTGATCGTCGCCGGCGCCGCGCTGATCATGGCACTGCTCGACCGTTTCCCGATCCTGGTTTGGGCCGGCGCCGCGCTGCTCGGCTGGATCGTCGGCGAGGTGATCGCCACCGATCCGGTCTCGGTCGGTTATCTCACCGACAATTACAGCGCCGCGGTCGCCCACAAGGTCGAATACGCTGCGGCGGCGGTCGGCGCCGTGCTGGTGCTGGTCGTGGGCGGCCTCTGGCGACGCTCGAAGCAGCCGGCGGTGAGCGACGTCTAGGAGGTTCTGATAGAGTGGGGGCGATGAATCAGGTCGTCAAACTCCCCCTCAAGCGCACCGGTTATTCGGCCTGCCCGCACGATTGCCCGTCGACCTGCGCGCTCGAAGTCGAGCTGATTGATGAGCGCACCATCGGCCGCGTGCACGGCGCCAAGGACAACGACTACACCGCCGGCGTGATATGCGCGAAAGTGGCGCGCTATGCCGAGCGCGAGCATCACAAAGACCGGCTGCTGCATCCGCTGCGCCGCACCGGCGCCAAGGGCGCGGGCCAGTTCACGCCGATCTCCTGGGACGACGCGCTCGACCTGGTGGCCGAGAGATTCATGCAGGCTGAGCAGAAACACGGCGCCGAAGCCGTGTGGCCGTACCAGTATGCCGGCACCATGGGCCTGCTGATGCGCGACGGCATCAACCGGCTGCGCCACGTCAAGAAATATTCAGGCTTCCACTCCTCGATCTGCGTCAACCCGGCCTATGCCGGCTTTGCCGCCGGCACCGGCCACCTCAGCGGGCCCGATCCGCGCGAGATGGCGAAATCCGATCTGGTGGTGATCTGGGGCACCAACGCGGTCAGCACCCAGGTCAATGTGATGACCCACGCCGTGCGCGCGCGCAAAGAGCGCGGCGCCAAGATCGCGGCGGTCGACGTCTACATGAACGGCACCATGGAGCAGGCCGATCTGCCGGTGCTGGTGAAACCCGGCAGCGACGGCGCGCTGGCCTGCGCGGTGATGCATTGCCTGTTCCGCGACGGCAACGCGGACTGGGATTATCTCGACAAATACACCGACGCGCCGCGCGAGCTGGAAGCGCACTTGCGGGACCGCGATCCGGCCTGGGCCTCGGCGATCACCGGCGCGCCGGTGGAGACCATCGAGCAATTCGCCAGACTGATCGGCGAGCGCAAGCGCGCTTTTTTTCGGCTCGGCTACGGCTTCTCGCGCTCGCGCAACGGCGCCGCCAACATGCACGCGGCCAGCTGCATCGCGGCGGTGAGCGGGGCCTGGCAGTTGGAGGGCGGCGGCGCCTTCCACATCAATGCCGATATCTACAAGCTCGACAAGACGCTGGTCGAAGGACTCGACGTCTGGGACCGCTCGGTGCGCATGCTCGACCAGTCGCGCGTCGGCGCGATCCTGACCGGCGATGCCGAGGCGCTGCGGGGCGGGCCGCCGGTGACGGCGATGATCGTGCAGAACACCAATCCGCTCTCGGTCTGCCCCGACCAGACCAAGGTCAAGCAGGGCTTTGCGCGCGAGGACCTGTTCGTCTGCGTGCACGAGCAGTTCATGACCGAAACGGCCAAGATGGCCGACGTCGTGCTGCCGGCGACGACATTCCTGGAACATGACGACATCTATCGCGGTGGCGGTCACCAATACATCATCCTCGGCCCCAAGCTGGTGGAGCCGCCGGGCGAATGCCGCAACAATCACGAGGTGCTCGCGGCCTTGGCCAGGCGGCTAGGCGCCGAGCACCGCGGGTTCACGATGAGTCCGCGCGAACTGATCGACCAGATGCTGCAAGTGTCGAAGCGCGGCACGCTGGCCGAACTGGAAGCCAACCGCTGGATCGACTGTCAGCCGCCATTCCGCAAAGCGCATTTTCTCGACGGTTTCGCATGGCCCGGCGGCAAGTTCCGCTTCAAGCCGGACTGGAAAAACGTGCCGTTCCGCAGCCCCTATCACGGCGGGCCGGTCGATCAGATGCCGAAGCTGCCCGATCATTGGACGGTGATCGAGCAGGCGGACGACGCGCACCCGTTCCGCCTCGCCACCTCGCCGGCGCGCGGTTTCCTCAACTCAACCTTCAACCAGACGCCGACCTCGCTGGCGCAGGAAAAGCGGCCGACGGTGATGATCCATCCCGACGACGCCGCGGCGCACGGCATCGGCGACGGCGATGATATCGTGCTCGGCAACACGCGCGGCCAAGTGCGCCTGCACGCCAAGCTGTTTGCGGGCGTGCGGCGCGGCGTGCTGATCGCCGAGTCGATCTGGCCGAATTCGGCCTATCCCGACGGCTGCGGCATCAACACGCTGACCGGTGCGGATTCGATCGCGCCCTATGGCGGCGCCGCCTTCCACGACAACAAAGTGTGGGTGCGGCGCGCGCCTTAGCTGCGTTCAGCTTTTCGCCAGGAACCGATCGACGCTGATAGCGCCGCCGCCCGTCACGAACAGCACGATGAGCCCGCCGGCGGCGGCCAGGTTTTTGGTGAGGAAAGTGTACTGCACAAGCTGCGCCGCTTGCGGATAGCCCCACCAGCGATGCGCGGCAACTGTCGCGATCACGACAAAGGCGAGCCCGAGCAGGGCGCCGTAACGCGTGCCGACACCGAGCACGAGCGAGACGACGATGATCCATTCGACAATCCTCGCGAGCGGACTCATGATGTCCGAACTGAAAAAGTTGATCGACGTGAGGTAGCCGACGTTCGGCGATCCGAACCAGACCGTGAGCAAGAACATGGCCGCGATCAGAATGCGGCCGATGAGCAGCAGCGTATCGGTCATTCCGGTGGCGATGCCATCGGCACAAGAAAGCAGCGGATGCGATGATTTATTCGACATTGATCTCCCCCCAGTTTTGATTGTTTCGGCGGACTATCGTCGCAATGATGGAACCCCGCAACGCGGGCTGCAATTCCTTTTGGCCGGTCATCCCCAGTGGGCAAAGAGCCGCTTTTGGTGGGCAGCGGTCCGGATAATTTGGCCACTGCAAGCCTAGAGTTCCTTGCCGATCTTGCGGTCGAGCGAGTAGGGGCCGCCGCCGCGCAGCGCGATGGCGAACATGATGATGCCCCACATCACAAACAGCTCCATGCGCGGAAAGCCTTGCGGCATCTGCACCACGAAGGCGATGACGGCCATTTCGATGGCGATGGCTGCCGCGAAGACGCGGGTGAACAGACCGAGGATGATCGCGACCGCGCCGACGGTCTCCAGGAAAATGACGAAATAGGCCGCCGCGGAAGGTGCCACGATGCCGTTCTTCACCATCGCTGCTGTTATCGGCGTGGCGCCGGTCATGAGCTTGCCCCAGCCGTGGTAGAGCAGACAGCCGCCAGCGGTGACACGGATCATCGGATACCAGAGATCGGAAACCGTCGCGTAAAACCCGGCTAATCCCGGGAAAATCAATTTTGGATCGTTGCCTGTCTGTCCATTCATGGCGTCACCCCCGTTATGGTCGGCCGCTCTGACCGGCGGCTCGCTCCCACCTCTATAACACCAAGCACCGGCGGAATATTCACATAGAAGTGTGGGGAAAATTCAGGCCGATGGGACGATAGTGCTGGCATCCGGTACCGGCACGCCGTCGATCAGGCAGCGCCCGTTTTCGACTTGAATGCGGCCTTCGGCCAATAGTTTGAGGGCCAACGGATAGATTTGATGCTCAACCGCCAGCACACGCGCCGCGAGCGTCGCCTCGCTGTCGTCGGCGTGCACTGCAACAGCGCCTTGCGCCACGATCGGACCGGCGTCCAATTCCGCCACCACGAAATGCACCGTAGCGCCATGGATTTTCGCGCCCGCTTCGAGCGCGCGCTTGTGGGTGTCGAGGCCCTTGAACGCAGGCAGCAGCGCCGGATGGATATTGAGTATGCGCTCGGGCCAATGCCCGACGAATTCGGGAGTCAGCAGCCGCATGAAACCGGCGAGACAGACCAGCTCGATGTGGTGTTTTTCCAGCACCGCTTGCAGCGCGCGGTCGAACGCGGCGCGGTCCTTGCCGAACGCGGCATGATCGACGATTTCGGTGGCGATGCCGGCGGCGCGCGCGGTGGCAAGACCGCCGGCGTCCGGCCGGTTCGACACCACCAGCGCGATCTCGGCCGGATATTTTTTATCCTTCGCCGCCTCGATCAGCGCCGCCATGTTGGAGCCGCGGCCGGAAATGAGAACGGCNNTCACCCAAGATCGAGTTTGCCGTCATAGACGACGCGCGCTTGCCCGGCCGCGCGCACCACGCTGCCTATGCTGACCGCCTGCTCACCCGCTTGCGTGAAGGCCTGCGTCACCGCGGCGGCGTCCTTGGGCGCGGCGATCACGATCATACCGATACCGCAATTGAAGGTGCGCAGCATTTCNNCAGATCGATGCGCGCGCCTAAGGCCTCCGGCAGCACGCGCGGGATGTTGTCGGGAAAACCGCCGCCGGTGATATGCGCGAGGCCTTTCACCGCTTTGGTCGCGCGGATCGCGGCCAGGCACGATTTCACATAGATGCGCGTGGGCGTCAGGATGGCTTCGCCTAAAGTCTGGTCGGCCGCGAACGGCGCCGGCGCGGACCAGTTGAGCCCGGTCTTACCGACGACCTTGCGCACCAGCGAATAGCCGTTGGAATGCACGCCGGAGGAGGCGAGCCCAATGATGACGTCGCCGTCCGCGATATCGCCGCGCGGCAGCAGCGCGCCGCGCTCGGCGGCGCCGACCGCGAAACCGGCGAGATCGTAATCGTCGCCCTGGTAGAGGCCGGGCATCTCGGCGGTCTCGCCGCCGATTAGCGCGCAGCCGGCTTGCCGGCAGCCGATGGAGATGCCGGCGACCACGGCGGCGCCGATTTCCGGTTCGAGCTTGCCGCAGGCGTAGTAGTCGAGGAAGAACAAAGGCTCGGCGCCTTGTACCACCAGGTCGTTGACGCTCATGGCGACCAGATCGATGCCGATGGTGTCGTGGCGGCCGGTCTCGATGGCGATCTTGACCTTGGTGCCGACGCCGTCGGTGGCCGCCACCAGGATCGGATCGGTCATGCCCAGGCGTTTGAGGTCGAACAGGCCGCCGAAGCCGCCGATTTCCGCGTCCGCCCCGGCGCGCGCGGTGGCGCGTACCAGCGGCTTGATCAGCTCCACCATCCGGTTGCCGGCATCGATATCGACGCCTGCTTGCGCGTAAGTGAGGCCGCGCTCCTTTTCTGCCATGATGGCCCTTCTTAACGGGTCACGCTCTAGCGCCGGGGTCCTACGTGGAAAACGCAAGTCGCGCAATGGTCGAAGCGCCGTTATACTCTGCCGAGATTGACGCGTTGCCGGGGGACCAAGCCGGGACGGGTCGACGAGCCGGGATTGCCTTGAATATTCCAAACCTCATAACGCTGGGGCGCATTCTGCTGGTGCCGATCGTGGTCTGGGCGATCGCCACGCCCGGCGCCATGTGGATCGCTTTCGTGCTGTTCCTGGCCGCCGGCGTCAGCGACGCCATCGACGGCTATCTCGCCAAGCGCTTCGCCATGATCACTGAGCTCGGCGCCTATCTCGATCCGCTCGCCGACAAGGCGCTGATCGTCTCGATCTACCTCACCCTCGGCGTCAACGGTTTTATCCCGCTCTGGCTGGTGATCCTGGTGGTGTCGCGCGACATCATGATTGTCGGCGCATTCATGCTGTCCTGGCTGGTGGGAGCCCCGCTCAAGGTCAAGCCGTTGCTGGTCTCCAAGCTCAACACGGTGGCGCAGATCGTGTTCGCCAGCGTGGTGCTCGGCTCGCTCGGCTTCAATTACGAGCTGCCGACGCTCACGCTCATCCTCATGGGCCTGGTCGCCGTCTTGACCTTGCTGTCGGTGGCCGCCTATGTCGCCGAATGGGTACGCCACATGAACACGACGGCGACCGGACCGTGAGCCCGCGCGCCCGGCCCCGTCCGCGCGGCGAGGTGCCTAAGGGCGACGGCATGCCGTCCGAGCGGCAGGTCGTGTTCTGGCTGGCCGCGCTCGCCGTCATGGTGCTGCTGCTGTGGCTGCTGAGCCAGATCCTGCTGCCGTTCGTCGCCGGCGCGGCGATCGCTTATCTGCTTACGCCGGTCACCGACCGGTTTGAGCGCCTCGGCGTCAACCGGCTGGCCGCCGCGCTGTCGATGATTACTCTGGTGGTGATGGCGATCGTCCTCTTGATCCTGCTGGTGGCGCCGATCCTGGGCGGCCAGTTGTCGTCCTTTATCGACAACATTCCCGGCTATGTGACGCGGCTGCAATCCCTGCTCAGCGATCCGAGCCGGCCGTGGCTCCAGAAAATCCTGGGCGCGAGTTTCAGTGCCGACAAATCGATCGGCGATCTGGTGACGCAAGGCGTCGGCTGGCTCACCACGTTCCTGCAATCCCTTTGGTCGGGCGGTCGCGCGCTGTTCTCGCTGTTCTCGCTGGTGGTGGTGACGCCGGTGGTCGCGTTCTACCTGATCTACGACTGGCACTGCATGATCCGCACTGCCGACGGCTGGGTCCCGGTCAACCAGCGCGAAACCGTGCGCCGGCTCGCGCGCGAGATCGACGCCGCCATTGCCGGCTTCGTGCGCGGACAGACCGCGGTCTGCCTGATCCTCGGTTCGTTCTACGCGGTGGCGCTCACGCTGAGCGGGCTCAATTTCGGCCTACTGATCGGGCTGATTTCCGGCGTGATCACCTTCATTCCCTATGTCGGCTCGATGACCGGCTTGATCCTCGCGCTCGGCGTGGCGGTGGCGCAGTTCTGGCCGGACTACAGCTCGATCCTCATGGTGCTCGGCATCTTCCTGGTCGGCCAGTTCCTCGAGGGCAATCTGCTGGCGCCCAAGCTGGTCGGCGAAAGCGTCGGCCTGCATCCGGTCTGGTTGATCTTCGCATTGCTCGCCTTCGGCTATCTGTTCGGCTTCGTCGGTCTGCTGGTGGCGGTGCCGCTGGCCGCCACCATCGGTGTGCTCGCGCGCTTCGCGCTGCAGCGCTATCGTGCAAGCTCGCTCTATACCGGCGAGAAATTAGGTTGAGCGGCAAGGTGGGCAATTTGGATAGTTCGGTCAGTCCGCGTCAGCTCGTGCTCGCACTCGATCATGCCGAAAGCTTCGCGCGCGAAGATTTTCTAGCCGGTCCGTCGAACGCCGCCGCGCTGACGCTGATGGATCGCTGGCCGGATTGGCCGGATCGGATCGTCGCGCTGATCGGGCCGGAAGGCTCGGGCAAGAGCCATCTCGCCGCGATCTGGGCGCAAGCGGCGGGGGCGCGCGTGCTGGCGGCGAAATTGCTGCCCGACATCGATCTGCCGACGGCCTTGGCCACCGGCGCGCTGGTGCTCGAGGATCTGGAGTTCGCCGGGCTCGACGAGCGCGCGCTCTTTCATCTGATCAACCTCGCGCGCGAGGAGGGCGCTTTTGTCCTCATCACCTCGCGCTCGCCGCTTGCGACATTTCCGGTGGCGATCCGCGATCTTGCCTCGCGCCTGCGCGCGCTGCCGAGCGTCGCGCTCGCCGCCCCCGACGACGCGCTGCTGCGCTCGCTGATCGTCAAGCTCGCCGCCGACCGCCAGCTCGTCGTGGACGAGGCGCTGGTGAACTATCTCGTCAACCGCATCGAGCGATCCTTCGCCGGCGCCCGCGCCGCGCTCGCGCGGCTCGACGAGGAGGCGATGCGCCAGCACCGCCCGGTGACGCGGGCGCTGGCGGCGGAGTTATTTCGCGACCAGCCGGCTTAACGACGCCATTGACGATCTCTTGACGAAGCGGACGGTTCGGGTGCGAACTGTCATCCGCCGTTCACCTTTATCGGTTAGGGATTTGGCCTTTCGGGCCTCCAATTAAAATGGCAGATCGCGGACAAGCTCTTGTATCGGTTAAGGAAATCGCTTCGGTCGCCGACCGCGACGAACGCCCTGCGGCCCCCGCTTCCGCATCCGACGCCAGCTTAAGGTCGCAGCCGCAGCGATTCATTAACCGGGAATTGTCCTGGCTGCACTTCAACCGCCGGGTCCTGGAAGAGGCCGGCAACGAGCAGCACCCTTTGCTGGAACGGGTGCGCTTCCTATCGATTTCAGCGAACAACCTCGACGAATTCTTCATGGTGCGGGTCGCCGGCCTCAAAGGCCAGGTGCTCCAAGGCATTACGACCCAGAGTCCGGACGGGCGCACCCCCTCGGAGCAGCTCGCCCGCATCGGCGAGGCGGTATCGCAGCTCGCCAGCGATCAACAGAAGCGCTGGCTGGAATTGCGGCCGGCGCTGGCCACCGCCGGCGTCGTTCTGGTGGAAGGGCCGGATCTCAAGAAGGCCGAGCGCGTCTGGCTGGAGGAGCGCTTCCTCACCCACGTGTTCCCGCTGCTCACGCCGCTCGCCATCGACCCGGCGCACCCGTTCCCGTTCATTCCCAATCTCGCCTTCTCGATCGCGCTCCTGCTCGCGCGCGGACGCGACGGCAAGCTAATGAACGCGCTGATCCGCATGCCGCAGAAGATCGAGCGCTTCATTAGGCTGCCGAGCGGGGCCGACCAGGGCATCCGGCTGATCACGCTCGAGGAGGCAACCGCGCTGTTCATCGGTCGGCTGTTCCCCGGCTACACGGTCAAGGGCCAGGGCGCCTTCCGCGCCATCCGCGATTCGGAAGTTGAAATCGAAGAAGAGGCCGAAGACCTGGTGCGGCTGTACGAGACCGCGCTCAAGCAGCGCCGGCGCGGCTCGGTGATCCGGCTCGAGCTCAACGCCACGATGCCGGCGGAGTTGCGCAGCTTCGTGCAGCACGCGCTCGCGGTCGCCGACGACGAGGTGTTCATGGTCGACGGCGTGATTGCGCTCAACGATCTCGCCCAGCTTAACAGGCTCGACCGCCCCGACTTGGAATTCGTGCCGTATAATCCGCGCTATCCCGAGCGCATCCGCGATCACGGCGGCGACTGCTTCGCCGCCATTCGGCAGAAGGATCTGATCGTCCACCATCCTTACGAATCCTTCGACGTGGTGGTGCAGTTCCTGCAGCAGGCGGCACGCGATCCCAACGTGGTCGCGATCAAGCAGACGCTCTATCGCACATCCGCCGAATCGCCGATCGTCAAGACGCTGATCGAGGCGGCCGAGGCCGGCAAATCGGTCACCGCGCTGGTCGAGCTCAAGGCGCGCTTCGACGAAGAGGCTAATATCCGCTGGGCGCGCGATCTCGAGCGGGCCGGCGTGCAGGTCGTCTACGGCTTCATCGAATTGAAGACGCACGCCAAGCTGTCATTGGTGGTGCGGCGCGAGGCCGGTGCGCTGGCGACCTACATTCATGCCGGCACCGGCAATTATCACCCGGTGACCGCGCGCATCTACACCGATCTGTCGTTCTTCACCGCCGACGCGGTGATCGGGCGCGACGTGGCGCGCATCTTCAACTACATCACCGGCTATGCCGAGCCGGCCGAGCTCGAGAAAATGGCGGTCTCGCCGATTAATTTGCGCAGCCGCATCCGCGATCACATCGCCCAGGAGACCGCCAACGCCAAGGCCGGCAAGCCGGCGGCGATCTGGATGAAGATGAATGCGCTGGTCGACCCCGAGATCATCGATGCGCTTTACGATGCGTCGAGCGCCGGCGTCGCCGTCGATCTGGTGGTGCGCGGCATCTGCTGCCTGCGCCCGGGCGTACCGGGGCTGTCCGACAATATCCGGGTGAAATCCATCGTCGGCCGCTTCCTCGAACACAGTCGCATCTATTGCTTCGGCTCGGGCTACAGCCTGCCGCACGCGAAGGCGGCGATCTATATTTCCTCCGCCGACATGATGCCGCGCAATCTCGACCGTCGGGTCGAGGTGCTGTGCCCGATTCTCAATTCGACCGTGCACGAGCAGGTTCTCGGCCAGATCATGGCCGCAAACTTCAAGGACAACGAGCAAAGTTGGAAGCTCTTGCCGGACGGCAGTTCCACGCGCATAAAGGCCGCGCCGGGCGAGGAACCGTTCAACGCCCACAAGTATTTCATGACCAATCCGAGTCTGTCGGGCCGTGGCAAATCGCTCAAGGAATCCTCACCGCGCAGCCTTATACGCCGCCTCGTCGAAGGGGCGTAAGCGTTCGGCCGTCAAGCATCCGCAGCCGATCATGAATTCGGCGCAAGGGAGGCTCGACCACGGGCCGCCGATCGCCGTCATCGATATCGGCTCGAACTCGGTCCGCCTCGTCATCTATGAAGGGCTGACGCGCTCGCCGACGCCGATCTTCAATGAAAAGGTGCTGGCCGGCCTCGGCCGCCAGGTGCAGTCGACCGGCCTGCTGGCGCTCGACGCCATCGACACCGCGCTTGACGCGCTCAAGCGCTTCCGCGCGCTGTGCGACATCTTGCATGTGCGCAAGATCTGGGCGATCGCCACCGCCGCCTGCCGCGACGCGCGCAACGGCCGCGCCTTCATCGCCGAGGCGACCCGCATCTGCCGCACGCCGATCACGATTTTGTCGGGCAAACGCGAAGCCAATCTCACCGCGCTCGGCATCGTTTCTGGCATCCACAAGCCGGACGGCATCGTCGGCGACCTCGGCGGCGGCTCGCTCGAGCTGGTCGACGTGCACGGCTCGCGCGTGCATGGCGGCAGGACGCTGCCGCTTGGCGGCCTGGCCTTGCAGGACATCGCCGGCCGGTCGCTCAAGAAGGCGGAAAAAATCGTCGAGCAGGCGTTCGAGGACCTCGATATGCTGCACGAAGGCGAGGGCCGCACCTTCTACGCGGTCGGCGGCACCTGGCGCGCGCTGGCGCGGCTGCACATGTGGCAGACCGGCTATCCGTTCCACGTCATGCATAATTACCGCATATCGGCGCGCGAGGCGCTGGAGTTCTCCAGGCTGGTGCACCGGGTCGATACCGAAACGCTGTCCAAGATCGGAGTCGTCAACGCCGCCCGCCGGCCGTTGCTCGCCTATGCCGCGCTGGTGATGGAAAACCTGGTGTGCATGATCAAGCCCAAGCAGGTCATCTTCTCCGTGCTCGGCGTGCGCGAGGGGCTGCTCTATTCGCTGCTCAAGCCGAGCGAACGCGCGCGCGATCCGCTGATCTCGGCGGCCGCCGATCTCAACGTGCTGCGCTCGCGCTCGCCGCATCACGGCGAGGAGCTGATCGAATGGACCGACCGCTTCATGGCGTCCTCCGGCTTGGATGAGACCGCCGACGAGCGCCGGTTACGCCATGCCGCCTGCCTGTTGGCCGATATCGGCTGGCGCGCGCATCCGGATTATCGCGGCGAGCAGTCGATGAACATCATCGCGCACGGTGCCTTCGTCGCCATCGATCATCCCAGCCGCGCCTATCTCGCATTGTCGGTCTATTTCCGCCACGCCGGCCTGAGCGAGGAGGACTTGTCGCCGCGTTTACGCGAGCTCGCCACCACCCGCATGCTGGACCGCGCGCGTGTGCTCGGCGCATCCATGCGGGTTGCCTACATCCTCACCGCCGGGCAGAGCGGCGTGCTGCCGAAGACGCCGATGAAGGTGAAACGCGGCAAATTGGTGCTGACATTGCCCGGTAAGTATGCGCCGCTGGGCAGCGACCGGCTGTTCAACCGGCTGCGCCAGCTCGCGCGCCTGGTCGGGCGCGAGCCGACGATCGAGACTTGAAGCGCGTGGACTGATAAACGGGCAATCTATGTTGCCCCGAATTCGATCGTATCGGTCTTAAGCCAAGGGAGAGTTGCGTGAGTGACCAGGTCAAATTTGTCTTGGACGAAACCCATATTCCGAAGACTTGGTACAATTTGACGGCCGATCTGCCGAAGCCGCTGCCGCCGGTTCTGCATCCGGGAACGAAGCAGCCGATCGGTCCGGCCGACCTTGAGCCGCTGTTTCCGATGGAGCTGATTCTGCAGGAGGTGTCGGGCGAGCGTTACATCGATATTCCGCAGCCGGTACGCGACGTCTATCGGATGTGGCGGCCCTCGCCGCTGATCCGCGCCCGGCGACTTGAACAGAAGCTCGGCACTCCCGCTAAAATCTACTTCAAGTATGAAGGGGTATCGCCGGCCGGCTCGCATAAGCCGAACACGGCGGTGGCGCAGGCCTGGTACAATCAGCAGGCTGGCATCAAGCGGCTCAGCACGGAAACCGGGGCGGGACAGTGGGGGTCGTCGCTGGCCTTCGCCGGCGCGCTGTTCGGCATCGACGTGACCGTTTTCCAGGTCCGCGTGTCCTACGATCAGAAGCCGTACCGGCGGGCGCTGATGGAAACCTACGGCGCGCGTTGCATCGCGTCGCCGTCGAACGAGACAGAGTCGGGCCGCGCCATCCTGAAGCAGCATCCGGATAGCCCCGGCTCGCTCGGCATCGCCATTTCCGAGGCGGTGGAGGTGGCGGCCAAGGACCCGGCGGTGAAGTATTCGCTTGGGTCGGTGCTCAATCACGTGCTGCTGCACCAGACCATCGTCGGGCAGGAGGCGATCGAGCAGTTTGCGATGGCCGGCGACGATCCCGACGTCGTCATCGCGTGCGCGGGCGGCGGCTCGAACTTCGCCGGACTTGCGTTCCCGTTTCTCGGGCTGCAACTGCGCGGCGGGCGCAAGCGGCGCTTCGTTGCCGTCGAGCCGGCGGCCTGCCCGTCGCTGACGCGCGGCAAGTATGCCTATGATTTCGGCGACACCGCGCATCTGACGCCGCTGGTCAAGATGCATACGCTCGGTTCGACTTTCATCCCGCCCGGCTTCCACGCCGGCGGCCTGCGCTATCACGGCATGTCACCGCTGGTGTCGCACGCCAAGGAACTCGGCCTCATCGAGGCGCGCGCCTACCACCAGAAGGCCTGCTTCGAAGCCGGCGTCGAGTTCGCGCGTTGCGAGGGCATCGTGCCGGCGCCGGAGGCCAACCACGCGGTGCGTTGCGCCATTGACGAGGCGCTGCGCTGCAAGAAGGAAGGCAAGAAAGAGACGATCCTGTTCAACCTTTCCGGCCACGGCCATTTCGATATGCAGGCCTACATCGACTACTTCGAAGGCAAGCTGGTCGACCGGGACTACGACGAGAAGGAACTGGCCACGGCGCTCGCGGGCTTGCCGAGCGTCGCCGCTTGAGCGGCTCCGATCGCCTGGTCGGATGCGAGCCGCTGATCGAGAGTTAGTGCGTGGACTTATAAACGGACGGCTAAATCCGACGTAGGTGCGCCGACGAAGGTCCGATATCGGGAGTAAAGCAGACGTGATGCGGACTTGTCGCCGTGTCCGCTTATGACCCGGTTCAAACAAAGGCATTTGCGGCTGCAGCTACCGGTTGGCTGGAGCGTCAACCGACTCGCTGTCAGTGTAGCCGTGCGCCACGTGCTGGCGATTTCGCCGGGCAGTACCAACCTGGCCCGCTAGGGGATGCGCCGAGTATTTTCCGCGATCTCCATAAGAAGAAAGAAGCCGGCTGCAAAAATCGCGGCGCCAAGGTAGCCCCCACTGCGCCGAGCAAGGCGCCAACAATCCAATATTGTCCACCGAATGCCGCCTGCATACCCGTGACTCCGGATATTGCGGAGGCGATCGTCGTCAAGATGACAATGAGAATCACCATGACTTCAGCCGTTACGATGATAAACCGTCGAAATCCTGCCATCTAATACCAACGGCGCTAA
>PKXB01000219.1 GCA_003133345.1 Hyphomicrobiales bacterium | reverse complement strand
TTTTTTAAAATGAGTTGGCATCGAACAACGGTTGCAATCCCGCTGATCCCAACGGCCCTTGCTTTGGCGGTGCGTTTCCATGGCCTGTCTGACAAGCCTTTGTGGCTGGACGAAATCATCACCCAGAGGCGGGCAAATCTTCCAATTTCGGATTTGATAGCCAACNNCGATCTTGGGGGCGATCTCCGTTCTACTAGTTGCTCTTATCGCAACCGAGGTTCGATCGCGACGGGCGGGCCTGGTGGCTGGCATTTTGATGGCGCTGTCACCCTTAGAGGTCCAATTCGGCCAAGAGGCGCGCTCCTACGCGCTCGTGTCGTGTTTCGTTTTGCTCGCGCTTTGGGGATTGGTGCGTATCGCCAAACAGCTGTCGATCAGTGTTTCTCCTTCGAGCCCTCCGAAAGGCCAGCTCGGCTCCTGGGCTGCGTATACGATTGGAACGATCGGCGCTCTCAACGTCCTGCTTGTTTCAGCGCCTTGGCTGGTTGCATCGAATCTCGCTATGGCTGCCATCGTCCGGCGCTCGGGGCCAAAACGGACGGAATTAATTCGAAACTGGACACTGACGCAGGCCATCATTCTACTCACATGGCTTCCTGGATTGGTCGCGATCTATCTGGCGGCTCACGAAGATCCCTTGCGAAGTTTCCGCTGGTTACCACCGATCACATTTGAGCACGTGTGGTCGGTTATCTCGGCCGTCTACCTGTTTCGGGCATCGGACATCATCACGTTCGAACTCCTGCCAACATTTGTTCCGGGATTCGGTGCGGCGGTTGTCGCATTGGCGGTGTTGGGTGCATGGCGTCTCAAAGCCAATCCGACGTTGCTGAGCGTCATCGGTTTCGCTGTGATCGCAATGCCGATAACGATTCTGGTCGTATCGACATTCTACGCGATCTTGGTTCCCCGATACTTGATTTGGAGCACGGGTCCGTTCTTCGTGCTGGCGGGAATAGGGGCGGCCGCTCTGCCGCGCCGACTCTTTCCGCTCGCTGCAACGGCCCTTGCGATTGGTGGGATGGTGAATCTTGCGCCGTATTATCGATACGAAACCAAGCCGCGCTGGGACTTGGCAGCCGCCTATCTCGCTGCAAATGTGCAGCCCGGTGAATCCGTCGTCACCAATGACCATATGACACAGTACGTTCTTGGCGCGTATGGTGACCGGTATCATCTTGATCGAAAGATTCTGAATACCGTCTCTAATACGTCAGATGCTGTGACTCAATATGCGCAGGAAGAATGCGTCTGGGTCGTTTACGGGCGCACTGGTCAAGGAATCATCGATACAGAGGAAACCTACCTGCAAAAATGGTTTGCCCTTGGAGCGCCCGCTTCTAAGACCAGATTCGGCCAGCATGTCGTTGTCTTGCGCTTCGAACCAACCGGCAGGGCGCGCGCTCCGCAAACCGGCACGAATAATCTTTCGGGTAAAAACTGAACCTCCAAGCGATTGAGCGACATAAATGATTTTAAGGAATGAAGTAATCGGATTTGCTGGCTTTGGGGAGCTCAGCTTCCTTGCGATTCGACGGCGATTCCCTCGAATCTGGGCCGCCTATGATTCAGATCGAATGGTCGCTTCGGGTCATTCGCTACCGATCCATTCAGCGCCCGTCCCGAACAATGTCCGCTATGCCTCCGATAGCGATCATTCAAGGCTCGGGTCCGAATTGACGCTTTGTGCCCATTCAAATGTAGGCATGCGTGATTCCGCCGGGCATCACGCTCGGGGTCCGAACGGAAACGACCTTATGGGAACGCTATGGGAGCGAGCTCAGTGTGCGTACGCTCAGTTGTTGAATTTTCAGGAGGAAATGGTGCGCCCGTAGAGATTCGAACTCCTGACCCCCAGTCGTAGTCTGGTGGACCATTGAAGTCGTTGGGGTTCGTTACCGCACCCATCGATCGTCGTCAGGATATCCGGGTCAATAAGTGACTCAAAACTGCAGCGATGCCGTCTACGGTTCGGCGGTTTCGGGCATCCAAAGAGCGAAGACGATCACGGCGACGAGTGCAGCAGCGCCCAGGGTGAGAAATGTCGCGCTGTACCCGAAGTGATCGACGAGCACACCGGCAGCCAGCCCGCTCAGCGACGCACCGATCCCCACCATCGTTGCGATGGCGCCTTGGGCCAAGTTGTAGCGCCCGGTGCCTCGCATGATATCGGCAATTACCAGCGGCGTGAGGGCGCCGAAAATCCCCGCTCCTACACCATCGAGCAGCTGGACGCCGATCAGCCAGAAGCTATTGTCGGAGAAAGTGTAGAGCACCGCGCGAATGGGCAGGATGGCAAACCCGACCAAGAACAAAGGTTTCCTTCCCCAGCTGTCGGCGGTGCGTCCAACCAGCAGGGCGAACGGCAACATCACCAGCTGTGCGGCGACGATGCAGGTCGACATCATGGCCGTCGCCTCTTCTGGATATGCGGCGGCGAGCTTCTGCCCCACCAGCGGCAACAGCGGTGCGTTGGCAAAATGGAACAGCATGGCGCACAGCTCGAAGATGACCAGCGGGCGGGACTTGAACAGGATGCCGTAGCCGGCGACCCCGGTGGGGCTCGCCGCCGCGCCGGGCTCGGGCTCCAGGTCTCTCGCTCGGTTGTGATCGATGGCCTTGGCGGGAATGGACAGCACCGCGATCACTGTCAGCATGGCGAAGACCGGCACCAGCAGGAAAACGGCACGCTGCGAGAATTCATAGCCCACGGCGCCCGCGACCAAGGCGACGCCGACATTTCCCGCGTGGTCGAAGGCCGAATTCCGTCCCATCCGCCGCGCCAGTTGTTTCCGCGCGAATAGGCCCAAGGTCAGGGCCGCGACCGCAGGACCAAAGACATCGCCAGCAACGGCCATCAGGCTGTTGGCGATCGCCACCGGCCAGAAGCTCGGCATGGCGAAGATGATTACGGCCGTGATCGCCAACACGGCGAGCGCCACGACGATAATTCCCCGCTTGGCGCGGGTCTCGTCGATGGCGGCGCCGATCGGCGTCTGGACGGCGAGCCCGAGCAGGCCGCCGATCGTAGTTACCAATCCGACATCGGTCTGGCTCCAATGCTGCTGGGTAACCAGAAAGACATTGAGATAAGGCCCGACCGCGCCGCGTACGTCGGCGAGCAGGAAATTGATGGCGTCGAGCGAGAACGGGTTGAAACGCTTGCTCTTGGTTGATGTCACAGCCATAGCCACAGCGTCCCGATCGCAAGGGTGATGATGGTCAGTGGCGCGCCGACTCTGAAATAGTCCCAGAAGCCGATCACCACGCCGGATTCGCCCGCTTTCTGCACGACGATCAGATTGGCGATTGAGCCAAGCACAGTGAAATTGCCGGCGAGCGTCGACGCCATCGCGATTACCAGCCACGCCGTGTCGTGGTCTTTCAGCGCATCGACAAACGGTTTCAGCATCAACACGGCCGGCACGTTGCTGACCAAGTTTGACAGCACCGCAGTCACGGCACTGAGCACCGGAACTTGATCGAGATGAAGCCGGCCCACGGTGGCAATGACGTCCGGGCTGAGGAGCGCGTGCTGCGCGCCGGCAACGATGATGAACAGGCCGGCGAACATCAGCAGCAGTGACCAATCGATCTCTTCGTAGACCCGCCAGCTCTTCATCCGTCGGGTCAGCAACAGGAGACCGCCGATGATGATGGCCGCCTTGGCCGGTAAGACCCCGGCGAAAAACAATGCAATCATGATCAGGGTCGCCAGCAATGCGCGGATCATCAGTACGCGATTGGAATCGACCTTCGGTCGTGGCGCTTCCAATCGCGCGGCGCTGGCGAACTCGGCGCAATGAAAGAGCGCGATGAGCACCACGGTGACGATCAGCCCAACCAGCGCGACCGGCCCCAACGCCAGGACGAAATTGGTGTAGGGGATATGAGAGAAGCTGCCGATCATGATGTTCTGCGGGTTGCCGGTGATCGTCGCGGTTGACCCGACATTCGATGCCATCGCCACGGCCAGCAGGTAGGGTACCGGCCGGCGTCCCAGTGCGAGCGTCAACTCCAGCACGAGCGGTGCCAGCAACAGGCAGATTGCGTCGTTCACCAGGAAAGCGGAAAAAATGCCGGAGGTCGCAACGACCGCGCCGAGCAAGATCAAAGGTCGCCTGGCATGCGCCATGACCCAGGCATTGGCGACGGCGAAGAAGCCCGAAAGCCGTAGACTAGCGACGACAATCATCACGCCGAGCAGCAGCGTGATGGTATCGAGGTCTACTGCCTTGTAGGCATCCTCAAGCGTCAGGGCGCCCGATGCGACCATGAGGCCGGCGCCGACCAGGGCGATGCCGGCCCGGTCGATGCTCAGGCCTGGAATTCGGCCGATCGCAAGCGCGAGATAGCTTCCGATAAAGATGACGCCGGCCGCGACGCCCCGACCTTCCCCGCCGATTCGATCGCCGACCGGAAGCAGAGTGGGCGCCAGCGCAGCGGCGATGGCAATCACGACCACCAACCCCACCAGTAGGACGCTTAATGCGACCAGCCAGCGGCTTCGTTTGGAGGAACTGTGACTCATATGAGCGATGCTACTGACTAAACCGCGCGGTGTCCCTCATGTGGAGGATCGAAGGGCGCGCCGACGGCAAGCGCTAAACCCGCATTCCCCGGATGACGCACTGAGTTGAGCAGCCCGCTCGCCGATTCAGATCGGCTTCGATGTTGGGATCGTCGTCGATCCCGACATGGCCGTGTCATGGAAGAGCATGTGGCTTGATGATGAGCCAACGGACGCTGGCTCGGAGTCCTGTCCGAACCAGCGTCCCTCGCGGGATCAACGCGCTGGAGGTGGCGGCGGCGGTTCACTGCCAGGACCGCGGTCGGAACCGGGACCGCGATCGGCACGCGGTCCGGGTCGGTCACCGGGGCCGTGCTCGTGGTGCGGATGCTTCGGCGGTCCGAACGCTTCGCTGGTGCCGTCGGCTCGCGTCAACACTTGGGCGTGGATGAAGCCATTGTCGAAATGGCCTTGCACGGTGACCGTCTCGCCTTTCGCCACCAGCTTGCCGCCTTTGCCGCGCGGACCAGTGTCAATCAGCGCGCGTCCACTGTCGTCCTGGACGATGAATTTGTTGCCGAACACTTCGGCAACCTGACCCTTGACCGCGACGGGCGCGCGGTCCTTCAACTGTGCGATCGGTCCCGGCTGCAATAGCAGGACCGCCTGCGGCCGGTGTTTCTGGATATAGCGGTTGGCGCCCGCGCCGCCGGCCGCACCCAAGGCGAGGACGGCGATGATCGCGCCGGTCGTCATCAGACGCGGGGAAACCTTGAAGCGCCGCGGTGGCGGCAGGCCAGGTCCATTACCAGATATGTTGTTGGTCGTGTCGGAAGTCATGATGCTCTCCATCGGTTAAGTCGATGGCAGCACCCTAGGCCGCGCCCGCCAAACCCACCCTGAACCGATCGGTTCAGGCTGAGTTAAGCTGGACCGTCTAGGCAAGACGCTCCGCAAAATGGACGAGATGCATGAAAGTTCTGCTGGTCGAAGATGATCGTCCGTTTGCGCAGGAGATCGCGGCGGCCTTGCGTCACGAGAATTTCGCTGTCGATATCGCCGTCAATGGCGAGGACGGCCAGCATCTCGGCGAGACTGAAAACTACGATGCGGCGGTTCTCGATCTCGGTCTCCCCAAGATTAACGGCGCTGCCGTCCTGCGCGCCTGGCGAAAGAACGGCCGCCATCTGCCGGTGCTCATTCTGACCGCGCGCGATGGCTGGACCGACAAGGTCGACGGCTTCAAGGCCGGCGCCGACGACTATCTGACCAAGCCGGTCCGGATCGAAGAACTGGTCATGCGCCTGCGCGCCTTGGTGCGCCGATCAGCGGGCTATGCCGAGCCGCGCATCACCTGCGGCCCGCTCGCCTTCGATGCCCAGACCGGCGTCTTCGAGTTGAACGGATTGCCTATTCGTCTCACGGCCTTGGAGTGGCGGGTGCTGGCCTGCCTCACTTTGCGTAAAGACGTGGTGGTCGAACGTTCCGAACTGAACGAAAAGGCCTATGAAGGCGATGCCGACGTGGATTCAAATTCGCTCGAAGTGATCATCACTCGTCTTCGCCGCAAAATCGGCCATGAGATGATCGAAACCGTGCGCGGCCGGGGATACCGCCTGACGTGCGGCAATCCATGAAACTCAAACATGCCTCTCTCAGCAGACGGCTCCTGGTCGGAGCCGCGGTTTTCATCGCACTGGCACTTGTCGCCGCTGCAATCGTGATCGGCTTTGTCCTCCACCGCTTCGTGCAAGGCCAGATCGACCAGCGGCTCGACACGCAAATCGTCTTTCTGTCCTCGATGCTCACCGCAACGGATGACGGTGTCATCGCGCTCGCGGGCAATGCCGACGGTCCGCCGTTCAACCGGCCGGCCCGTGGCTGGTACTGGGAAGTCGTCGGACCGAGAAACGTCCTGCGTTCACGCTCGCTTGAGGGCGCCAACCTCGATATTCCGGATTTCCGCCGTCCTCCGCGCGAGGAGCGTCCAGCACCCGCCGAAGGAGTTGGTCCTAGGAACACAGCGCTGCATTTTAGAATTCAGCAAGTGACGGTTGGACGCAACCCCGTCACCATCGTCGTGTCGGCTCCGCGCTCGGCCGTGAACGTTCCGCTGCGGGAGGCGATGACGACCTTGGCGATATCGCTCGTCGTGTTGGGGCTCGCGCTTGTGCTGGCGATCGTTCTGCAAGTCAGGCTTGGCTTGCGTCCGCTCGAACGGCTTCGCCAGGCGGTCGCCGATGTACGGACCGGACGGAGCGAAAGAGTACCGGCCGAGCAACCGCTGGAAATCCAGCCGCTGGTGTCCGAACTCAACGGGCTGCTCGAACAAAACGCCGCCAATCTTGAGCGGGCGCGGCGCCATGTCGCCAATCTAGCGCATGGGCTCAAGACACCGCTGGCGACGCTGGCCATCGCCTTGTCGGAACGCGGCCGCGATGGGGCAAACGAACTGCATGCGTTGGTCGTCTTGATGGAGCGGCGCATCCGTCATCATCTCGGGCGGGCGCGCGCCGCGGCCTTGAGCGGGCCAACGCGGGCCCAAACGCTGAT
Source organism: Hyphomicrobiales bacterium (assembly GCA_003133345.1). GTDB lineage: Bacteria > Pseudomonadota > Alphaproteobacteria > Rhizobiales > Xanthobacteraceae > Pseudolabrys. Next base: position 5,581 of record PKXB01000219.1, on the reverse strand, counting down.
CGCCCCGCACATCGACGACGTCGGCAATGCGCTGGCAAAAATTCATGCGGACAAACGAATTACCCTCATGCAGCACGTTCCGCGCGAGATCGCGGTGGCCTGCGAACAGCAGGATTTTGACGAGATGGCCGGCAACCTGCTCGAAAACGCGTTTCGATGGGCGCGCAGCAAGGTTGAAGTTCACGCGCAGAAGAACGATGGACGCTTCGTCACGATCGTCATCGAAGACGACGGGCCGGGCCTGCGGCCGGATCAAATTCCGCAGGTTCTGCGGCCAGGCGAACGAATCGACGAAAGTGCGCCCGGCTTTGGGTTTGGTCTGCCGATCACCCGCGAGCTTGCCGAACTCTATGGCGGAGAACTCAACCTCGACAATTCGGTGTTAGGCGGTCTCCGGGTGACGCTTCGATTGCCCCTCGCAAGGGTGACTGACCCCCTAAAATAGAACGCCGGTAAAATGAGCGTAGGCGGTGAAAATCGCAGCGTCAGGGATTTGTCTGATACCAATTCATTTTTCGCCAATTTCCGCGTAGGCTGTCGAAAAAGTTCGCACTCCGTCGCTGATGAGAAACGTGACCATTCCGACGTCGGTATACGCGATTCCGCCGAGCATCATGCTCGATGTCCGACTGGAAACAGCGTTATGGGAACGCTTACCCCTCTGGGTCAGTAGCAAACGGCGTCCGCACGCAATCGCGCCGACGTGCGCCGCGATGTCGTCGATTATTCGGCGCAGCCGATGCTAATTTTTGGCCGGACTTCTTTCCCGGCCAGCCACCGAAGGACGGCCGAAGTGCCGGGCAAATAAATTCAAACAGAATAGGTCTGTCAAAATTATTTGCCGCTACCCCGTCGCCACCACGTCAGACTAAACGTGTCGACGGCCAGCGCTACCCCGAAATGGGCTTCTGGTAACGCACTGGATTTCATCGAATATTTTTCGGGATTTAGTGATCAGTAGCGGAGCTGAAAAAATGAATGAGCGTCGGCGCGTGTAGCCCCATGTAGCCCCAGAGGCCGATTTGGCGAACAAATCAAGTTTCGCTAGGGCTACAAATTGGAAATTATCGTTTTGATTCATGGCGGTCCCGAGAGGAGNNCCTCCGACCTTCGGTTTAGGAAACCGCTGCTCTATCCTGCTGAGCTACGGGACCGTTCGGCGCGATTTAGCACAGCTGAGCCCGCCGCGCACGGGGTCCGCTTAGGCGCTATCCGCTACTGGGGCTTCAGGCCCGACAGCGCGACCACGTCCTTCCACATCGCCCGCTCCTTGGCGGCGAACGCGATGGCCTCTTCCGGCGTGCTGGAAAGAATGCGCGCGCCGGCCACAAGAAACCGCTTCTGCATCGCCACATCGGCCGCGATCTGCTTCATCGCGCCGGCCAGCTTGTCGACGATCGGGCGCGGCGTGGCAGTCGGCAGCACGAAAGCGGCCCAGGAGGTGACGACGAAATCCTTCACGCCCGCCTCCGCCATGGTCGGCACAGCCGGCAAGGTCGGCCAGCGCTGCGCCGAGGTCACCGCCAGCGCACGCATCTGCCCGGACTGGATGAGCGAGATATAGGAGGCGAGATTGTCGATCGCGAAATCCACAGCGCCCGAAAGCATGGCGGGGATGGTCTGCGCCGCGCCGCGGAACGGCACATGCACGGCATCGAGCCCGCTGCGTTTAGCGAACAGCACGCCCGACAGATGCGGCGAGGTGCCGACGCCGGGACTGCCAAAGCTGACGTGTCCCTTCTGCTTCGCCCAGGCGATGAACTCGGCAACCGTCTTCGCCGGCACATGCTCGGCGGGGACCACGAAAACATTGGGCAATTCCCAGGTCAGCGTCGCCGGTATCATGTCGCGTTCCGGGTCGTACGGCATGCTGGCGTAGAGGAACTGGTTGATCGCGAAATGGCCGATGGTGGCGGCACCGACGGTGTAGCCGTCCGGCGTGCTGCCGGTGACCGTGCCGATGCCGATATTGCCGCCGGCGCCCGGGCGGTTTTCGATCATGAACGGCTGGCCGTATATCTGGTTTAGCCGTTCGGCCAGGATGCGCGCTAGCACGTCGGTCGAGCCGCCGGGCGGATAGGGCACGACAATCCTCACCATGCGGTCGGGCCAGGTGGTTTGGGCGCGGGCGCCGCTCGCGATCAATAGGCTCGCGGCCGCAGCCGATTGCAGAAATGCGCGACGATTTGGTGCCCTGCCCTGCGATGACATTGATCCCTCCCCGGTGGTCACAATGACGGCTATGCTCGTCCGGCATTGTAGCGAATTCCGGCAACCGGCCGCCATCATGAAACGCGGATCGCGCCGCAATCTTTTGATCGCTGCGGCAGCCGCCGTGGGCGCGCTCCTTGTGTGCAATGCGGCAGCGCAAGATGGCTGCAAGCTCACCGCCATCGGCTCCGCCAACGTCGCCGTTGTGCGCGATGGCCGCACGTTGCTGCTCGCCGACGGCCGCGAGCTGCGGCTGGCGGCCATCGAGGCCGCCGATGGCAGCCGCGCCGCCTTGCAAGCCCTCGTCGCCGGACAGCCACTGCGGCTCGAACGGCTCGAGCCCGAGCGTGACCGCTATGGCCGTCTGGTCGCGTTTGCTTTCATCGGCGACAACCAGCAGTCAGTGCAGCAGGCCATGCTGGAGCATGGCCACGCGCGGGTGTCGGCACGCGTGGGCGACAAGGCCTGCGCCGACGCCCTTTTGAGCGCGGAACGCGCGGCGCGGGCGGCCCGGCGCGGGCTTTGGGCCGATCCAAATTTCGCCCCTTTGTCGGCCGAAAACCTTACCCGGCTGCAGGCCGAAAGGGGCCGGTTCGCGTTGGTGGAAGGCAAGGTCTTGTCGGTACGCGAGAGCGGGGCCACTATATATGTGAATTTCGGGCGGCGCTGGACACGGGATTTCACCGTGATCATCCTGCGGCGCTTGAGCCGCGCCTTCACCGCGGCCGGCATTGAGCCGAAAAAGCTCGAAGGCCGCCGCATCCGGGTGCGCGGCTGGCTTGAGCAGCGCGGCGGCCCGATCATCACCGCCGAGGCGCCCGAGCAGATCGAATTGGCAGATTGACTCCATTGCGGGCAGAGCGGGCATGACTGCGACACTAACAACGGAGGACAGGGCGCGCGGCGTTGCATTTGCGCTCGTTGTGCTGTTGGCGGGATGCACCAGCACGCCGGACAACAAGCAGGTCTCGCTGCCGGTGCCGCAGACCTCCGCGCAGGCGGAGATGCAGCCGGCGGAGGAGCGCGAGCACCTGCGCATCCTGGCCTCCTATGGCGGCATTTACGAGAACGCGCGGCTGCAAGCGACGATCGAAAAAGCCGTGGATCGGCTGGTGGCGGCGTCCGAGCGGCCGGACCTGAAATACAAGGCGTCGATTCTCAACTCGCCCGCCATCAACGCCTTCGCGCTGCCGAACGGCCACCTCTACATCACGCGCGGACTGATCGCGCTCGCCAACGACAAGGCCGAGCTCGCTTCGGTGCTGGCGCACGAAATGGGACACGTGATTGCGCGCCATGCCGCGATCCGCGAAGACCAGGCGCGCCAAGCCGCGCTCATCGGCCACGTGGTCAGCGACGTTCTCAGCGATCCGCAGATGGGCGCGCTGGCGCTCGCCAAGTCCAAGCTCACGCTGGCGAGCTTCTCGCGCGCACAGGAATTCGAGGCCGACGGCATCGGTGTCGGCATTTCCGCGCGCGCCGGCTTCGATCCATTCGGCGCCTCGCGCTTCCTCACCGACATGCAGCGCAATGCCGATCTCAAGCCAGCCGCCGGCAGCGCCGATGCGCGCGGCCTCGACTTTCTCGCCAGCCATCCGGCGACGCCCGATCGGGTCAAGAACGCGCTTGCCAATGCCCGGCAATTCAGCGGCCCCGGCGCGGGCGAACGCGACCGCGCCGAATATCTCGGCGGTCTCGACGGAGTGGTCTATGGCGAGGATCCGAGCGAAGGCTTCGCGCGCGGCCGCCGCTTTTTGCACCCCAAGCTCGGCTTTACTTTCCTGGCGCCGCCGGGATTCTCCCTCGACAACACCGCGCAGGCGGTGCTCGGCCTCAAGGGCGGCAACGAGGCGATGCGCCTCGACGTGGTGAGCGTGCCGGCCGAGCAATCCCTGCCCGACTACCTGAAGTCCGGCTGGATAGAGCATGTCGATTCGACAAGCGTCGAGGAATTCACCGTCAACGGCTTCACCGCCGCGACCGCCACCGCCGCCGGCGATGAATGGTCGTTCCGCCTATTCGCCGTGCGTTTCGGCAGCGACGTCTATCGTTTCATTTTCGCGGCGAAAAACAAGACGCCACAGGTCGACCGCTCGTTCCGCGAATCAATTGAAACTTTCCGCCGCATGAGCCTGCAGGAAAGCGAGCAGGTCCATCCGCTACACCTGAAAATCGTCACCGTCGGCCCCAACGACACCGTGGAATCGCTGGCACGCCGCATGGCGACCGCCGATCATGCGCTCGACCGCTTCCGCGTGCTCAACGGGCTTGCGGCCCACGACCGAGTGAAGCCGGGCGAGAAGGTGAAGATCGTGGTGGATTGAAAGTAGTTAGCGCGGCGTCGCGCTTTTATCTGTCATTCCGGGGCGCGCGTTAGCGCGAACCCGGAATCCAGTGACACACAGTAAGCATCTCTGGATTCCGGGCCCGGCGCTTCGTCCCGGAATGAGGGTCAAGTCTCGCCACCCTCGTAGTTGACGGTGAATTCGGGCGGCACGTCGGGACCCCAGAGATAGAACGAATCCTCCGGCTTATGGTCGGCCGCGGGCCAGCGATCCTCTTTCGGGATGTAGTCGATATCGCAGGAATATTCCGCGAAGCTGCCCCATGGGTCGCGCACGTAGTGGAAATAGTTCGAGCCGAGCACGTGACGGCCGAGGCCCCAGCCCTTGCTGTAGCCCTTGTCATGCATTCGCATGGCGCCCAGTCCAATGTCGTTGACGCTGGACACATCCCAACTGCAATGGTGGAAGCCGGGCGCGGATGATTTCACCAGCGCCAGCAGATGATGATCGCTGCCGTGGATGCCATGCATGAACGCCACCAGATCGGCGGAGCGGTCGGACAATCGCAGGCCAAGCGTGCGCTCGTAGAACTTGATCGAGGCATCGACATCGGCGGTGAAGGTCAAGACATGCGACAGCCGGCGCGGCCGCACCGGTGGCCAATTCTGCCGGATGGCGGCGCCGACGGTGCCAGCCGGCGCGCTCGTCCATTGGCTGTCCGACTTTTGACTGGGCGACACCTTGGGCCCGACTTTCACTTCGATCAGCACGTTCTCATGATTGCGGAACCAGAACCCGTTGCTCTCGAAGCCGGGCGGCGGATCGATCAGTTTGACGCCGCTGCCCTCGATGCGCGCCTTCAGCCGCGGCAGATCCTCGGCATAGCAGCCGAACGAGAGATGATGCAGCGCCTTGGTTTTGCCTTCCACCACCGAGCCCCAGCGGTGCTCATGGCCGAAGGTCTTGATCGCCAGCGTGTTGCCGTCGCGCGTGAGGTCGAGTCCGAAATTGCCGTAGAACTCCTGCGCGACATTGGCGTCGGGCACCGCCAGCACGAATTGGTCGAGCGAATGCACGCCGAGCGC
>PKXB01000232.1:6297-17514 GCA_003133345.1 Hyphomicrobiales bacterium | reverse complement strand
AATCCGATGGGCACCATGGACGCCATCGACTTCCTGCTCGATAAGCTGCGTAACACCAAGAACAACGCGGAGTTCTTCGAGTCGATGAATACCTGATCGCGCCGTCAGGAGCCGCGCATTGCCGTAACGGCCGCGGCGATCTGATCGGGGCCGCTCACCGGCAGCGAACACCTCTCGCCGACGCAAACGAAGGCCGCGCTCCCCTGTGCGGCCTTTAATTTTTCCTGTGCGGGATGCGTCGGCGGCAGCTCGGCGGCGCTCGCCGCGCGCAGCACGATGCGATCGAGGAACGGCAATTTCAGCGCGGCTTGCGCAAAGCGGTCCGCCTGCGGCCCCGTCAGCACGATCTCGGCGCCACGTAAACGCAAGTCGAGCGCATTGAGCAGCGCCACGTGGCCGAACAGATTGCGCTCGGCCGTGGACAGGATGCCCTCGATCAACCGGTCGGCCTGCGCGCGCCAGGCGTCGTCGCCCGCGAGCACCGCCAGCCGCAGCAGGTTTTGCGCCGCCACGGCGTTCGGATTGGGCGTGGCGTCGTCTAGCGTGGAATGCGGGCGCAGCAGCAGGTCGGAGGCATCATCGGCGGATAAATAATAGCCGCCGGTGTCGGGATCAGCGTAATGGGCGTCGAAGGCGCGCTGCCAGGCCAGCGCCCGCTCGAGATAGGCTCTATCGCCGGTCGCTTCATGCAGCGCCAGTGCGGCGCGGATCATGGCGGCGAAGTCGGACGCCAGGCCGGGAAACAGCAATTTACCCGCGCGCCAGGAGTGCCCGAGGCGGTCGCCCTGGATCATGCTGCCCGCGATGAAGTCGAAGGCGCGGACGGCCATGGCGATCCAGTCCGGCTCGTCCAGGAGAATCCCGGCATTGACCAAGCCTGAGATCATCAGCCCGTTCCAGTCCGCCAACACCTTGTCGTCGAGTCCGGGCTGGACGCGTTTTTCTCGATATTCCAATAACTTACCGCGCAACATAGAAAACCGTGCTGCATCATCTTTGCTGCGCTGGGACTCCGCCCCAATTTGGCTGCCCTCACCTATGCTGCGCGGTAAGTGATTGAGTCGATTGAGAATATTATGGCCCTCGAAGTTGCCGGCGGCAGTCACGTCGTATTGCACTGCAAAATCGGCAGCATCCGGGCCCAGGGCCTGTTCGATTTCGGCCAGCGACCAGACATAGAACTTGCCCTCCTCGCCCTCCGAATCGGCGTCAAGCGAGGCGGCAAAGGCCCCCTCCGGCGTGGTCATTTCGCGGGCGAGCCATTCCACGGTCTCGCGCGCGCGCTGGCGGAAAAGCTCCTTGCCGCTGCGCTGATAGGCCAGCGCCAACAGCTCCAGGAGCTGTGCGTTGTCGTAAAGCATCTTCTCGAAATGCGGCACCAGCCAGCGCTCGTCCACCGAATAGCGCGAAAAGCCGCCGCCGAGGTGATCGTAAATGCCGCCCTCACACATGCGATCCAGCGAATGCTCGACCGTCTCGAAAAAGCGCGCATCGCCGGTGCGTGCGCCGGCCCGCCAAAGCATCTCCAGAATCGCCGGTTGCGGAAACTTGGGTGCGCCGCGCAGGCCGCCATTGACCGGATCGAACATATTGCCGACCTGCTGCGCGGCGGCGTCGAGCTCGCTCACACCGATGGTGACTTTGTCCGCCGGGCGCGCCTTATCGGCGAGCCGCGCCAGCAACGACGCGCGGTTCTGCTCGATCTTTTTCGGCTCCTCGCGGAACAGCCGCGCCACCTCGCGCAAAATATCGGTGAAAGCCGGCCGCCCGTAGCGCTGCTCCTTGGGAAAATAAGTTCCGCCCCACACCGGCTCCGCCTGCGGCGTGAGAAACATGGTCAGCGGCCAGCCGCCCTGCTCGCCCAGGAGATGCAGCGCGTTCATGTAGATCTGGTCGATGTCCGGCCGCTCCTCGCGGTCGACCTTGATGTTGACGAACAGCTCGTTCATCACGGCTGCTGTGCCTTCGTCCTCGAACGACTCGTGCGCCATCACGTGGCACCAGTGGCAGGCGGCGTAGCCGACCGAGAGCAGGATCGGCCGATTGCTGCGCTTGGCCTCGGCCAAGGCCTCCGGCCCCCACTGCCACCAATCCACCGGATTGTGCTTGTGCTGCAGCAGATAGGGCGAGGTCGCGGCGGCCAGGCGATTTTCGTGCGCGGTGTTTTGCGGCGAGGACATCGGCGCAGCCTAGCGCGGATTACGCGCCAGACAAATTGGCCGTCGGTCTAATTGAACAGGGCCGCAACGCTCAGCATCGAAACAACCGGCGCTCGATCATGCCGCGCGCACGTGGCGCAGGAACTTGTCGACCTGGGTCTGCAAAGTTGCCGCATGATCGAGCAGACGTTTGGCGCCCGCCAGCGCCTGCCCCGAGGCATCGTCGTTCTCGCGCGTCTTTTGATCCAATTCCACGATATTGTTGGCGACGATGCGCGAGCCATCCGCGGCCTGCTGCGCGTTCTTGGAGATTTCCTGGGTCGCGGCCGCCTGCTGGCCGACCGCCGTCGCCATTTCCATGGTTCCTTCGCCGAGATGGCCGACCGCGCTGATGACCTGTTCCATGATGCCGACGACGGCGCCGCACGAGGCATTCACCGCCGTGATCTTTTGATTGATTTCCTCGGTTGCTTTCGCCGTCTGCTGCGCCAGCGATTTGACCTCGGCGGCGACCACGGCAAAGCCTTTGCCGGCGACGCCGGCGCGCGCCGCCTCGATCGTCGCATTGAGCGCCAGCAGGTTGGTCTGCTGGGCGATCGCCTGAATGAGGCCGGTGATGGGAACGATTTGACTGACGGCGTCGAGCAGTTGCTGGACGTTGGCGCTGGCGTTTGCCGATTCCGCCACGGTCTTGTTGGTCAATTCCCTGGCGTTGTGCGTTTGCGCCGCTAGTTGCTCGATCGATTTCGCGAGCTCTTCGGCGGCGTCCGCCACGGAATCGACGTTGGTCTGCGTGTCGATGACGATGCCGGCGGTTGATTGCGACTTGTCGCGGGTTTGCGCTGCGATCAGCGACATGGCCTCCGCATTATCGTGCATCGCGGCCACCGCGTCGGTAAGCTCCTTGGCTATTTGCTGAACCGATTTCTCGAATTCGCCGGCCAGCTCGTGCATGGCAGCCCTGCGCTCGACCACGCGATTTTGCTCGGCCTGATGGGTCGCCTGCTCCATCGAACGGATTTCGATCATATTTTTCCGGAAGACGTCGATGGCTTGCACCATTTTGCCGATTTCATCGCGGCGGTCGCGATGGCCGATTTCGACGTCGGTCTTTCCGGCGGACAGCTGCTGCATCACATCGGTGATGGATTTGATCGGCCGCACGATCGATGCGCCGACCATGAAGGTCACGAACACGCTGACCACAAAACCCAGGACGGTGCCCAGGATTATGATTGTCTTGGTCCGCTCGGCATCCGCGTAGAGACTGTTCCTGACCGTATTCGCGGCATTTATGGTTTTCAGCGACATTGTTTGAATATCGGAATAGACGGCTTTGAAGCTGTCGTCGGTCTGGCCAAGCATCATCGTCGCCATGGCCGAATCGGATTGGCCGACGTCGATGGTATCTTTGGCCTGCCTTATGCACTTTTGCCACTTGATCGTGAGGTCTTGCAGGCTTGCTTTTTCTTCCGCCGATAAATCCGGCCGTTGGCTGAGGTCGTCGATGCGAATCGACAGTTCGGAAAGATCCGAGCTGATCTGCGCATAAAGCGAATCGAGCAGTTTCTTGCTCAAACTATTGCTCGCCCACGACACATAACGAAAAATTTTCATATGGGTTGTGACGATGGCGTCGCTGACATTGGAGACTGTCTGCAGTTTCTGTTCGATCTCGTGCGACAACGTCCACAGGCCTTCCGCGGACTTGGTCGTGGTCACATAGGCATTGGCGCCTAAGGCCAGCAGGCAGATCAGCAGCACCGCCGAGGCGGCCGACGCCTTTATTTGAATGGACAGATTGTTGAGGACGCCGAACAAGGATCGGAGACCCCAAAAAGAATTGAGGGGGGCCAAAGGTGCCCGTGAAACGGCGAGAGCCTCCATGATGAATTACTGCTTATAGATACCGACACCGACGAAATAATCGCCCATCTTTTCGACGTAGCTCGATTTGTCTTCGATCTTGTTGGTGAGCGGATTGGGCCATTTGTAGTCGATCCATCCGCTGCCCGGTCCCTTCGACATGGCGACCATCTCGCGGATCAGGAATTTTCCATCCTGATCCTTGAGGTCGATGAGTAGTTTTCCGATCAGCGCCGCGCGGGCGCCGTGCGCCACACAGACCCCCTCCATGTTGTAGATGAAGGGATAGAGATCGCGGTCGTGGAAATCTGGGGCCGCTTTGTCGGAGACCGCTTTGAAGGTGGCGTCGGGCCCGGATTTTTTGAATTCGGCCTGCACGCGCTTGACCATGGCGACCGCTTCGTCCTTGGAACCGAATTCGGCGGCCGGTGCAGGTGACGCAATGGCGATGAGCGCGGCAAAGACGAGGAACGCGCGAATTCGCATGATTTCCCTCATGGGTAATTGAGTAGTCCCGATAATGTGAGATGGGTATTAATGATTAATTAAGGCTACGTAGCCGGTGCGGCTCGATTTTCCGACGCGGCATTGGAGGATGCAGACGCGCGGCCGGCTACGTCTCTCCATTGGCATGGCCGGGCTTGTCCTGGTCGTCATTCCGGGATGGCGCGTTTGCGCTGGACCTGGAATCCAGCTGCCATCGCTGAGCCTGTTTCTGGATTCCGGGTTCGCGCTTAGCGCGCCCCGGAATGACAGCGGCGCGGCATTCTCACTTCCCTCGCCCAGCCGAAGTCGGATTTATCCGACTTCGGTCCATTTAATAGTGGGGGAATGTCGGGTATCGGAAACAAATTGCGCCACTCAGAGCCTGGTTTCGCCGCCGTGCGCCAACGCCTCTAATTTGTGCATTGCGCCAATCTATTAACTAATTGAAAAGACATAACAAAAATATGTGATCGCATGCAATATTGTGCATCGCAGTAGAAGTGCTATTTCTACCGCAATGATTCACTCAACGAGGCACTAAAATGATCTCGCGCAAAATAAAACTTTTCTCCGCAGCCATTGCTGCGGCGGCCTTGTTCGCTACGCCAACGCTTGCTCGCTCAGTCCACAAAGGGGTGGCTCCGGTTGATCAAGCCCATGACCGTGCTCAGGGCCAAGGGTATGACGCCAATGCCGTCGTCGGGCCGGACGGCAAATTAATCGGCGCTGCCCCCGACCCGAGCGTGCGTTCCCAGTTGCAGCGGGACGGTCTTCCGGAGTGATCCTGAAGCTTGCGGCGGAATGTACTAACCGTTAGCGCGCGGCGGCCGCCGCCGTTCGTGGAACCACGGGCGGTACTTCGTCATCTTCGAGCGCTGCGCCACCGAGGCATGCCGCTTACAGGTCGCGGCCTCGGCGCTCTTGTCCGGCGCGCCCCAGCGCAGCTCGACGCAGTCGTTCACGTTGTACGCCATCTCGAGAGCCGCCGTGCGGTCGAGCACGTCTTTGAGCGCGAGCGTCCACGCGGAGCCATCGCTGCGCGGATACGAAAACTTGCGCGCCGCAAGCTCCGACGCGAGCGCGCTATCCAAATCGGCCTTCACGTCCGCGATGCTCTTCCCGTTCGGCATGGCGTAGCGCTCGGGCCGCCGCGCGACGCGCTCGGGAAACCCGCGCACCACATCGATCGCGATCAACAGACGCAAATCGCGCGACGGCGTCGCGAAATCTTCCCACGCGCCGGTGGTCTCGAAGATCGCCGCGCCGTCCGGCATGGTCGCTTCGCCGTGCCCGCTGTTTTGGAACTTTCGCCCGTTCTCGACCGACGTCACGCGCGTCTTCACTTGTTCTTCGAGCGCCGTGATCGCCTCCGTCAGCGCGCGCGCTGGATCGAGCGGCGCCGGCGACATCACGTCATCCATGCGATCGTAAAAGGCTTCGATCGCGAGCTTCGACTGCTCGAGCGAAAAATCGCCGTACTGCGGATGTTTTGCGATCTCAGCGTTGCTCAGCCGCCGCAAGGAGCCGTTCTGCTCGCGCATGATCGGCCGGAAGCGCTTGAACCCGGGGCTGCCGAGCGCGGGATCCTGGGCGAACAGGAAGTTGCCGCGCCAAAAACGTTTTATCGCGACCGTTCCGTCGGGCTGCGCGTCGGCGGCGAGCAGGACGCCCGCCGCGTCGCCCGTTTGCGGGACGCGCTTCGTCAGCATCAAGACGTGCCCGTACGGATCGGCGTACACGGTCCCCGGGCGCAGCGTCTCCTGCCGCAGCGGCACAGTGTAATAATCGGTGTTGTCGTCGCTCGCCAGCGTTCGCCCGGATCCGGAATGGACAGCGTCGCCGACGATCGGAATATATTGAGCGAACGACGCTGCGAGCCCCGTGCGCTTGGCCGCAACGCCGCTCGGCGCGTTATTTTGTTCGGGCGAAGGCGAAGGCGAAGGCGCCGCATCGAGATGCACAATGTTGAACCACTGGAAGCACTTCGGCGGATGGCCGCCGCCGCCGCGCGAGCACGTCGAGTAGCCGAACGGCAGCCCCATCTTGAACGCGAAATAGGCGCGCAAGAAGTACGGCATGTCGGCGCAGTCGGGGCGCATCACGAGTCCGGTCTCGTCCTCGCCGAGACCCAGATAATCGAACAGGACATTGCGCGACCGATCGCGCAACACTTCGTGCAGCGCATTCCACGACGGCGGCGCGTCGAGCGAGGCGTCGAACAGCTTCTCGATCCAGGCCGAATACAGGTTTTCCGTCGCGCGGTTCCATGATGCGCGTAAGGGCCAGACGCTGCCGGGCACCGCGCTCGGCCGCGGCGGCTGGTCGGTGCGCACGGCGATGTCGCGCGTGATCGTGCCGCACCCGGCCGGCGCATGGTCGCGCGCGAGGCTCACGCGCCACGTCCCTGCGGCCGGCGATGTGACCTCGGCGAACCAGGAATACGGCGGCCCGCCGTGCCGCTCACGCGATGTGGCCGCGACGCTGCCGTCGGGCGCGATCAGCGAAAGCTCGCCCTCGAGCGGCTTCTCCGCGGCGAAAACGACGCGTAAGGCTGCGCCCTTCCACGGCGCGATCGGCGAGGACAAGACCGCGAGCTCGGCCGCGTCTTGGCAGGCGCCGGATGCACCTTGGGCCTGGGCGTCCGCGACTGAGAAAAGGATGCCGAAAAGCGCACCTGCGATCGGCACCGATTCTGTCACGGCGGCAGCAAACTGGCGTATTCGAGACAATTGAGCCTCCTTCCTGGTCCCTCGACCGCACCCCCGCAGCCAGGGCCGGATTGCAGGATACCGAATTGACCGGGATCAGTCAGCGGGTATCAGCGCGGCATTCTCACTTCCCTCTGCCATTGGAACTCGGGTTTATCCGAGTTCGGAACTTTAGCTTGGGAGAGAGCCTGCCCCCGCGAAGGCGGGGGGTGGCTCGCGCGGCGGGGTGATTTTTGGTAAAGTGAATTCACAAGATTATAGGGACAGCCGTGATGGCGCCTTTTGGCATTCCTCGGCGCTCATTGAGCGCGAAGGACGAAGAAATATTGGCGGTNNCAGGGCGGGTTCAAAACAACCGGCGATTTCCTTGTGATCCCGGTTCTGCTTTTCGGCCCGCCGATTGCTTTGTTAATTTTCGGGTTAGCCGCCGGATGGGCGGTTCGCGGCTTCAAGGCAGAGAGCGACCCGCCGGGCAAATGAACCGCGCGGCGACGACGTGATCGCGCTCTCTTGTCATGGCCGGCCTTGTGCCGGCCATCTCGCTTAGGCGGGCACCGTGCGTCCCTAAGCGCAATCACCGGGCCAAGCCCGGTGATGACAATAGGGCATGGCCGAGGCCGCGCTTGAAGTTCGCGACCGGTGCGCAATCAGCAGAAGCACACGCCGAGTCGATCGGTTTGTCGCCATGCGACGCGGCAGGCGCGGGTGGACCGGAAATTATCGAAACTCAGTTCAAATGATTCAGGTGCCTGCAATGGGGCTGGAAATTGCAGGCAGGCGCCGCCGCTCGACAAATCGCGCACGATGCAATCGACGAGTGACGATTGATCGTCGAACCCGATTTTGGCGGGTTTATTCACGACGTGTCTCGTAAGCCGGCGTCGTTCTTCCATAGAGCGGCCTTTCAAACGGTAGCTCTATCCGGCTTCCGTTGCACGTAACCTAAAAGGATCGGCAATTCCCTAAGGTGAGTACATACTTAATTTTAATGATAGTTTTAAGCGCCTGCGATGTCGTCGTCATGCCCGGGTCAAGCCCGGATTGACAACGGCGCGGCATACTCACTTCGCTCTCCCGACCGAACTCGGGTAGCCAATCGATGCAGTGCGGTATTGATAGCTGATCCGCATCAATGCGGCGGCTTCATTGCCTTCATAGATATAAAGAGCATGAAAGTTCTGTTCGTCATCAACGACCCGCCCTATGGCACCGAGCGCGTCTATAATGCGCTGCGGCTCGCGCACGCCCTCGTCAAGAAAGATCCTGTGGCGCAGATCACGGTGTTTTTGATGGCCGACGCCGTGATTGCTGGCAAGGCCCAGCAGAAGACGCCCGAAGGCTAGTACAACATCGAGCGAATGCTGAAGCGGGTGATCGGCAGCAAGGGGTCCGTGCTGTTGTGCGGCACATGCATGGACGCGCGCGGCATGAACGATGCGGAGCTACTTGAAGGCGCGCAACGCAGCACCATGGATGCACTCGCGAATGCGACGGTGGAAGCGGACAAGGTTTTGGTATTCTGAGCGCGCGGCCGCCGGGCTATTTACGTCGCTGTTTTCACGATCGTCTCTAGAACATTCAACGCATCAATTGTCCCATCGGACTCGCCTTTTTCGAAATCCCGTTCGGCCTGCCCCATCGTGTTGGTGACATGCGCGAGGCAGAGCACGGATTTGCCGCGCGTCCGCGCGAACGTGTAGAGCGCGGCCGCCTCCATTTCCACCGCCAGCACGCCTTTCGCGCGTGCCGACTCGATTGCTTCGGCGGCTTCGCGGAATGGCGCGTCGGTAGTCCAGCTTGCGCCGACCAGGATGCGCAAGCCCGCCTGTTTCAAAGCGTTGGCCGCTGTCGCGACGAGCTTTGCGTCGGCTTCGGCAAACTCGGCGGGCGCTGCGTAATGGTAGCTGGTGCCCTCGTCGCGGAGAGCACGGTCGATCACTACGAAATATGGCGTCGGTCCGGCGGCGTTGATTTGACCCGCCGAGGTCAGGCTGAGCAGAAAGCGGCAGCCGCAGGCGAATAATTCTTCGGCGATCAAGACGGCGAAAGGTGCGCCGACGACGATGCCGACCGTCTGCTCCCCGAGACGAAACGTATAGAGCTCGGTGTGGTAGCAGGGCCAGGCGTCGAAGCGCGTGGCGCGGCCGGATTTTCGGAGCTGGCGCAGGATATCGCCGTCGGGATCGAAGATACAAACGGCCGGCACATCGAGCGGCGCAAGCCCCTTTTGCCGCCGCGCTTCGCGCAACAGCGCATCAGGAGAAAACACCGATGCCGCCTGCGGCGACTTGTTTTGCAGCCAGGGCACGGCATCGCTCTTTTGTTTATCTGGGATTGGCGGCATGCTTTGCAACCATCGAGAACCACAGCGCTATCGTACAACAACAGGGAGACGGACGGGTGGTGCTTCCGGGTTTCTTCAAAGGAACCGAGATGCCCACCGCCGGCTGGTGGGAGGCGCTGTGGCCCGATCCGGCCCTGGTTCTCGCTCAGGTCGGCGTCACCGCTGGCATGAACGTCATCGATCTATGCTCAGGGGACGGCTGGTTTACATTGCAAATCGGTAAACTTGTGCGTCACGTGAGGGCAATCGACATCGACCGCCAGCTCTTGGACGTGGCCCGCGTGCGGCTCGCTGAAAGCGGCATCGCCAATTGCGATTTTGTCGCATGCGACGCTTACGACGTCGACAGACTGGTATCGCGGCCGGCGGACCTTGTGTTCATGGCCAATGCATTTCATGGCGTGCCCGAGAAGACCCGCCTTGCGCGTGCGGTGGCAAATGCCCTGGTGCCGCACGGCCATTTTGCGATCGTGAATTGGCATGCGCGGCCGCGTGAGAAAACGATGATTCTCGGAGAGCCGCGCGGGCCTGCCACCGATCTGCGGATGACGCCCGAGGCCACGCGGGCCGCGGTTGAGCCGGCAGGATTTAGAATGCATCAGGTCGTTGAATTGCCGCCCCACCATTACGGGGCAATTTTCGAAAAAGCTTGAATCGGATGACGGTCCACGGGCGCTGATGTGTGCCCCTTGACCCACCCTCCCCGCGGCGCTCACCTGCGCCGCGATGCTTAAGCCCGCCCCCGACACCATCTTCGCCCTCTCCTCCGGCCGCGGGCCGGCGGCCATCGCGATCATCCGCATTTCCGGTCCACGCGCTGGCGACGCGCTGAAGGCGTTGGGTGTCAAAATCCCCGTGCCGCGCAAGGCGGGGCTGGCGCGTGTGCGCAATCCCGATCCTTTGACCGACAACGAGATCATCGACGAGGCGCTGGCGCTATGGTTTCCGGCGCCGCATAGCGAGACCGGCGAGGACGTGGCCGAGCTGCAGCTGCACGGCGGCCGCGCGGTGATCGCCGCGGTGCTGGCGGCGCTCGCAACCGTCGAAGGCCTGCGGATGGCGGAAGCGGGCGAGTTCACCCGCCGCGCCTTCGAGAACGGCAAGCTCGATCTCACCGCGGTGGAAGGTCTCGCCGACCTGGTGATGGCGGAGACGCAAGGGCAGCGCCGGCAGGCGTTCCGCCAGATGAAAGGCCTGCTCGGCGGCCGCGCGGAAACCTGGCGGCAGCGGCTGATCCAGGCGCTGGCGCTGGTCGAGGCCGGCATCGATTTTTCCGACGAGACCGATGTGCCGAACAATCTGCTGGCGCCGGCGCTGATAATTGCGCGCGAACTGGAGACGGAAATTGCCGCGGCGCTGGCCGACGGTGGCCGCGGCGAAAGATTGCGCGAAGGCCTGGTGGTGGCGATCGCAGGACCCCCAAACGCCGGCAAGTCGACGCTGCTCAATCGGCTGGCCAAGCGCGAGGCGGCGATCGTGTCGCCCTACGCCGGGACCACGCGCGACGTGATTGAGGTGCATCTCGACCTCGCGGGCTGGCCGGTGACCCTGCTCGACACCGCCGGCATTCGCGATACGGAAGATCCGGTCGAGCTGGAGGGTGTGCGGCGCGCGCGCGAGCGGGCCGCGGCGGCCGATCTGGTGCTGTGGGTGG
>PKXB01000232.1:0-6238 GCA_003133345.1 Hyphomicrobiales bacterium | reverse complement strand
TATTCGACCCTAATAAGCCCTTAAAGAACATGGTTAAAAATGAGTTAACACATAAAACTGAATCAGAACCCACTAAGACTGAATTAATATTCAATTTATCAGCCGTTACTGGCGAGGGTTTTGACCAGCTATTGGCCCAGCTGGCCCGCCACGCCGAGAGTTTCTTGGCGGGCGCCGAGCAGGCTTATGTGACCCGCGAACGTCACCGGCGGGCGCTTGAGGAGGTCCTCGCGGCCCTGCGCCGGGCTCGGGGCGGCGAACTTGGCGACGAGGATCTGCTGGCCCAAGAGCTCTTGGCCGAAGAGCTGCGCATCGCCGCCCACGCGCTGGGGCGGCTGACCGGCCGGGTTGATGTCGAGGATATCCTGGACGTGATTTTCCGCCACTTCTGCATCGGCAAATAGCCGGCGGGCGAATTGGCGGCCAGTGACGCCACTTGGCAGCTGAGGATCGATCCTCGGCGCCTGAGGAATGCAGCATAAGTGCCGAGGATGACGCGCTCGGCTCCGAGGAATCGGCAGACCATTGGTAGTTTTTTACCGTTTCGGCGATGTTTCACGTGAAACATTCCGCCAATGGGGAGTTTTTGACCCCTGCCCCCACCTCCGCTACAAGCTCGCATCCGAGGCGAAAATGCAGGCTCGATTCGACGTTGTGGTGATTGGCGGCGGCCATGCCGGCTGTGAAGCCGCGGCCGCAAGTGCTCGTATGGGCGTCAAAACGGCGCTCGTGACGCACCGATTCGCCACCATCGGCGCCATGTCCTGCAATCCGGCCATCGGCGGCCTCGGCAAAGGCCATTTGGTTCGAGAAATCGACGCTCTGGACGGCCTGATGGGCCATGTAGCCGATAAAGGCGGCATCCAATTCCGCGTTCTGAACCGCCGCAAAGGGCCGGCCGTGCGCGGGCCGCGCGCCCAGGCCGATCGCAAGCTCTATGCGGCGGCCATGCAGGCGGCGATTCGGGAAACGGCGAATCTCACGGTCATTGAAGCGGAAGCCGATGATCTCATCATCGAAAATGGCCGCGTTGGCGGGGTCAAATTCGCCGATGGCCGTGAAATTTCCTGCGACTCTGTAGTGCTTACGACTGGCACTTTTTTGCGTGGCCTCATCCACATCGGCGAAAAGCAAATTCCAGCGGGGCGTGTGGGCGAGGCGCCTGCGATCGGCCTTTCAAACACGCTGGAAAAATTCGGCTTTACGCTCGGCCGTTTGAAAACCGGCACGCCACCGCGGCTCGATGGCCGCAGCATCGATTGGTCGGCGCTGGAGATGCAGTCCGGCGACGATCCACCGGAAGTGTTTTCGGTTCTGACCAAACGCATTGAAAATCCGCAAATCGAATGCGGCATCACGCGCACGGTCGCGGCTACTCACGACATTATCCGCGCCAATGTGCATCGCTCGCCGATGTATTCCGGACAGATCGCGAGCACGGGCCCGCGCTATTGTCCGTCGATCGAAGACAAGATCGTGAAATTCGGCGAGCGTGACGGTCATCAGATTTTTCTGGAGCCGGAAGGTCTCGACGATCACACCGTTTATCCGAACGGAATTTCTACGTCGCTGCCGGAAGAAGTTCAGCACGCGCTGGTCGCGACGATTCCCGGATTGGAAAAGGCGCGCTTCGTCCGGCTTGGCTATGCCATCGAATATGATTACGTCGATCCGCGCGAGCTGCATCCGACGCTGCAAACGAAACGGCTGCGCGGATTGTTTCTTGCCGGCCAGATCAACGGCACGACAGGCTACGAAGAGGCTGCGGCACAAGGGCTTCTTGCAGGTCTCAACGCGGCATCGTTGGCGGGTGGCGGGGCTGAAATTATTTTCGATCGCGCCGAAGCTTACATCGGCGTGATGATCGACGATCTTGTCACACGCGGCGTCAGCGAGCCGTATCGCATGTTCACGTCGCGCGCCGAATATCGTTTGAAGCTCCGCGCCGATAATGCGGATCAACGTTTGACTGGCAAAGGAATTTCAATCGGCTGCGTCGGCGCCGTGCGCGCGAAATTCCACGATGAAAAAAGTTCTGCGCTGAATGCCGCGCGCGAATTTGCCAATTCAGTTTCGCTCACGCCGAAAGAAGCGGAACGTCACGGACTTGCGCTGAACAAAGATGGTCAGCGGCGCACCGCGTTCGAGTTGTTGTCGTATCCGCATGTTGCGATTGCGGATCTCGCCAAAATCTGGCCGCGTTTCGGCGCGCTCGATCAAAAAACCGCCGAGCAGATCGAGATCGATGCGAAGTACGATGTTTATCTTTCGCGCCAGGCGGCCGACGTGGCGGCGTATCGGCGCGATGAAAGTTTCACGCTGCCGGACGATCTCGATTACGAAGGCATGCGCGGGCTTTCCAACGAAGCCAAACAAAAGCTGCAACAAAATCGTCCGCGAACGATTGGACATGCCGGCAAAATCGATGGGATGACGCCGGCGGCGCTGACGCTTTTGGTCGCGCATGTGAAACGCGGCCGCAACGCCGCGAAACGCGCTTGAAAAAAAGCGGGCAGGGCGGTTTCGACCTCGAAACCGATAAAAAACGCGCGCTCGTGCTCACGCCTGTTTCACGTGAAACGCTAGAGCGTCTCGAGGTTTTCGTCGACCAACTGTTGCTCTGGCAAGAAAAGATCAACCTCGTCGCCGAATCCACGCTTCCTCTGCTTTGGACCCGGCATATTTCCGATTCGCTCCAGCTCTTGCCGTTGGCGCCGGAGGCACGGGTGTGGGTGGACTTCGGGTCGGGTGCTGGTTTTCCGGGCGTCCCGATTGCCTGCGCGCTCGCCGATACGCCTGGCGCGATGGTTCATCTGGTTGAAAGCGTTGGGAAAAAGGCGAATTTCCTGCGCGAGGTGGTGCGCGTCACCGGGGTTCCGGCGCTCGTCCACCAGGAGCGGGTCGAGAAATTTGCGGAAACCTGTGCAGAAACCGTCCATGTGGTGACGGCGCGGGCCTTGGCCCCATTGAAAGTCCTGTGCGATCAAGTCTTTCCTTTGATCGACAAAGGAGCGGTCGGGCTATTCCCCAAGGGTCAAGATGTAGCGGCTGAATTGACCGAAGCCGCTAAATATTGGAGACTTCAGGCTTCACTTGTACCCAGCGTGACCAATCCGGCCAGTGCCATCGTTGTTGTGCGCGGCCTCAAGCGTCTCGGAAAGACTCAGCTAAGTCATTGAACTAAAGATGGAAACGCCGAATGTCTGAAACGCCATCAGCCGATCCCGAAGTCGTCGCCTTCCCGAAACCGGGCCCGCGGCCCGATGGCGCCCGCCCGCGCGTGCTGGCGATCGCCAATCAAAAAGGCGGCGTCGGTAAGACCACCACCGCCATCAATCTCGGCACCGCGCTGGCCGCCATCGGCGAGCATGTCCTGGTCGTGGATCTCGACCCGCAGGGCAACGCTTCGACCGGGCTCGGCATCGACCGCAAATCGCGCCGCACCTCGACCTATGACGTGCTCACCGGCAAGGCGTCGATGCGCGCGGCGGTGCTGCCGACCGCGGTGCCGCAGCTCATGATCGCACCCTCGACCATGGACCTCTCCGGTTTGGAGCTCGAGATCGGCCAGACACGCGACCGCGCCTTCCGCCTGCGCAGCGCGCTCGGCGAACTCAACAAGGGCACGCGCGCGTATGACTTTACTTACGTACTGGTGGACTGTCCGCCCTCGCTCAATCTGCTCACGGTCAACGCCATGGCGGCGGCGGATTCGATTCTGGTGCCGCTNNCAATGCGAATTCTTCGCGCTCGAAGGTTTGTCGCAATTGTTGAAGACCGTCGAGCAGGTGAAGAATACGCTCAATCCAGCGCTGTCGATCCACGGCATCGTGCTCACTATGTACGACTCGCGCAACAATCTCGCCAACCAGGTGGTCGCCGACGTGCGTCAGTTCATGGGCCGCAAGGTTTACGACACGGTGATCCCGCGCAACGTGCGCATCTCGGAAGCGCCGTCTTACGGCAAGCCGGTGCTGGTCTACGATCTCAAATGCGTCGGCAGCGAAAGTTACTTGCGCCTCGCCACCGAGATCATCCAGCGCGAGAAGGAATTGAAGGCGGGGTAGCTTATCCCTCCCATCTGAACTCGGGTTTACCCGAGTTCGGATGGGAGGGATAAGAAAGAAGCATCGGCAAGAGCAAGAGGAAGACAAAGCGTGGCACGAGGTTCAGGAGCGGCGGCGATGGCGGATCATTCGCGATTGGGACGCGGCCTCGCATCGCTGATGGGCGACGTCGGCGAGGAAACCACGGCACCGGAGCAGGGGCGCAAGGCGCGCCGCGCGCCGATCGAAAACCTGCGCGCCAATCCGCGCAACCCGCGTCGCGCCTTCAGCGAGACCGAACTCAACGAACTCGCCGATTCGATTCGCGAGTGCGGCATCATCCAGCCGATCGTGGTGCGCNNTGCACGAGGTGCCGGTCGCGGTGGTGGAAGCGACCGACGCGCAGGCGCTCGAATTCGCCATCATCGAAAACGTGCAGCGCGCCGACTTGAATGCGATCGAGGAGGCGACCGGCTATCTGGCGCTGATGGAGGAATTCAACCACAGCCAGGACGAGGTCGCGCAGATCGTCGGCAAGAGCCGCCCGCATGTGGCGAACACGCTGCGGCTGCTCAAGCTGTCGGAGCCGGTGCAGGCGCTGGTCGCGTCCGGCCAGTTGTCGGCCGGGCACGCGCGCATGCTGGTCGGGCAGCCGAATGCGCTCGAACTCGCGCAAGACATCGTCAAGCGTGGGCTGAACGTGCGCCAGGTCGAGGCGGCGATGCGCAAGGACGGCCACGCGCAATCGCGCGAGGTCGCCGGCACCTCGCGCGCCAAGGACCCCGACACCAAGGCGCTGGAGCGGCGGCTGTCGGATGCTTTGGGATTGGACGTGACCGTCGACCACCGCGGCCAGGGCGGCACGCTGCATATCAAGTATCGCGATTTGGATCAGTTGGATGGGGTGTTGAGGAAGTTGGATAGGAAGTGAGTTATTTATGGCCTCGTTTTCACTGAAGACTTAGTTGCTTGTCATGCCCGGGCTTGACCCGGGCATCCATGATGAATCGCCAATAGTGAAAGCCTTACGAGCCTCTTGCAAAACTCCCGGCGGAATATGGTCCGCGAAGCTTGTTCGCGTGTGACGGGGTGGTTTTGGGACCGTTGTCGCGGCTTTTGCTCCCAATTTGATCGATTTTTCCTGATGCCAAGCACGTCGAACCCGCCGCTGTCGCGGCCGCGTGTGATTTTAAGTCCTTCGGGGCGTGACTACGTCACGAGGCGCATCAATTGTTCGGCGGCCAGCGCCAGGATACCGAACATCAAGTGGCAGAACACCTTGTCGTGACCGCGTACACGCACGAAGCGGGCGCCGTAGCTGTCCTTGAGCGCGCTGTTGACGCGTTCGGCGGCGCTTCGCTCCTTGAAGCGGATGTCTTCGGCCAGAGCGTGGCCAGCACAGCGCCGGGCGCGCGCTTCGGCCTCCGCCTCTGCCTTGCCACCGCGCCTCGGGTTGGGATCGATAATGGGCACGTGGCCGAGCGCGCGGCTCCTTTCCGCGATCTCGGGCGCGTCGTACGCGCTGTCCATGAGATCGTAGAGATTGGTGACGCGNNCCGTCGGCGGTGTCGATGTGCAGCTTATAGCCAATCCAGCTCGTCTTGTAGCCTTTGGCGTTGCGCTTCGTGCCGACGGCACACGCCGTTGGAAGATCGGCCAGCATCGCGGCCAGCGTCATGTTGACCTGACGCTCCAGTCGCTTTAGTTCCTTCGCTGGCATCACCTCGTCCTTTTTCGGCCGACCACGCTTGCGCTTCGGCGCTTTTTCGGTAGGCGCGGTTCGCGCCGGCTTCTCGCGCGCCTCGATCGCCGTCGCGTCGCGCGATATGTGCCCGACGAGGCGATCCTTGTGCGTCTGTTTAATCAGCGCCTCGTGCGCGCGGCCCGGCAACCCGCTCCGAGCAAATTCGGCGAAGGCGCGCGAAAATGTGCTCTCGCCGGGAACACTGGCCGCGCGCTCCCACCCGCACAGCCGGCGTAGCGTCCTGTCGACGGCCAGCCGCTCGATCAACGCCGCAGTCGTCGCCAGGCCGAGAACCGCCTTGGCGACGAACGAACGCGCCAGCGCGTGCCGATCTTTAAGCGGACGCCCCGGCAGGCCCGGCCATGTCCGCACGAACGCCTCGACGCCAGCGATCTCAAGCACGACCACCAGCCGCTGGTGTTGTGCCGTGAGCGGCCCTGTCTCTTCC
>PKXB01000220.1 GCA_003133345.1 Hyphomicrobiales bacterium | reverse complement strand
CGACCGCTATTGCGACGTGATTCTGGTCGGCGATTCGCTCGGCATGGTCATGCATGGGCTCGAGACCACCGTGCCGGTCACGCTCGAGATGATGATCCTGCAGGGCCATGCGGTGATGCGCGGCTCCAAGCACGCGCTGGTGGTCGTCGACATGCCGTTTGGTTCCTACGAGGCTTCCAAGGAACAGGCCTTCATGAACGCCGCGCGCGTGCTGAAGGAAACCGGCTGCGGCGCCATCAAAGTCGAAGGCGGCACGCGCATGGCCGAAACCATCGGCTTCCTGGTCGAGCGCGGTGTGCCGGTGATGGCGCATGTGGGCTTAACGCCGCAGGCGATCAACGTGCTCGGCTCGTTCCGCGCGCAAGGGCGCGAGGAGGCCGGTTGGGCGCGCATCGAGCAGGATGCGATTGCCGTGGCCGAAGCCGGCGCCTTCGCGGTGGTGATCGAGGCGGTGGCGGAGCCGCTCGCGCGCAAGCTCACCGCCGCGGTGCGCATTCCCACCATCGGCATCGGGGCGAGCGTCGCCTGCGACGGGCAGATCCTGGTGCTGGAAGACATGCTCGGCCTGTCGACGCGGGTGCCGAAATTCGTCAAGCGTTTTGGCGAGCTTGGCCCCGGCATCGAAAAGGCGGTGGCCGACTATGCAGCGGAAGTGCGCGCGCGCGCTTTTCCAGGCCCCGAGCACGTCTATCCGATGAAGGGCAAGAAGCCCTAAACCGCTGAATCTTAACGATTGTCCGGCACAAGCTTTGCCTTGCGCCTGCCACATCGCTAGGTTACGTCGCAGTCCGCTCGGGGATGGGCGTAACGGGGTTTGGAGCCATTTGTGGCCGATATTTTTCACGAAGTAGACGAGGAAGTCCGCCGCGAACGGCTGCAGAAGCTGTGGGATCGCTACAGCATCTATATCATCGCGCTCGCCGTGCTGATCGTCGCCGGTATCGGCGGCTGGCGCGGCTATGAATACTGGCAAGCCAAGCAAGCCGCCGCTGCCGGTGCCGCATACGAGTCCGCGCTGAGCTTGAGCGAAGCGGGCAAGCACGCCGAAGCGGAAACCGCCTTCGCCAAAATCGCCGCCGAGGCGCCGGCCGGCTATCGCACGCTGGCGCGCTTGCGCGCCGCCGCCGAGCTTGCGCAAACCAAGCGCCCTGACGCCGTGAAGGCCTATGATGAAATCGCCGCCGACACCTCGCTCGGGACCACCCTGCAGGATCTCGCCGCCGTGCGCGCCGGCATGCTGATGGTGGACAGCGCGCCGCTTTCCGACATGCGCCGCCGTCTCGATCCGGTCGCCGAGCCTGGCCACACCTTCCGCCACAGCGCGCGCGAGCTGCTGGCGCTGTCGGCCTGGCGCAACCACGACTTCACTGCCGCGCGCCGCTATATCGACATGATCGCAACCGATGGCGAGACGCCGCCGGGCACGCGCGCGCGCGCCGATGTGCTCTCGGCGCTGATCGCCGCCGGCGGGAAGAGTTGAGGATTATTCCATGCGCCGCATGCATCGCATCGTGTTGCTGGTCGGACTGGTCGCGCTCGCGCCGGTTCTCGCCGGTTGCGAGGATTTCGACATGGACAAGTTCGACTTCCTCCATCTCAACGACAAGAAGAAACTGCCCGGCGAGCGCAAAGATCTGTTCCCGCAGGGCGTGCCGGGCGTCTCGCAAGGAATTCCGCCCGAATATATGAAGGGCAATCAGCCGCAGCCGGAGACCGCGCAAGCGCCGGCGGCGGAGCCAGCCGGCGCTGCCGCGGCAACGCCCGGCGACAAGACCGCCGCGCCCGCGCCGTCAGCCAAGACCGCCGCGATCGAGCCGGCGGCAGAGCCCAAGGCAAAACCGAAGCGCAAGCCGAAGCCGCGCACGGCAACCCGTCCGCCCACGCAAATCACCGTGCAGCCGGCGGCCCAGGGCCAAGGCAGCGGCCAACAGCAAACGGCGCCCTGGCCGGGCACGACTCCGCAGCAGCCGGCGTCCGGGCAAAGTACGAGCACCGACCCCTGGCCGTCGGCGCCGCCGCCCGGCACCTTCTCGCGCTGACGCCCCTGTCAGGTTAAGAGAGCGTCTTTCGCTTTGCGCGGGCCGGATCGCTGCCCATGAGCTTCACCATTGCCATCGTCGGCCGCCCCAATGTAGGCAAGTCGACATTGTTCAACCGGCTGGTCGGCCGGCGTACCGCTTTGGTCGACGACCGGCCGGGCGTGACGCGCGACCGCCGCGAAGGCGAGGGCCGGCTCGGCGATCTCGATTTCACCGTGATCGATACCGCGGGACTTGAGGAGTCCGCGCCCGAGAGCCTTACCGGCCGCATGCGGGCGCAGACAGAGACAGCGATGGCGCAGGCCGATGCGATCTTCTTCATGATCGACGCGCGCAGCGGTCCTACTGGGGTGGACCAAGTTTTCGCCGAACTCGTCCGCAAGTCGGGCAAGCCGAGCGTGCTGATCGCCAACAAGATGGAAGGCACCGCCGGCGAAGCCGGAAGACTGGACGCCTACGCGCTCGGCCTCGGCGACCCGGTAGCGATTTCCGCTGAACACAACGAAGGCCTGGCCGATCTCTACGACGCGCTGCGCGTGGCCTTGCCGGAACGCACCGCGGCGCAGATCGAAGCGGCGTCCGAGCCATCCGGCCCGCATCCGATCCGGGTTGCCATTGTCGGGCGCCCGAATGCCGGCAAGTCAACTTTGGTCAACCGGCTGATCGGCGAGGAGCGGCTGCTCACCGCGCCGGAGGCCGGCACCACCCGCGACGCCATCGCGGTCGATCTCGATTGGCACGGCCAGAAATTCCGCATCCACGACACCGCCGGCATTCGGCGCCGGGCGCGCGTCGATGAGAAGTTGGAAAAGCTTTCGGTCGCCGACGCGCTCAATGCGGTGCGCTTTGCCGAGGTGGTGGTGGTGCTGCTCGACGTCGAAAACGCGTTCGAGGAGCAGGACCAGCGCATCGCTGATCTGGTCGAGCAGGAAGGCCGCGCCATCGTTATCGCGGTCAATAAATGGGACCTGAAGGAAAAGACCGCGGGCGCCATCGGCAAGCTGCGCGAGCAGGCCGACGAGAAGCTCAAGCAGATGAAGGGCGTGCCGCTGGCGGCGGTGTCCGCCATGACCGGGGAAGGCCTCGACCGCCTGATGCAGGCGATCGTCGATGCCTTCGCGATCTGGAATAAGCGCATTCCGACGGCTGCGCTCAATCGCTGGTTCGAGCACGCGGTTGACGCGCATCCGCCGCCGGCGGTGTCGGGGCGTAGGCTCAGGCTCAATTACATCACGCAGGCAAAAGCGAGACCACCGAGCTTCGTGCTGTTCTGCACCCGCGCCGATGCGCTGCCCGACGCCTACAAGCGCTATCTGGTGAATTCGCTGCGCGAGAGCTTCGCGCTGCCCGGCACGCCGATCCGCCTGACGCTGCGCGAGAAGGGCAATCCGTTCAAAGGGCGCGCGAAGCGCAAACACTGAACACCTCTCCCCGCGCGCGGGGAGAAGGATCAAGCCGGCGTCCGAAATTCCAAGAACTTCCTCGTGCGGAAATCGTAGATTTTTCCGGTCTGCGCGCAATCGGGCAGGCACAGCGGCACGATCGCTTTAGCCACCGCTTCCGGCGTCGGCCGCGTCAGCGGATCGATGCCGGGAAAGGCGCCCAAATACATGCGGGTGCGGGTCGGGCCCGGGGCGAACAGATTGGCGCAAACTTTCGTGGTCGCGCATTCCGCCGCATAAGCGCGCACCAGCGCATCGAGCGCGGCTTTCGATGCCGCATAGGGCCCCCAATAGGCGCGGCCCTTGTAGGCGACGGCGGAGGTGAGAAACACCGCGCGGCCGGCGGGCGCCGCCTTGAGCAGCGGATCCATGGTGCGGATAAGCTGCCAATTGGCGGTGACGTTGACGGCAACCAGATTGTCCCAGTCCTTCGGCTCGACATGGCCGAGCGGCGACAGCGGCCCGAGAATGCCGGCATTGCCGATCAGCACGTCGAGGCGGCCATAGCGCTCGTTGAGCGCGAGCGCGAGCCGCGCGATGCCGTCTGAATCTTTCACATCCAGCGGCACCAGCGTGGCGGAGCCGCCGGCCGCCTTGATCTTATCGTCGAGCTCCTCCAGTCCGCCCACCGTGCGCGCCACCGCCACCACGTGGCTGCCTGCTTGCGCGAGCTGCAACGCAAGCGCCGCGCCGATGCCGCGCGAGGCGCCGGTGATGAGCGCGATACGGTCGGCGAGGGGTTTTGACATGCGGTAACGCTAGCGCAAAAGCCTAGATGGCTTCAGCGAGCAGCGACAACTGCCGTGGGCTGGCCTCTTGCGCGGCCAGGTCGGTGAGTGCGGTCGGATAGTCGCCGGTGAAGCAGTGGTCGGTGAATTGCGGCCGCGCCGCATCGCGCTTGTCGAAACCCATGGCGCGGTAGATGCCGTCGACCGACAGGAACGCCAGCGAATCGGCGCCGATGAATTGCCGCATGCCTTCCAGATCGTGGGTGGCGGCGAGCAGCTTGTCGCGCTCCGGCGTGTCGATGCCGTAATAATCCGGATGCGTGATCGGCGGCGAGGCGATGCGGAAATGCACCTCCTTGGCGCCGGCATCGCGCATCATCTGCACGATCTTTCTCGACGTGGTGCCGCGCACGATGGAATCGTCCACGACAATGACGCGTTTGTCCTTCACCAGCTCTTCGATGAGGTTGAGCTTCACGCGCACATCGAAGTCTCGGATGAGCTGCGAGGGCTGGAGGAAGCTGCGGCCCACATAGTGGTTGCGCACGAACGCCATCTCGTACGGGATCCTGGACTCGAGTGAGTAACCCAGCCCCGCGCAGTTGCCGCTGTCCGGCACGGGCACGACGACGTCTGCCGCGACGGGGAATTCGCGCGCGAGCTGCCGGCCCATCTCGACGCGCACCTTGTAAACGCTGCGATTGGCGATAGTGCTGTCGGGCCGGGCGAAATAGACGTATTCGAAGATGCAGAAGGCGCGGCGATGGTGTTGCGGGAAGGCCTGCATGCTCGAGAGCCCATTGCGGTTAATGACCACAATCTCTCCCGGCTCAACGTCGCGCACATACTTGGCGTGAATCAGATCCAGGGCGCAGGTTTCGCTGGCCAGCACCCAGGCGTCGTCGATCTGGCCGAGGCAAAGGGGCCGGAAGCCATACGGATCCCGCACGCCGATCAGCTCGTTCTCGGTCATGATGACGAGCGAGTAGGCACCTTCGATGCGGTGAAGGCTGCGCACGAGGTTGTTGCTCTCGCCCTGCATCGTCGGCTGGGCCAGCAGATGCAGAATGATCTCGCTATCGACAGTGGTCTGGAAGATCGAGCCCTTGGCCTCGAGTTCTTCACGAAGCTGGGCGGCGTTGGTGAGGTTGCCATTGTGAGCGATGGCGATCTGGCCGCGGGCGCAACTACCCGTGAGCGGTTGGGCGTTGCGCAAGTGCGACGAGCCGGTGGTCGAATAGCGCGTGTGGCCGATGGCGATGGGGCCGACCATGTCGTGCAGGACGTTCCCCTTGAAGATTTGCGACACCAGCCCCATGCCTTTGTGCTCGTGAAACTGTTTGCCGTCCGAAGTGACGATGCCGGCGCTTTCCTGTCCGCGGTGTTGCAGCGCGTAAAGGCCGTAATAAGTCAGTTCCGCGGCGTTCGGATGGCCGTAAATGCCGAAGATGCCACAATAATGTTTTGGGTAATAATTCATCAACCAGGTCCGCTTTCCACTAACGCATCGCGCGAGCGATGGAATTCCACCACAGGTCGTGCAGTTCCGACAGGTCGCAACTCAATGTCGTCCCCAGGGCCTTGATTTGCAACGTCCCGCCGCCGACGGTGCCGATTCGCGTTGCTGTGATGCCTAGGATCTTTGCTTGGGCCAACACCTTGCCGGCGTTGACCGCGGCCATCGAGATGACGACGCGTCCCTGGGCTTCGCCAAATAGCAGGGCGTCGAGGCGCAGTGCTGGCGCGCTAGCTGGAGTCGCCGCCAGCGCCGTAAGGTCAACCTGGGCGCCGATCAGCCTCGGCGTCTCGCGCGCAATCTGCTGGCTGATGCAGCTTTCGGCGAGGGTGACGGCTAGGCCGCCTTCGCTGCAATCGTGGGCGCTCTTGACGACGCCGGAGTGGATGAGCGCGCGCAGGGCCAGGTGCAGTTCCTTTTCCTTCTCGAGGTCGCACCGCGGCGGGATGCCGGCCTTTAAGTTGTGGATGCGCTGCAAAAACGCCGAGCCGCCCAGGCCGCGCAGCGGGTCGTTGGCATCAGCGACATCCCCGAGCAGGATAATGGCGTCGCCTTCATCCTTGAACCATTGCGTCGTGATGTGCTCTGGTTTCTCGATCAGACCGACCATGGCGACCGTGGGGGTAGGGTCAATCGGGCCTGCGGGGTGCTGGTTGTAGAGCGAGCAGTTGCCGCCCGTGACGGGGGCATTGAAAGCGCGGCAGGCGT
>PKXB01000043.1 GCA_003133345.1 Hyphomicrobiales bacterium | reverse complement strand
CAAAATCGGCACATAGCGGACAAAATGTTGCGGTGCGTTCGGCTCTTAAAAGGTGAAGGGTTGTTACCGTCACGCCAATTCGGCGTCCGGCACCCGCTCACCGTCCCGCCTTCACGCCGGGTCAAGGTGGCAAGGTGGCACCGATTGGTGAGCGAGGGCGTGTAACGCATATTTAGAGCGGCCGACAGATACCGTGAAATAATCGATCCGTGCAAGCCCAGAGCAATTAGACCAGCGCGCGCTGGACTCGCCAGAATTCAGCATACCGTGAGCGCCGCTTCACGGCAGTCTTTGCGCAAGCGAAAGGATTGAATAACCGTGGCAAAACGAACCAAAGTAATCATCTCCTGCGCCGTCACCGGATCGATACACACACCGACGATGTCGGACGCTTTGCCGGTCACTCCGGATGAGATCGCACGAGAATCAATTGCTGCCGCCGAAGCGGGTGCCGCGATTATTCATCTGCATGCGCGCGATCCGAAAACCGGCGCCCCGACTCCCGATCCGAACGTGTTCATGCAGTTTTTGCCGCGCATCAAGCAGAGTACCAAAGCAATTGTGAACATATCGACCGGCGGCGCCCTCGGCATGAGCATGGACGACCGCATCGCGGCCGCCGTGCGGGCGGAGCCCGAGATCACCTCGCTCAATATGGGGTCAATGAACTTCGCCATTTTCAACCTGGCGAAACGCTACGACAAGTGGAAGCACGACTGGGAGAAGCCGTATCTGGAGCGGACGGTGGATGGCATCTTCCCCAACACGTTCAAAACGATCGACTATGTCATCACTCAATTAGCCGACAAACGCGGAGTGAAGTTCGAGCACGAGTGCTATGACGTGGGGCACTTGTACAATACGCAATACTTCTACGATAGCGGGCGGCTGAAGCCGCCAATCTTTCTGCAGTTCATCTTCGGGATCTTGGGAGGCATTGGCGCCGACCTTGACCATCTCGTCCACATGAAGAACACCGCCGACAAGCTGTTCGGAAATGACTACGTTTTCTCGGTGCTGGCGGCGGGGCGGCACCAGATGAACTTTACGACGCAGGCGGCGCTGCTGGGCGGCAGCGTGCGCGTCGGGCTTGAAGACTCGCTGTACATCGGCAAGGGCAAGCTTGCGGACTCGAACGCGCAGCAGGTTGCCAAGATACGGCGCATCTGCGAGGAACTGTCGTTGGAGATCGCAACGCCCGACGAGGCCCGTACCATTCTCGGCACAAAAGGCGGCGACGCCGTCAAGTTCTAGCCGCGGGATCCATCAAAAGAGCGGCGCCTGTTCAAAGTCGCCGCTGCCGGCAACCAGTATGAGCGTCCGCAACCGTTTCGAGGAGTAAGAGGGAATCCATGGGCATCCAAGTCGGGCTCAACGCCATCGCAGAAGCAAGCAAGAAGCTCTCGAACTGGGGCCGCTGGGGCGCGGACGATCAAATCGGCACCCTTAATTTTGTGACGGCGCAGGACATCGTCGGCGCCACCAGGCTGGTGCGCAAGGGAAATGCGTTTTCACTCGGCATTCCGCTCGACAGCAGCGGCCCGCAAACCGGACTGTTCGGTCGTCGCTTCAATCCCATCCATATGATGCTGCACAGCGGTGCCGACGGCATCGCTCTCAACTACGAACCAACGGGCGCCGCCAGCTACGCCGACGATGTCCTGATGTTGTGCGTGCAGGGCGCAACGCATTGGGACTCGCTCGGTCACGTCTTCTATAAGAACAAGATGTACAACGGCTACGATGCCGCGCTGGCGAACAGCTCGGGCATCCACAAGAACGGCATTCAGTACACCCGCAACAAGATGATTGGGCGCGGCGTGCTGCTCGATGTCGCGCGCTTCAAGGGCATGGACGTGCTTGCCGACGGATATGGGATCTCCAATGCGGAGCTCGACGCCTGCGCCAAAGCGCAAGGCGTCGAAATCCGGCGCGGAGACTTCGTCATCATCCGGACCGGTCAGATGGAAGCCTGTCGGAAGGCGGGGGCGTGGGGAGGCTACGCCGGCGGCGACGGCCCGGGCGTCAAGTTCGAGAACTGCTACTGGTGCCACGAAAAGCAGATCGCCGCCATCTGTTCGGATACGTGGGGCGTGGAGGTGCGTCCGAACGAGACCACGGAAGCGCAGCAGCCATGGCATTGGGTGGTGATTCCAGCCATGGGGCTGACGATGGGCGAAATCTTCGACCTCAAGGAACTCGCGGAAGACTGCGCGGCCGACGGCGTCTATGAGTTTCTCTTTACCGCACCGCCGCTCATCATCACCGGCGGCTCTGGCTCGCCGATCAATCCGCAAGCCATTAAGTGAGCGGCGCGCTCAGCGCGTCCACCGCATCACCACCTTGCCGACGCGGCCCTCGCGCTGCGCATGCGCCAGCGCTTCAGTGAGCTTTTCGATCGGATAGCTGGCCTCGACCGGCACCCGTAGCGTCTTCGCCTGCAGCATGCCAACGAGGCGGGCGAAGAGGGACTTGATCGCGGCGGGATCTGCGGTCGAGAACCAGCGCGAATACCAGAAGCCGCGCAGGCTGATGTCGCGAAAAACGATATCGGCGGCGTCCACTTCGCAGGGCTTGCCCGAGAGCAGGCCGTAGGTCACCACCGTGCCGCCATCCGCTAGACAGTTCGCCATTCGGCGCGTTGCATCGCCGGCGATCGCGTCGATGCCCAGCTTGATCCGGCCGCCGCCGACCGCTTCGGCCACCCGGGCGCGCAGATCGGGACCGTCGATGAGCGTCACGTCGGCGCCGAATGCGGCGAGATGGTCGACCAGATGCTGGCGCCTTACCATGTTGACGGTCCGCAGGTTCATCGTTTTCGCGATCTGAATCAGGCTCACACCCACGGAGGAGTTCGCGGCGTTCTGCATCACCCACTCGCCCGGCCGTAGATCGCCGAAGCGCTCAAGCATGAGAAGCGCCGTTGGCGGGTTCGCGGCGAGAAGGGCGAGGTCGACGGGATCCGCCTCCGGCAGCGGGATGAGGCGCGCAGCAGACCAAACGAACCGATCGCACCACGCGCGACGCTGCGTGTTCACGACGATGACCCGGTCATCGGGTTTGAGGTGCTGCACATCCGTTCCCAATCGCGCGACGCGGCCGAGCACGCCCGCGCCGGCGAAGGCGGGCAGGGATGCCGGTTGCGCGTAGCGGCCCTCGAAATGGAGCAGGTCGGACGGATTGATCGGCGCGACCTCGACCTCGATCAGGACCTCGCCCGGCCCGGGCTGCGCGGGCTCGGGGATTTCAACAAGCTCGGCGACCTCTGAAGCACGGCCGAATCGTGAAAACCGCACGGCCTTCATCGGAACGCCCTTTCATCCATCGACCGTGGCCAGCCCAAAAACCGCCCGGGACATGCTCGCAGTCAGAGCATCTGCGAACAAGTCCCGGGACAGCTTTATGGCAGCGGCCGATCTCGATCAGCAGGGATCAGCGATGGGTGGCGTCGAACGGCGTCTTGACCGTGCCCGATTTCAGTTCGGGCGGGTAGATAATGACCTGCTTGCCGGCCTGCTTGAACTGCTCGACGTCCGCACCGACGATGTTTTGATATTGCACCAACAGAATGCGCGGTTTGGCCCATTCGCCTTCCGGCGAGAAGCTGATATCGCCGACGACAGTCTTGAACGTTTCCTTGTGAATGTATGCGGCGAGCTTGCCGTCATCGAGGCTGCCGACCGCTTTGATCGCCTGCTCGAGAATTTGCATTTCCGCGTAGGCGAAGGGCGGAATGTAGATGCCAAGCGGGTCGACGCCGGCGGCCTTGGCCCGGTCGCGATAGAGACCTAAGAGCTTCTCGATTCCGGGGAAGTTCATCGTCGGTTCGGGCACATACAAGTCGTAACTGACGACGTTGTTCAACATCGTATTCAGCTGCGTTTTGAAGGTGGCGAATTGCAGTCCGATGGTCCCGCCGCCAAATAGTTTGGCGGTGACGCCCACGTCGTAGGCGGCGCGGACTAATCCCGCGGAGTCAGGCGGGTATGAGGCCAGGTAAATGAGATCCGGGCTCGCGGCCTTGATCGGCCGCATGATGGAGGCAAAGTCGACGGTATTCGACGGATAGGTGCGATCGTAGACGATCTTGATCCCGTATTTCTTGGCATTTTCGCGGGCCCCTTCCAACGCAAGCTGCGAGTATTCCGCATCGGCGCCGGTGAGAGCGATTGTCGTCGGCTTTGGAGTCATCGCACTGGCAACTTCGTAGAACCCACGCGAGATCTCGGTCTTCGCCACGGGGCCGTTCGGCTGCAATTGGAAATAACGGTCGTATTTGAATTGATCGTTCAAGGCCAACGCGAATAAGGACAAGAACAGCTTCTTATGTTGGATCACGGTGGGCATCGCCGCGGCAGTCGGAACTGTGGCATAGCCCGAGATCACCAAGTCGACCTTGTCGATGTCGAGCAGCTTGGAATAGATGGCGGGGACAGTTGCGGGACTGCTCTGGTCATCGTAATAGACAAGCTCCACCTTGCGGCCGAGCAGGCCGCCTTTGGCATTCATCTCTTCGGCCCAGATTTGATAGGTCAAGAGCGCTGCCTTGCCGCCGCCGGCGAGACCGCCGCTCAACGCCATGCTGAATCCGATTTTGATCGGCGGCTGGGCAGGCTGAGCCCTTACGGGAAAAGTTGAACTCAGGAGCGCTGATCCGATCAAGGCTGTCGATTCGCGCCGAGTAATTCCGCTCATATTGCTTCCTCCATAGGTTTATGACGTTGCAGTTGGTTTGGGCGGAACCAGTTGGACGAAAGTATTTTGACTAAAGAGGTGGTCCCGCTGATTTGAATTTCCGGGCTGCCATTTAGTGACGCAGTCGCCGACGATGGTCCGCTCGGTCTTGTCCACACTAAGGCCGCGAGCGCCAATTGCTTTGCCCGCATCGTCACCAGCGCCGAGAGCCCGTGTCGACACCTTGATTTAAATCAAAGGATGCCGTCGCAGAGTATGATTTTTCGTGTTATCGTGGGTAATAGTGGGATTGCTGCGCAGCGCGCCTGCTTCCGAGGAGGCTCGGCGGCTAGCTCTCCGGGGAGGATGCGGCGTGCGGAAGAAGCGCAGCGCGTTTAGTATGTGCATAGCGACCGGGACGTTTAAGTCGCCCGAGATATCATCGCATCTGACCAAAAATGTGAACACTCCGGCCGTCGATGAGCGGAACGGAGACCGCTGATGGAATTCAGCTGGGACCTCGTCATAAACGCGATCGTTACGGGCATTGTCTTAGGCGGTTTCTACGCGGCGGTCGCAATCGGCGTGACCATCGCTTTCGGGATGCTCGATATCGTCAACATCGCGCATCCCGCTTTCATGATCGCCGGGGCCTATCTTGCTTTTTTGGGTTGGGAAGATTTTGGCTTCGATCCGTTCGTCTCGATGGCCGTGTTCGCGCCGTGCGGGTATCTTTTCGGGCGCGCGTTCTATCGTGCCTATCATTATTTCTTCGAGCGTCGCGGCGACGAGTCGTTGCAAGGGCTAGCCTTCTTCTTCGGAATTCTTTTCATCGTCGAGATCGGCGTGGTTCTGGTGTTCGGCGTGGACTATCGCTCGATTAGCGAGCCCTATCTTGAGTCTTCGGTTAGCGTTGGATTTGTCTCGGTTCCGTGGCGGATGTTGGTTCCGTTTCTGGTCGGGCTCGGCATGCTCGGCAGCGTTCATCTCTATCTGTCGCGGACGTTTACCGGGCGCACTATATTGGCCGTTTCGCAAGACGTCGAAGCGGTGCGCCTGATCGGCGCTAATCCGATCCGGGCGAAGGAAATAGCATTCGGCATCGCCGTTGCGACCGCCATCATCGCCGGCGTTCTGCTCATCATCATTCAGCCGGTCGAGCCGTCGATCACGCGCGAATATATCGGTAGGGCGTTTGCCATCTGCGTTCTCGGCGGCATCGCAAGCATTCCCGGTACCCTGGTCGCTTCGCTGATCCTGGGTGTTGCCGAGGCCTTGACGACGACGTTCTACGGCCCGTCATGGTCGCCTGCGGTATCGTTCGGACTTTTGCTACTCACGCTCATATTCCGGCCCGTTGGGATCTTTGGACGATGAGTGAACAAACTGCTTCAGCGCCTGGATTACGGAAGCCGGCGTCGACGTTCGGCCGGTTACAGTCCGGTGTTGCGATCTTATTGGTCGGTACCGCCCTTATGGCGGCTACGGTGCTGTTGGGACCCTATGTCAGTGAATACTACTACCTCGCTACATACACGATCCTGCAGTTCATCGTTCTCGGCACGGCGTGGAACATCCTTGGGGGATATGGCGGCTACGTCAATTTCGGGACGGCGGGTTTCTTCGCGATCGGGTGCTACACCACGATCGTTCTCAATAAAATATTTCCCATGCCGTTGTTTTTTGAAATGCTGGCCGCGGCGGTCACCGCGGGGCTGGTCGGACTTGGTACGGGATATTTGACGTTGCGGCTGCGCGGCGTGTTCTTTTCAATCGCGACGCTGGCGCTGGCCATCGTTCTGCAAACGCTCGTCGTAAACTGGAGCTTTGTCGGTGGTGCGCGCGGCGTTTACGTCATAAGGCCGCCAATCTCCGGCGTCCTGATGGCATTCTTCGGTTTCTTTGTTCCGAACGGTATTTCGTACGTTCAGTTCCTGGTCGTGCTCATGGTAGCGCTGACAATGTTTGCCGTGCTCGCGGCGTGGGCCGTTGAGAAATCATGGATCGGCATCGGGCTCGCGGCGATCAGGGACGATGAGTCCGCGGCGGAAACTTCCGGCGTGCCGAGCCTTCGTCTCAAGCTGATCGCGACAACAATGAGCGGCGCCATCATGGGCATGGCTGGCGCGCCATTTCCCTATTACGTCACCTATGTCGACCCGGCCACCGCCTTCGGTCTCGCTATCGCAGTGAATTCCATTGCCATGCCGTTGGTCGGTGGGACCGCCACTTGGTGGGGGCCGGTCGTTGGGGCGATCCTTCTCGGATCGGCCCAGCAGATCCTGACCGTTACGATTTCGTCGGCCGCGAACCTTTTCATTGTCGGCGTGTTGCTCGTGGTCTTCCTGACCGCCGCCCCGAGGGGCGTGGTCGGTATCGTCCGAAGCTGGAAACGAGGACGCAAATGACCGCGAATATCCTCGATGCGACGGGCATCACGAAGCGGTTCGACGGATTCGCGGCGCTCACCAGTGTCGACTTTGCCCTGTTGAAAGGCGAACGCGTAGGCCTCATCGGCCCGAATGGATCCGGAAAGAGTACATTCGTGAATTGCATTACGGGAATTTTGGCTCCCGATGAAGGATCGATAACTTTTGATGCCAACGACATTACCAAAACTCCGGCATGGCTCAGGGCAAGACGCGGGCTGGCGCGGACCTATCAGATTCCGCGGCCATTCCGGGGAATGACCATTCAGGAGAATATCGAGGTGCCTTTGCGGTTTGCGGTCGGCCACAAATCGGCGCGCGTCATCAGCGAAGCAGCGCAGGTGATCCTCGATGAAGTAGGACTTGGCGAGAAGGCCGATCTCAGTCCGAAAGGGTTAACCCAGGTTGAACTAAGGAAGCTTGAGCTTGGTCGGGCGCTGGCCGCGCGACCGAAGGTCCTGATTGCCGACGAAGTCATGGCAGGTCTTTCCGAAAGCGAAGTTGATGAGATTCTTGCTCTGCTGAACCGGCTCAATGCTGAGGGAATTTCGATCCTGCTTATTGAACACATCATGCGGGCCGTCATGCTGTTTTCACAGCGCATCGTGGTGATTGTCGCGGGATGCAAAATCGCTGATGGGCTTCCTGATGATGTCATGCAGCAGGAAGAAGTCGAAAGGGCTTATCTTGGCGAATAGTCTTGCCATTGAGGGACTGCATGCCGGGTACGGAGAGGTTCGGGTGCTCTCCGGCATCAGTATAAACGTGCGAGGCGGG
The DNA here is from genome assembly GCA_003133345.1 of Hyphomicrobiales bacterium. Taxonomy (GTDB): domain Bacteria; phylum Pseudomonadota; class Alphaproteobacteria; order Rhizobiales; family Xanthobacteraceae; genus Pseudolabrys. The sequence continues at coordinate 1,484 of PKXB01000043.1, read as the reverse complement.
GAGACCGTCGTCCTGCTCGGAACCAACGGCAATGGGAAGAGCACGCTGATCAAATGCATCATGGGGCAGGTACGCCCCACGGCTGGACGTATCGTGGCGACCATCGACGGAACTTCTTATGATCTGATCGGACGCAGCACCGAGGATATCGTCGGGATCGGGATTTCGCTTGTCCCGGAGGGACGCCGCCTGTTTCCCAAGTTGACAGTGGAAGAGAACCTCTTGCTCGGCGCCTTTCGCGAATTTGCCCGCGCGCGCATCTCGGACAGCCTTGCCTTTTGCTTCGATGCGTTTCCGCGCCTTAAGGAAAGGCGACGTCAGCTCGCCGGAAGCATGAGCGGGGGCGAACAACAAATGTTGGCGATTGCGCGCGCCTTGATGGCGTTGCCGAAGATTCTTCTCGTCGACGAGCCGTCGGTCGGGTTGGCTCCGATTCTGGTGTCAAAAACGATCGAGACCATCGCAAATCTCAAGAAGCAGCTTGGGCTGACCGTGCTGATGGCGGAGCAGAATTTTCGACAGGCGATTCGGATCGCCGACCGGGGCTATGTGCTCGTGCACGGACAGATCGTGCTTTCGGCGGATAATCCTCAGGCACTCCAGCAAAATGAGCTTGTCCGCCGGTTCTATCTGGGCGTTGGATAATTTTGCGCAGACGCACCGCCAGGCTCAAAAAACACCGGATGCCAGCGGGTTGTGGTCTCCAGCCTCACTCACTAAACGTAGTGTCGAATTCCGGCAACCGTTTCGAGAGAACCTTGCGTCAAGCAAAACATAAGTTTGCGAGGCTTTGGGCGGGCGGGGGATTAGGATTCGCATAAGACAGGTTACGGGACATGCATCGTGTGCCGGCGTCACCGCGGTGTGTGTACCGAAAACCTCATCCGGTGATGATTTCGGATTTAACCGAGAAAATCCGCTGTTCCTGAACTAGAATTTTCTGTTCCGCCGAAATAATTTCCCGTTATCTGCATCGACGATAACGAACGGATAAGCCCGGCGGCGATCAGGACGACATCATGGAGGAGCTTGCCCAGATAAAGCAGAAGGACATGGAGAAGGACGGCAAGCTCAAAATCGTCGGCAAGTACGCCTGGGCCGACAAGCATGGCGTGCCGATCAACCATATGCTGGTGATCCGCAGCGAGTTGTCACGCACGCGGCCCGACCTGGTCCGCGAGGTGTTCCGCATCTTCAAGGAAAGCCGCGACATCGCGATTCGCGGGGGTAATAAGAACGCCGCACAACTGAATTACGGTGTCGAGGCCAACCGGCCATCGCTCGAGGCGATCATCAACTTTGTTTTTGATCAGAAACTGATCCCGCGCCGCTACAGCGTTGAGGAATTGTTCGACGATACGACCCGGTCACTGGTCTGATGCCGGAGAGGCTGTTGGCATTGGCTCCTCGCCGAGACAGAGAGCGTTAAGTCAACTGATTGCGGCAAAGTACATAGTCGTCCGTGAACAACGGCTAGCCCATTG
>PKXB01000159.1 GCA_003133345.1 Hyphomicrobiales bacterium | reverse complement strand
CGAGTTTGGCCGACAGCGCCTGAAACAGCATGGCGATCAGGTTGGCCAGCAGCACGACCCACAGCAGCGTGTAACCGTATTTCGCGCCGGCCTGGATGTTGGTCGCGAAATTGCCCGGGTCCATGTAGGCGATCGAGGNNGCGCCGCCAACACGGTGCGGTCTGTGAGCGATTTGGGATTCGGGGTTTCGGCATCCATCGGGCTTAAGTTCTTTCCCGGTCGGTATAAATCAGCCTAACACGGCTTGCAGCATAAGTTTGTTGCGAATAATTTGCAATTGCATATTGCGGGAACTTACCGAGTTCCATCGGGTTGACGGAGGCTTTAAACCTGCGATCGGAATGAGGGACGGCGCCAGCGATGACCAAGATCCGCAACCGCTGGCTCTGCCTGCCGCTCGCGCTGTTTGCGCTGGCGGCAGGGCCCGCCTTCGCTGCCGAGCAAGCCCATAAAGGCCCCTCTGAGGTCATTTTCATCGCGCAAATTCTGGCGCTGATGATCGTCGGCCGGTTGCTCGGCGAAGCCATGCTGCGCATGCGCCAGCCGGCCGTCATGGGGCAATTGATCGCCGGGCTGCTGCTCGGCCCGTCTTTGTTTGGGCTCATACTGCCCGATCTTCAGCAGATGTTGTTTCCGAACAATCCCGAACAAAAGGCGATGATCGACGCCATCTCGCAGTTCGGCATTCTTCTGCTTCTTCTTCTGACCGGCATGGAAACCGATCTCAAGCTGGTGCGTCAAACCGGACGTGCCGCGGTGTTCGCGTCGCTCATGGGCATCGTCATCCCCTTCGTCTGCGGTGTCGCGCTCGGCGAAATGCTACCCGACGCATTGCTGCCTGAGCCGGGTAAGCGGCTGATCACCGCGCTGTTCCTCGGCACGGCCCTCTCGATCGCATCGGTCAAGATCGTGGCGATGGTCGTGCGCGAAATGAATTTCATGCGGCGCGTGGTCGGGCAAGTCATCCTCGCCTCCGCCATTATCGACGACAGCGTCGGCTGGATCATTGTCTCGATCATCTTCAGCCTGGCCTTGCACGGCGCGGTCGATGCCTGGTCATTGGCGCAAAGCGTGGTCGGCACGTTTGTCTTCATGGTCGCGAGCCTGACCATCGGCCGGCGCATCGTGTTTTTCATCATTCGATGGGTCAACGACACGTTCCTCAGCGAATTCGCCGTGATCACCGCGATCCTCGTCATCATGGGCGGCATGGCCATGATCACGCATCTCATCGGCGTGCACACCGTGCTGGGCGCCTTTGTCGCCGGCATTCTGATCGGGGAATCCCCGATCCTGACCCGGCATATCGACGAACAATTGCGCGGCCTCATCACCGCGTTCTTTGCGCCGGTGTTCTTCGGCATTGCCGGCTTGAGCAGCGACCTCACCATCTTCGCCGACCCGAAGATCGCCCTCCTTACGGTCGGTCTTATCTTGATCGCCAGCGTCGGTAAATTCAGCGGCGCATTCGTCGGGGCTGAGCTCGGTGGCCTCACTCGGCGCGAGGGACTTGCGCTCGCCTGCGGCATGAACGCGCGTGGCTCGACCGAGGTCATTATCGCGACCATCGGCCTGTCGATGGGCGCGCTCAATCAGAGTCTTTTCACCATGATCGTCGCCATGGCGGTCATCACGACCTTGGCCATGCCGCCGACCCTGCGCTGGGCGCTGGCGCGCGTTCCCCTGCGCAAGGAAGAAAAGCAGCGGTTAGAGCGCGAAGAACNNAAATTCGCCTCACGCGTCGCCGGCATGCTGGCGGGCACGCACGGCATGCCGACGACCGTTCTTCACATCAAGGACGCAGCCAAGATCGAAGATAAAAAGCAGGAAGAAAAAGAATCCGAGACCAAGGACGCCGCGAAGACGGACGCCAAAGTCGCGGATAAAAATTTCGACGTGAAGAAATCAGAGAACAAAGACGACGACAAGAAATCCGCCAAGGAAGAGAAAGTCGACAAAGTACAGGAGAAGAAGGCCGAGAAAGCCGGCGATACCGTCAAGCAAGCGGCCGAACTGATCAAGAGCAAGCAGAAGGACGAGGAAAAAGTCGACACGCCGGTGGAGGTCACCACCATCGTGCATGAGGCCCCGGGACCGGACGTCATCGCCGCGGAAGCCGAGAAGGGCTACGACCTCATGCTCATCGGCGTGGAGAAAACCGCCCGTCGCGGCAAGGATTTCCACGAAAGCGTGACATCGTTGGCGAAGGGCTTCGACGGCCCGCTGGCGATCACGGCCGTGCGCGGCGATTTGTCGAAAAATCCCGGCGGTAAGCTGAACATTCTCGTGCCCGTGAATGGCACCGAGCCGTCACGCCGCGCGGCGGAAGTTGCCATTACCATGGCACGGGCCAACAAGGCGCCGCTCACGGTGCTTTATGTCGCGGTCGGAAAATCGGGCGCCCGCCGCGGCATTCGTAGCCGCCGGCACGAGGAAGCGATCCTCAAGGACATTGTCGCGATCGCCGACGGCTACAACATGAGCATTCGCACCGCCCTGCGCGCCGATGTCGCGCCGGACGAAGCCATCCTGAAGGAAACGGCGCGCCACAAGCACAATCTGATCGTGATGGGCGTCGGCCGCCGGCCACGCGAAATACTTTTCTTCGGTGACACCGCGTCATCGCTGCTCAAGGACGCCGAATGCTCGCTGCTGTTCGTGGCGAGTTGAGCTTCCGTCATTCCGGGACGGCGCTTTCGCGCCGGACCCGGAATCCAGATGCAAATACGGTGACAGTTTCTGGATTCCGGGTTCGCACGCTGCCGCGTGCGCCCCGGAATGACAATCGTCACTCGTCCTCTTCGCCGCCCTTGCCGCCAGTAGGCGCGCCGCGGAATTTGTTGTTCTTCGGCAGTCCATGGGCGATGCGGCCGGCATCGGCGCGCTTGCCGCGCCAGTCCTTGAGCTCCTTCATCGACAGCGTTTGGGTGCGGCCGGCGCCGTCGATCCAGCTCAGCCCATCGTCCGCCTTGAAGGTGGTGACGTCGGAGAGCCCCTTCTCCTTGTAGCGCTGCAACCGCACGCCGCGCCCGCGCGTCATCTCCGGCACTTGGTCGAGCGCGAAGATCACCATCTTGCGATTTCCGCCGATGGCCGCCACCAGTTCGCCGTCGACCGTGGTCATCGCCGCCGCCTTGTCGGGGCCCTTGAGGTTGAGCACCTGCTTGCCCTTGCGCGTGGTGCCGAGCACTTCGTCCTCCGGCACCACAAAGCCGTTGCCGCCATGGCTCGCCACCAGGAATTTGCGGCCGCCCTGATAAGCAAGCGCCGCCACCACGTCGGCGTCCTGCTCGATATCGAAATAGAGCCGCACCGGCTCGCCATGCCCGCGCCCACCCGGCAGCTTGGAGGCCTCCAGCGTGTAGAACTTGCCGTTGCTGGCGAAGATCAGAATCTTGGCGGTGGTCTCGGTCGGGAACGCGAATTTCAGCGCATCGTCGGTCTTGAAGGTGACGCCCGACAGATCGCTGACATGGCCGCGCAGCGCCCGGATCCAGCCCTTATCCGACACCACGACGGTGATCGGCTCGCGCACCACCATCGCCTCCTCGATCGCGGCCTCGTCGTGCTCGGGCGCCTCGGCGAAGGTGGTGCGGCGTTTGCCGAGATCGGTCTTCGGCCCGAACGTCGTCTTCAATTCCTTGATCTGGCCCGCGATGGTCTTCCATTGCTGCGGGGTCGAAGCGATGAGCGCCTTGGTCTTGCTGCGCTCCTCGCGCAGCGCCTTTTCCTCGGCGCGGATTTCCATCTCCTCCAGCCTGCGCAAATTGCGCAGCCGCATGTTGAGGATGGCGTCGGCCTGCACGTCGGAAAGCTTGAACGCCTTCATCAACACCGGTTTCGGCTCGTCCTCGCGCCGGATGATCTTGATCACCTTGTCGAGGTTGAGATAGGCGATGAGATAGCCGCCCAGCACTTCCAGGCGATGCTCGATCTCGGCCAGCCGATGCTTGGAGCGGCGCACCAGCACGTCGCGGCGATGGTCGAGCCATTCGCGCAAGGCCTCGGCCGAGGCCGAGCACGTGTCGGGATGCGGCCTTTGACCAGCACGTTCATGTTGAGCGGGATGCGGCTTTCCAGCTCGGTGAGCTTGAACAGCGACTCCATCAGCAATTCGGCATCGACGCTGCGCGCGCGCGGCTCGATCACCAGCCGCACATCCTCGGCCGATTCATCGCGCACGTCGGCGACCAGCGGCAGCTTCTTCTCGTTGATCAGCTCGGCGAGTTTCTCGACCAGGCGCGACTTCTGCACCAGCCAGGGAATTTGCGTGATGACGATCACGTAAGTGCCGCGGCCGGTGTCTTCGGTCTTCCAGCGCGCGCGCACGCGGAACGAGCCGCGGCCGGTGCTATAGGCCTCGGCGATTTCCGCCGGTCTATCGACGATCACGCCGCCGGTCGGGAAATCCGGTCCCTTGACGTATTTGAGCAGCGTGCGGCTGCGCGCCTTCGGGTTGTCGATCAGGAACAGCGCCGCGTCGCATAATTCGGCCGCGTTGTGCGGCGGGATCGAGGTGGCCATGCCGACCGCGATGCCCTGCGAGCCGTTGGCCAGCAGATTGGGGAACGCCGCCGGCAGCACCACCGGCTCTTCGCCGGTGCCGTCGTAACTGGGACGGAAATTGACCGCATCCTCGTCGATGCCGTCGATCAACAGACGCGCGACTTCGGTGAGCCGTGCCTCGGTGTAGCGCATGGCGGCGGCGTTATCGCCGTCGATATTGCCGAAATTGCCCTGCCCGTCGACCAGCGGATAGCGCTGGGCNNTGGAAATTGCCCATCACGTCGCCGACCACCTTGGCCGATTTCTTGAACGCCGATTTGGGGTCCAGCCGCAAAATCTGCATGCCGTAGAGGATGCGGCGGTGCACCGGCTTGAGCCCATCGCGCGCGTCGGGCAGCGCGCGATTCATGATGGTGGAGAGCGCATAGGCGAGATAGCGCTCTTCCAGCGCCCCGCGCAGCGCGACCTCTTCGACCTGGCCCTTGTCGGGGGGAATCAGTCTTTTGCCCATAATTGATAGCTACTGCGTCGTTCGGCCATGAACAAGCGAGGAACATCACGACCTCAACGGCACACGCTATGCCGGCAACATCAAGATCGACGCCCGCCTGCGCGCGCAAGGCCAGGTGGAGTTCTCCTATTACGAAGATCGCGCAGCTTGGCTGCAGGACACGGAAGGCACCGGGATCGCCCTCGGCCCCTCGCGCGGCGTGACGGTGGAAAAGCTCGAGCCGCTGGCCTACCGGGTGAGCTACGGCAAAAGAGCGTCGTCTTTGCGCTCAACGACCTGTCGCAGGTCAAACCCCCGGCGGCGGCGCTTGCGCCGGGCGATCAATTCATCGGTCCGGTGTTCGACGAATCGGCAATCCGGTTCTTCCTCGTGTTCAACGCGAAACTAAAATCATTTCACTACATCCTCGACGAAACGGTCAAAACCGCCGACGGTGCGCGGATTGCAGTGACGCCCTACATGGAATACCGCAGCCCAAAGGACCTTGCGATCTTCGATCGCTGCGCGACCAGTCGGCGGATTGCGGCGGAGCGGGACGCCGCATGTTTCGCGCTTGCGCTGGAAGGCGACCATGGCGCCAACGTGCGGCCGCTGGCGATGCAGCGTCACGCCCGATGACATGCGCGCACGCTTTAAGAAAACGGGCCGGCGGTTTGCACCGCCGGCCCGCCAATTCAAACGCTGGTGGCGCTCCTACCACCTTCTCCATCGACGATACCTACGATACCTACGATACGGCCACTGAGCTTGTTGAACCGACGCAGTTGCGTCGGCTGCATGGCCTAGCGCCACTCCACTAGCTGGAGCCGCTTGCAAAGCCGGCATGCTGAAAAGGCCAAAGAACAAAGCCATCAGCGTTCCTATCATTATTCTTTGCATCAGGTTTGTCTCCCATTCCTGCTGAGTTCAAGGCGTGACGAACGTGACCTAAACACTCAGCCACTTAGACGGTCTCGTGACCGGTCCATTCATCATTCAATAATACGCTGGGCTTGCCAAGGTTCCATGTGACATTTTCACCCATAACCTTGCGTACCATAGTACCACCGACGCCCTGGGGACGATTCGTCCTCTCGGCGCCGGCGAGGCGTTCAGTCGGTCTCGACGCGCGAGCGAACCATCGATTCGTAATAGACTTTTATGAACGGCGCTAAGACCTTGTAGAGCGCATTCTTTGATACCAGCGTGTCGTGCAAGGCCAGATAGTCGATGCCGGTGTGGATGAAGCAGTTCATCGCATCCTGCGGCGTCTCGACGATGGGCTCGCCCTTGATATTGAATGACGTGTTGACCAGCACCGGCACGCCGGTCAGCTTGTCGAATTCCATGAGCAGATCGTACATCCGCTCGTTCTGCTCCCGCCGGACGGTTTGGACGCGGGCGGTGCCGTCGACGTGGACAATCGCCGGAATGCGGTCCTTCCATTCCGGGCGCACCTGCTTGGCGCGCAGCATAAAGGGTGATTCGTCCTCGCCGACGAAAATGTCCTTCGCCCTTTCATAGGGCACGATCGGCGCGAACGGACGGAAGGCCTGCCGGAACTTCACGCGCTTGTTCAGCTTGTCTTTCATCTTCGGTTGCCGCGGATCGCCCAGAATGCTCCGGTTGCCGAGCGCGCGCGGCCCGAATTCGCAGCGGCCCTGGAACCAGCCGAACACCTTACCCTCCGACAGCAGTTTCGCCGCTTCGCGGCAAATGCTCTCCCCCGGCCCGTTGAACGTCTTGCGGGTGACCAACAGCGGATTGCCGACGCGCCGTGCGACATCATCCGGGTACGTGACGCCGAGCGTCGCCTGCTTCATCACGAACGTGCGCGGCTTTTTCTGTATGGCCACGCGGCCATAATAGGCGCAGCCGATCGCGATCCCGTTGTCGCCGGCGGCGGGCTGGATCCAGACATTGTCGAATCCCGCCTCGCGCACGATACGTCCGTTGGCGACGCAGTTAAGTGCCACGCCGCCGGCGAGGCACAGGTTCCTGGCGCCGGTCGTCTCCCGCAGCCAGCGCGCGCGCGCGATCAGCACCTCCTCGACGTCGTGCTGAATGCGCCAGGCCATGTCTTCCCAATGGCGCATGGCCGGATTTGCTTCCCACTTGTTTTTTCCGTCCGGCATCCATGGCTGGTTGAAATCCGCATCCCACTCAGGAACATGCAGCTCGTTGTCTTTGAGCTCGAGGAGCGGCCTGACGCTGTTGGGGCGGCCATAGGGTGCGAGGCCCATCACTTCGCCGCACTTGTTCCAGTCGGCGAAGACGTAGCTCGAGACGCGGCTGTAGAGCGCGCCGAGGCCGTCCATGTTGAAGAACTCGTCGCTGAGAAGTCCGCGGCAGGGTTGCAGCCACACTTTTTTCAGTGTCTCGAGTTTGCTGCCCTTGAACTTGTAGTAACTCTCGGATTCGCGAGCGAGCGGATTGACGCCCTCCGTGAGTTGCCCCGGCTCCTTGATGTCCGAGCTGTAGCTGCCGACGCCGTCCACGACCATCACCACGCCCTCGTCGAAGGGGCAGACGGCGAACGCGCTATAGGCGTGGGCGAGATGGTGCGAAACCGTCATCACTTTGTTCGATTTCGACAGATAAAGCGGGCTCTTGGCCACTTGGGCACGTTCGCGGCCGTTCATGTCGCCCTCGTAAACCATGCGAATTTCGAGCTCGTCGACCGGCAGGACGTAGCAATTGCGCACCACCAGATCGACGTCGTCGAGCGTGATGCCCTCGGCCGTGAGACAATAATCGACGGCCTCCTGAAAGAACCCCCTGGCATGCTTTTGCCGCGTGATCCGTTCTTTCTCGATCGCGTAGGCGATCTCGCCGTCGCGCAGCAGGCACGCGCTGACGTCGTGGTCGTAGGCGTTTATGCCGAGAACGTAGCTGTGCTGCTTAAGCATCAAACTCGTGGTGCTGATATTTTCTGGCAAGTGGGCCGCCTTTTGCTTCGGTTAATTTGTTCGACGCGTCTGAGGGGACGATCAAGCCAATGTGCATCATGTCGCGCGATATTTGCAACTATGACACGGGTGCGCTCGGCCCGCGCCTATGGCGCAATTCCGCTGACGGATTTAATATGCCCATTGCAAATGGGGCCGGGCTGGACGACATGAAAGCGGTAAAACGCATTGTTCCCAATCGTTGCTGCGGTGTCATCGTCGACCTCCAGGGTTTTTTCCTATCCCAGGTGGACAAGCGCCTTGGCTCCAGGATCAAGACGAATACCGGCAACCTTGTCCGCCTGCTCAACCATTTCCGAATCCCGATCGTGGTCACGCTCGAGCGGCCGGTCGATTTCAAGGGATCCTTGCCGAAAGAGATCGGCAAGCACCTGGGCGAGCGCGCGCAGACTTTCGTAAAAAACTTTTTCGACTTGTGCAAGGACAAGAAGATAAAGGGCCACCTTACGCGTCTGAAGCGACGACAGGCGATCGTGGCCGGCTGCGAAACCGACGTTTGTGTCCTGCAGTCATGTCTCGGCCTGCTCAGCCTCGGCTATGAGGTCTTCGTGATGGAGGAGCTGATATTTTCCTCAGCGCGCAATGTCGACGCCGCGATTGCGCGCATGAAGGCCGAAGGGGTCATTTTCGCGACCTACAAGAGCCTCTATTACGAGCTGATCGAGGCTGTGGAAGGCGGCCGACATACCGAGAAATTCCTTGCGGCTTACGGTCCATTGCCCGACGACCTTCCCGATACGGCGGTTCAATAACGCGAGAAGTCATTTTCAGATGGCCAACGCGCTGCACGGGCCGCGCAGGATCGCCGCGATGAAATGCGCCCGCTCGTCGCCGAGCGCCAGCCCGCGCGGCTCCAGCACGTGGCGCGCCAGGAAAAAGCCGGTCAACGCGAAGCCGTCGGCCAGATCGCGGCCGGCCGGCAACGCATCGCGGTCGAGCAAGAAGGCCGGCAGTTGCAGCAGCTTGTCGGCCCAAGGCTCGCCGGCAGTGCGCGAGACCGCCCGCCCCGATTTCGGCGAGACATAGATCAGATCGGCCCGCGCGCCGGTCGAGGCGCATTGCTCGAGATCGAGCCCGAAGCCGAGCTCGGCCAGCAGCTGCAATTCGAAACGCACCACCATGGGCGCCGCCAGCACCGGATCGCCGAGGCGGTCGAGGATGCCGTCGAACTCGCCATAGAGGCCGGCATGCGGATCGCGCTCGGGCAACAGCCGCATCAGCGCGGCCAGATGGCTGACGCCATAGATCGCGTGCGACGCCGCGAAGAAGTTCGCCGCGCGCAGGCTCGAGCCCTCCACCGTATAATTGCCGAGATGCTCGTCCAGCCGCGCCCGCCAGGTCGCGCTCACGGAATTGCCGACTTGCAGTACCGGCTTCATGCGCGAGCCGAAACCGCCGCGCACCAGCCCGAGATGGCGGCCATGCGCGCGCGTCATCAGCTCGAGGATGCCGCTGGCCTCCCCGTGGCGCTTGACGCCGAGCACAATGCCTTCATCGGTCCATTGCATCTTATTACAGTCATTCCGGAGCGCTCGCGGAGCGAGCGAATCCGGAATCCAGAAACATACACTAAACTAGCATCTGGATTCCGGGTTCGCGCCTTCGCGCGCCCCGGAATGACAGAAAAATTACTCCTTGGGAAACTCCAGCCCCATGGCCCGGTAGCGCTCCGGGTCGTCGCCCCAGCCCTCGCGCACCTTGACGAACAGGAACAGGTGCACCTTGTGCTCGACGATCTCGGCGATTTCCCGCCGCGACGATTCGCCGATCGACTTGAGAGTCTGCCCGCCTTTGCCGATCACGATCTTGCGCTGGCTCTCGCGCTCCACATAGATCGTCTGCTCGACCCGGATATCGCCGCCCCGCAGTTCCTTCCACGACTCAGTCTCGACCGTGGAATGGTAGGGCAGTTCCTGGTGCAGCCGTTCGAACAGCTTCTCGCGCGTGATCTCGGCCGCCAGCTGGCGCACCGGCGCATCCGACATCTGGTCGGGCGGATAAAGCCACGGACTTGGTGGCATGCGGTCGGCGAGCCAGGTCTTGAGATCGGCCACGCCGTCGCCGGTGAGCGCCGAGATCATGAAGGTCGAATCGAACTTGGCCTTTTCATTGGCGATCTTGGTCAGCAACAGCAGCGTGGCGCGCGGCACCAGATCGATCTTGTTGAGGATCAGGATTTTCGTCGGCTTCACGTCGGCAAGCCGATCGAGCAGAGCTTCCGCCTCTTCGTCGATCCCCTTGCGCGCATCAATCAGCACGCCGATCAGATCGGCCTCGTGCGCACCGCTCCAGGCCGTCGTCACCATGGCGCGGTCGAGCCGCCGCTTCGGAGCGAAAATTCCCGGCGTGTCAACGAAGATAAGTTGCGCGTTGCCCTCTAACGTGATGCCGCGGATCAGCGCACGGGTGGTCTGCACCTTGTGCGAGACGATGGTGACCTTGGAGCCGACCAATGCGTTGAGCAGCGTCGACTTGCC
>PKXB01000124.1:3474-5130 GCA_003133345.1 Hyphomicrobiales bacterium | reverse complement strand
GCACGTCCACCCGATTCACGTTCGTCCACTTAAAGCAGACATTATTAGGCGCGATTGGATGTCAGAAGGACCAATGCCTCATGCTCAATCAGTACTAACCGAGGGCTAATGGGAACTAAAGACGGCTCAAAGACTTTGAGCATAGTACTCCGCTAGATATGCACCTGAGATTAAGTCCATGCGTTTGACCGCTGCTACCCTCATTGCCGCTTCTTTCGCCGCAGTTCTGATCGGCACCGCGCAGGCTGGAATTCTCATCAAGATCGACAAGAGCACGCAGCGTATGACGGTCGTGCAAGGTGGCGAGCCGCTCTATAATTGGGTGGTCTCAACCGGACGCACTGGCCATGCCACGCCATCGGGCTCCTTCACCGCGTTCCGCATGGACGCAGACCATTATTCCAAGGAATGGGATGATGCACCCATGCCGCATTCGATATTCTTCACGATGACCGGCGTCGCCATTCACGGCTCGTATGAGACCAAGAAGCTCGGGATGCCCGCAAGCCACGGATGCGTACGATTATCGCCTGCGAACGCAGCAACCTTATTCGCATTGGTAGCGCAGAACGGCGTCACCAATACAAAAGTAGTGCTCACCGGTAGCGAGCAGGTCGCGCTTACGCGGCGCGGTGTGCGCGAGCCGCGGCTTCAGCGCCCCCTCAATCTGAATGCCGGAGACAAGGCCGATTATGCACAGCACTATGTCAATCCGAGCGCNNATGGGGAATATCGGCCACAGGGTTACGCCCAGCCGCGTTATGTAGATCCGAATTACGGCTTTGCCCAGCAGCTACAATATAGCCGGTAGCCATACCGCGGATCGTCTTATCGATATCCGTGCAGTTAACGCCCATCAACGCACCATGCAATCTAACAAACCCATAAGAGTGTTGGTAGTCGGGCCACTCAATGAAGGCTGGTCACTGTTGCATTCCGGGTTATGCCCCACACACCTCCAATCCCGTGATCCAACAAGCCCGGTAGCCGCTGGGGCTTTTTTTCGGGTACACACAAACCCCGCGCTCTTCGTCAGCGATAGAATAATATGATGAAAGACAGAATTCTCGGCCTACCGCGCAATGTTTTCTTCCTGGGGCTGACCAGCTTCTTCAACGATTTTTCCTCGGAGATGGTTGCGTCGGTATTTCCGGCGTTCTTTATATCGGTACTGAAAGCCGGTGCGGAATCTCTGGGCCTCGTTGAAGGCGTTGCGGAGGCCGCGTCCAATCTCATAAAAGTCTATTCCGGCCGCTGGTCTGACCGGATAGAGAAGCGCAAGGTATTCGCCATCGTAGGCTACACGCTCTCGGTTTTCACGAGACCCTTTTATGTGTTCGCGGGAAGCGTGGGGGCCGTCATCGGTCTGCGGCTTACGGATCGTATCGGCAAAGGCCTGCGCGACCCGCCTCGGGATGCCCTGATCTCGCTCTCGACGCCCAAGGAAGAGATGGGCCGTTCGTTCGGCTACCACCGCGCAATGGACACACTCGGTGCCATCGTCGGGCCCCTGGTCGCGTATATCGTCCTTTCGTACAATCCGGCAGCATTCAACAACGTTTTCATCATCGCGTTCGTAGTCGGGCTTGCGGCAATTGCGAGCTTGTGGCTCGTGCGCGATATCCGGAAAACGCTTGCGGTACGACGTGTTGAAGC
>PKXB01000124.1:0-3455 GCA_003133345.1 Hyphomicrobiales bacterium | reverse complement strand
CTGTTTTATGCGATCTCAAATGTCTCGTACGCTCTTTTATCTTGGCCTGCGGGACGCGCGTCGGATGCCTGGGGAACGGGGAAGATAATCGTAATCGGCTATGGATTCTTGATGCTCGGGTATCTCGTCCTCGTAGTTTCCTCCTCGCCCATGATTTTAGTTGTTGGGTTTTTGCTCGTCGGGGTTTTCTCGGCATTTACTGACGGTGTGCAGCGCTCGCACCTCTCTCGACTCGTTGAAGATCGATATAAGGGAACCGCGTACGGCTACCTCAATGCGGCAGTGGGATTCGGCGCTCTCATTGCGGGCGTTGCCGGTGGCTATGTATGGCAGCAGTTCGGCGACACGACGGCACTGATTGCCGGCGCGTGCGTCATAGCTGCTGGACTTGCTGTTTTTCTGTACGACAGTATCCCATAATGACAATTGAAATGAAAAGTTGTTGTACCGATGAGGATTCGGCGCTGATTGAGCACGTCTAACTATGATGATGTCGGCAATATAGCTCGGCTTTGTAAGCGCTTCAGGTTACACGATGCGGATGAGACGCCGGACAGGAGCAAGCAAATGGATTTACAGAAGCAGGTAACCATTTCCCCGACCGCAAAAAGGAGTTCGTCCCCTGGCAATCATATTGATATACCAAAGCAATTGTCGCTCTTCGAAGCGGTCAGAATGTGGACAAATGACGAGGGAATTCCCTTCGATATTGTGGACGCGGGCAATCGACTTACCAAAGCGCAAATCCAAGAAATTGCTCATTCGGAAGCCTACAAAGCAAAGCTATTAGCTTTCGACGAAAGACGATGACTAAGGGTCAAAACGAGACAGTTCTCCGGCGGCTGTGTATACCGAGAACCTCATTCGTATTGATCGGCTGAGGGAATCGCCTAACGTCAGAGGATAATGTGTGCCCTGCTCTGTTTCGTCCTGGCCGTCTTGGCCTCGCCATTCAAGTCGAATATCCGACTTGAGGCAGAGAATGCGGCGCTCCGACAACATGCGCGTGAACGGCGTGCACACGCTCGCCGCGTGGTGCCTGGGGCGCGGTTGCCACCACCAGAGCGTGGTCGACGTGGAGCGTTACGGCGACGACGTGTCCGTGCCGTGGTTTGGCCCGCGACTGCACTGCGAGCGCTGCGGCCACCTGGGCGCGGACGCGCGCCCGAACTGGAGCGAGAGGCCGGTGCGCGGCCGAGTGGGCTAACACGGCGCCGGCACGACTGGCGGTTAGCACGCCCCAAATTTCCACGCCTTCGACATGTCGCCACTGCATCTGCGCGCCTATTCAAAGCGGTGAGAGGAGAATATCTTTCCGGTCCCAGCTATCCGACGCGACATAACAAGTGGAGTTAGCAATGGCCACCGCGCCGATATTGGATCGCGCCAGCGACGAGCACGTTGATTTCGCGGACATGCGGAGGCGAATCAAAGCGATTTTCATCGGTTCGGTCGGCAACCTTGTCGAATGGTACGACTTCTATGCCTATGCGGCCTTCGCGCTGTATTTTGCCGGCGCCTTCTTCCCTAATTCAGACCCGGTTGTGCAGCAGCTCAATGCTGCGCTGCTCTTCGCGGCGGGATTTTTGGTACGTCCGCTGGGCGGGTGGCTGTTCGGTTACCTCGCCGATCACCACGGACGCCGTGGAGCCCTTATGCTTTCCGTCTCGCTGATGTGTTTCGGCTCGCTGATGATCGCGGTGACGCCGACCTACGTATCGATCGGAATTTTTGCACCTATCTTGCTCGGACTGGCACGCATCATCCAGGGCCTGAGTCTCGGCGGCGAATACGGGACGAGCGCGACCTACCTCACGGAGATGGCCGACCAACGTCATCGCGGTTTCTATTCGAGCTTCCAATACGTGACGCTGATCGGCGGTCAGATCTGCGCGCTAATCGTACTACTACTACTTCAGAAGGTGTTCCTCACCGGCGAAGAGATCCGCGCATGGGGCTGGCGCATCCCATTCTTCATCGGAGCGCTGCTTGCCGTCGTCGCGCTGATCATGCGGCGCAATCTGCAGGAAACTGATGCGTTCGAGGCAGCGCGGAAAATTGTGACCCGAACGTCTTCTATTCGAGCCCTGATGCAATATCCGCGTGAGGTTCTACTCGTCGTCGGACTGACCGCTGGCGGCACCGCGGCTTTCTACACCTACACGACCTATATGCAGAAATTTCTCAAGCTGTCGGTCGGCCTCACCGACGACCAGACCACGCTGGTGACGTTAAGCGCGCTCGTCTTCGGAATAATCTTGCAACCGATCTACGGCGCGATCTCCGATCGAATCGGCCGCAAGTGGCTGCTCATTGCGTTCGGCGTCAGCGGCGTCCTTTTCACCATCCCGCTGCTCACGACGCTCCAAACGGCCAAGGGGCCACTCACGGCCTTTCTGCTGATCGCGGCAGCCTGGATGATCGTATCCGGCTACACCTCGATCAACGCAGTCGTAAAGGCTGAGCTTTTTCCGACCAAGGTCCGCGCCATCGGCGTCGGACTGCCGTACGCACTCACGGTGTCGATCTTCGGCGGGACCGCCGACTCGGTAGCCTTGTGGTTCAAGTCTCAGGGCCACGAGGGCTGGTTCTACTACTACCTAACGGGCATGATCGGCGTTTCGCTCTTAGTCTACCTGTTCATGCGCGACACCAAGGCCGACTCGGCGATGCATCGTCACGAATAGTTGTTGGGACCCGGTCACGGTCGACGCATTCCACCGCCATAGCACCCCTATGAGGCGGCGCCCTCGGCCTTCGGAGGCAAGCGTTATCGGCTTACACGCGCTCGCCCAGCCGTGCGCTGAATTCGACCCCCGACGAAAGAACGCCGAAGCGGGGTGAGGTTTGGGTGGGAGAATTGCTCGCCACCGGATTGTTAACTGCCGAATTCATGCAACTAAGCGGCCTCTCGACCGTTATTCGCCATAGGCGAGGAGGTTCCCCATGAAGCATTTGCACCATCACCTGATGTTGGCGACCGCGCTAGCCGCTGGCCTCGTCGTCGCTGCTCCACTCGTGATCTCGCAGGTCAGCGCCGAAGAAAGCGTCACGGTCCCGACCAATCCGGGCTTCAATCCCGGCACCGGACAGATCAATCCGGGCTCCACCGAGCAGGCGCCGTCGCAATCCGCCCAAATCATCAAGATTCCGACGCCGGAGGAAGCGCGCGCGGCATTTATAATGCCGGGTTGGAAGGAGCCCTCGCTCGGGCAGGCGCTGACCGCGCCATCGCAGGGCGCCGAGTTGCCGCAAGACAGAAATACAAATCAGGCATCTCAGAACGCCGCTGGCGGACCGCCAGGCATCGGACCGGAGGCGAACCGGCCGGGCGGCTGGCCGACTGCGCCCGGACAACCGAATCCGGGCGGCAGCACAACCGGCTCGGCCACCTCGAGCAGCTCTGGCTCAATGGCGTCCTGTGTGTACCAAAAATTAGATTCTGCAATATTGGT
>PKXB01000016.1 GCA_003133345.1 Hyphomicrobiales bacterium | reverse complement strand
GCGGATTGCATCACCGGTACGCACGAATCTAGTTTTTGGAAGCGACAGCCCTGGAGCATATGAAGGGCCCTGAATTCTGGCAAAAGCAGCTGAAATATCGACATATGCAGTAAAGTCTTCCTGAGACCATCTAGCACCTTTCTCTCCTCGACCCGTCGCATAAAAATTGCCCTTAACAAATTTTCCAATTTGTATGGTCGCACCGGGCGAAGCACTCCACCAACCTTTCACCGTCCAATCGTTAGAGTGCAGTGCGAGCCGACCCACGACAGCGATTGACACCAGTTCGCTGCTATTATTGCAAACTTCAAATGAAAAGAAACTATCTTCTTCCTTCGCCGAAAGTTGCGGCAGCTCTCGCGACGGATGTGGTTCGCGTTGCTGTCGCGAATTTTTGCGGGACGACTTCGCCGTCGTTTGGCGTCCAATCTTAGCAGACGCCGCTGAAACACCCAGCTTTGTAGAAATGTTTGGAGATAAATCTGATTTCCGTTTGGCGTCGGGGCGCTTTTGCCGTTTTGCACCTGTGCTCACAACAAACTTCGGAGGGCGCGTACCCTCCTTAGTGGATAGGCGGGTAAGGTTTTTGGTACACACAAGATCCCTTGCAGGTGCCGCTGATCGATCCGGTGGTGAACTCCGCGTCGGCCGTCGTCAAACTGCTCAACGAGTTGTGGGAAGTGAACAGCCCGTATATTCGGCCTTGTATCTGACGCGGCGCATGGCTACTCGGCGCCCTTGGGCGGCGCCCCGTTCGCGGCGGTGGCACTCCTCTCTTCCTCGCTGACTACCTGCATCGTTCGCAAGATGCTCGACGGATTGACGCTGATGGAATCGATGCCGAGCTGCGCCAGGTAGCGCGCGATTTCGGGATAGTTGGCCGGGGCCTCGCCGCATATGCCGACGTGCCGTCCGTGGCGCTTGGCGCCGACGATCGCCAGCCTGAACATCTCCAACATGCCGGGATCGCGTTCGTCGAAATCGAATGCGACGATCTCGGAATCGCGATCGACACCGAGCGTGAGCTGCGTCAGGTCGTTAGAGCCGATCGAGAAGCCGTCGAACAGCTTCGCGAAGACATCGATCAGGATGACATTGTTCGGGATCTCGCACATGACGTAGATCTCGAGACCGTTCTCGCCGCGCTTGAGACCGTGGCCGGCCATGGCATCGAGGACGCGCTGCGCCTCCTCCACCCGTCGGCAGAACGGCACCATGATGCGGACATTGCTCAGCCCCATGTCCTCGCGCACGCGCCGCAGCGCGGCGCACTCGAGCGCGAAACCGGCAGCATAGGCCGGGTGCGCGTAGCGGGCGGCGCCACGGAATCCGAGCATCGGGTTTTCTTCTTTCGGCTCGAAGCCCTCGCCGCCCAGGAGCCGCGCGTATTCGTTGGTCTTGAAGTCGGAAAGCCGGACGATCACCGGCTTGGGATAGAACGCCGCCCCGATCATGCCGACGCCTTCGGACAGCTTTTCGATGAAGTAATCCGCCGGCCTCGGGTAGTTGCGAACGAGCTCAAGGATTTCCTGCCGCGCCTGTGCCGAGTCGACCTTCTCCGGACTGACCAGCGCCATCGGATGGACCTTGATGTGCTCGCTGATGATGAATTCCATCCGCGCCAGGCCGACGCCATCGTTGGGGAGCATCGCCGTCCGGAAGGCCAGCTCGGGATTGCCGAGGTTCAGCATGATCTCGGTGCGCGGGCGCTTGACCTCGCTTAGGTCCACATGCGTGGCCTTGATCGGAAGCGCCCCCTCGTACACGCGGCCGACCTCTCCCTCGGCGCAAGAGATCGTCACCATGGCGCCGGTCTTCAGAGCATCTCTTGCGCCCGCCGCCCCGACCACGGCCGGGATGCCGAGCTCGCGCGCGATGATTGCCGCATGGCAGGTGCGCCCGCCGCGTTCGGTCACGATGCCGGCGGAAATCTTCATCACCGGCTCCCAATCCGGCGTGGTCGATTCCGCGACGAGCACCTCGCCGCGCTTGAATTCCTTGAGCTGACTTGCGTCGGCAATGACCCGCACCGGACCGGCGGCGATCTTCTCGCCAACCGCGCGGCCCGTGGCCAGCACCGTGCCCGACGCGCCGAGAGCGTAAGTCTCGAATCCCGTCGGCGCTCGTTGTGAAATCACCGTCTCCGGCCGCGCCTGGATGATATAGAGCTGCCCGTCAGCGCCATCCTTGGCCCATTCGATATCCATGGGCATCGGATGGCCGGCCCCTTTCGAGTAATGGTCCTCGATCGTGATCGCATCGCCGGCAAGCTTGAGCACCTCGGCATCGGTGATGCAGAACCGCCCACGCTCCGCGTCAGAGACCGGCACGTTCTTGGTGCCGTCTCCGCGCTCGGCGTAGACCATGCGCATCTGCTTGCGTCCCAGCGAGCGACTCAGAACAGTCCGATGGCCCGCGCGAAACGTCGGCTTGTGCACGTAGAACTCGTCGGGATCGACGGTGCCCTGAACGATGTTCTCGCCGAGCCCATAGACGCCGGTGATGAACACGACATCACGGAAGCCGGATTCGGTATCCAACGTGAAAGTGACGCCGCTGGCGGCGCGATCCGACCGCACCATCTTCATCACGCCGACCGACAGCGCAACCTTGAAATGGTCGAAACTGTTGTTGATCCGATAGACGATGGCGCGGTCGGTGAACAAGGAGGCGAAGCAGCGCCGGCATGCCTCGAACAGGTCGTCGACGCCGCTGATGTTGAGATAGCTCTCGTGCTGACCGGCGAAGCTAGCGTTCGGCAGGTCCTCGGCGGTGGCGGAACTGCGCACCGCGACCGCCACGCCAGGCCCGTACTTGCGCTCCAGCATGGCATAGGACTCGGCGATCGCGCGGCGCAGCGCCTCCGTCCCGGTTGCGGCATAAACGATCTCGCGCGCCGCCGCCGCCGCGCGCCGGATCTGCGGCCACATGCGCGGCGTGGTCATGCTGCCGAACGTCCCCATGTCGAACGGACACAGGTCCGTATCGCCGAGCA
>PKXB01000046.1 GCA_003133345.1 Hyphomicrobiales bacterium | reverse complement strand
GCCGCCGGGCGCGCGCTGATCGGCGCGGTGGTGGCGGAGTTCTTTCTCTCGGTCGGTGGGCTCGGCTACTACATCCTCTATAATTCGCGCTCGTATCACCACGACGAAGCCTTCGTCGGCGTGCTGCTGCTGGCCGCCTTCGGTGTCGGCTTCGAACTGTTGGTGAGCTGGGTCACGCAGCGCTTCATGCCCTGGTATCGGCGCGACGAAAAAAGCGCATGATCCCGAAAAGTAGGTACCGGTTTTCGGACAAGATCATGCGCCAAGCAAAAAGCTAACCTTCCCGCCACAAGGATCTAATTCATGTCATCCGACCCCTTGCTCAAGGCCGCGATTTCGCATTGGGGCCCGCGTTTCGTCGCCAACGGCGTCGTGCTCACCGATTTCGAGGAAGTCACTGGCTCGCTCACCTCCTATAGCGACTGGTGCCGCGCCTGGTCGGCGCGCGCTGCACATCATGAGCAGCTCGGCCGCGCGGCGCTGGCGCAAAAGCATTTCCTCACCGCCGGCGAATGCCTGCAGCGCGCCGGCGTCTACTATCATTTCGCGTCGTTTCTGTTCGTGCGCGACGTGCCTCAGATGAAAGTCGCGCACATGAAAGCGGTCGAGTGCCGGCAAGCGGCACTTCCTCACCTGAGGCCGCCCGGCGAGCGCGTCGAGATCCCGTACCAGGGCAAGACGCTGGCCGGCATCCTGCGTAAGCCGGCCGGCGTCGAGCGGGCGCCGGTGGTGGCGATGGCGGTCGGGCTTGATTCCACCAAGGAAGAGGGCGAGGCCTATGAAGCACCGTTCCTGGCGCGCGGAATGGCGACGCTGATTTTTGACGGGCCCGGCCAGGGCGAGGCGCAGTACGATTTCGCCATCCGCGGCGACTACGAAGTGCCAGTCAAGGCCGTGCTCGATTACGTGGCGACGCACCGCGATCTCGACGCCGCGCGCATCGGCATGTGGGGCGTCAGCCTCGGCGGCTATTACGCCCCGCGCGCAGCCGCGTTCGACAAGCGTATCAAGGCCTGCATCGCGCTCGGCGGGCCGTTTAATTGGGCCGAGGCCTGGGACGGGTTGCCGGAGCTGACGCGCGAAGCGTTCCGCGTGCGCAGCCATTGCAAGACCGACGAAGAGGCGCGCAAAAATGCGAATACGCTGTCGCTCGAAGGCGTGGCGGACAAAATCACCTGTCCCATTTTCATCGTGAACGGGCGGCTCGACCGCATCGTTCCCGCGAAAGACGCCGAGCGCCTGGCGCGCGAGGTGAAGGGGCCGGTCGAACTGATGATGATCGAGGACGGCAACCACATCGCCACCAACCGCGCCTACCGCTGGCGCTCGCAGAGCGCGGATTGGATGAAGGAGCAGCTCGGGTAGCATTCCTCCTGTCATGCCCGCCTTCGCGGGCATGACATCACAGTTGCACAAATCCCCTCGGCATCGTGTGCATCCGCTCGATGCCGGTCTCGGTAATTACCACCATCTCGCCGGTCTGCACGCCGGCCTTGCCGTCGCGCGTCACCACATTGGGCTGGATCACCACCGTCTGCCCGGCGCGGAACGGCGCTTCGGGCACCGGGCCGGCGGGGCGACTTTTGCAGCCGAGGATCGGCGGCAGGTAGCCGCCGCCATAGCCGTGCAAGAGATCGTCGATAATGGTGAAGCCGGCATCCTCGATCACGCCGGAAGCTCCGATCACTTGCGCCGGCGTGACGCCGGCTTTGAGCACCGCAGCGATGGTGTCGAACGAGGCATCGGCCGCCGCATGCAGCGCGCGATAGAGCGGGCTCGGTTCGCCCAGCGCGAAACTTCGTAACACCTGCCCGGGATGCTCCCAGAATGCCGCGCTGATCTCGGCTACCACCACATCGCCGGCCTGTACGCGCCGCGTCGACGCAAATTGCTGCGGCACCGCCAGATCGGGCGCGCTCATCGAGGTGGTGCCGATGTAGTGAATGACGTTATTCGCGCCTTGCGAAACGTAAGCGCGCTCGACCAGGTCGCCGAGCTGGCGCTCGTTCAATCCGAGCCTGACACCGTCGCGAAGCGCCGCCATGCCGAGATCGCTGAAATGCGCGCCGATGCGCAGCCAGTCCAGTTCCTCNNCGCTGTTCGCGCGCGCCGCGCTTGGCCAGCACCCCGATGGCGGCGGCAATCGAGGATTCGCCGCCCCAGGTCACATCGGCCTTGTCGGCGAGCAGCCGCGCCTGCGGCGCGTGATTGACATATTGCACGAATAGCGCGTCGCGCTCGCGCGGCGACATGACGCCGACCGCCTCGGCGGTGACCGGCCATTGCGTCAGCCATTGCACCGCTGAGCCAAATCGATTGGCGCCGCAGAACAGCAGATGATCGCACTCGGCGCGTTCCAGCAATTCCTCCAGCGCCGCGCGCCGGCGCGCCATCTCGCTGTCGGAAAACCGCGGATACGACGCGTCGACGATGCGGGCGAGATGGGGAGGAAGCGTCACGAGGCCTGCTTCGGCAGCGCCACGATCATGTCGAGCTCGATGCGCGCGCCCGGCGACGACAGCGAATTGATGCACACCGTTGTGCTGGCCGGCCGCCAGTCGCCGAAATATTTTGCCATGGTCGCGTGCATGGCGTCGGCCTCGCGGAAGTCGGTCAGGTACTTGGTCACTTTGACCACGTCGCGCCAGCTGGCGCCGGTATGGTCGAGGATCGACTTGATCGCCTCCATGGCGCGCGTGGTCTGCTCCTCGATCGAGTGCGGATGCACGTGCTCGGCGTCCACATGCGGATGTTTGTGGTAGAGCGGCGACGGGGTCGCGCCCGACAGGAACATCAGGTCGCAGGCGCCGACGATATGCACCGCCGGGGCATAGGGCATGGTGTGCGCCTGCTCCGGCTTCGGGTGCACCGGCTCGAGCTTGAAGCTGCGCGGCGGCTTGGGGCTGACGTTCATGCGGACCTCCCTAACGGACAATTTCCAGCAATTTGGGACGGAAACTCGGTCCCGCGCAACCGGTTGATCGGACCGGGGGAAACGCTAACGTGCGCCCCGACCCGTCTCTCAGGAGATCCGAATGCCCTCGACGATCCTCGATTCCGCGGTGTTCCGCGATATTTTCACCACGCCCGCGATGCGGAACGTGTTCTCGGACGAGAACCGGGTGCAGAAATATCTCGATTTCGAGGCGGCGCTGGCGCGCGCGCAAGGCAAGCTCGGCATCATCCCGAAAAACGCCGCCGCCGAGATCGTGCGCCACTGCGACGCCAAGAACATCGACATGGCCAAGCTCAAGGAGGCGACCGAGCGCATCGGCTACCCGGTGCTCCCTGTGGTCCAGCAGCTCGTCAAGCTGTGCAAGGGCGGGCTCGGCGAATGGAGCCACTGGGGCGCTACCACCCAGGACATCACCGACACCGCCACCGTCATGCAGATCCGCGAAGCGCTCGACATTCTCGAGGAGGAGATCGACGCCATCGCCGACGCGCTGGCCGCACTCGCCAAAAAATATCGCGACACGCCGATGGCCGGGCGCAGCAACCTACAGCAGGCGGTGCCGATCACCTTCGGCTACAAGATGGCGAC
>PKXB01000012.1 GCA_003133345.1 Hyphomicrobiales bacterium | reverse complement strand
TCGACCCGGTAGAACCGCTCGGTCAGCCGCGGCAGATGCTCGGGCGCGATGCCCGGCCCGTAATCGCGTACCGCCAAGCGCACCTCAGACGTACCGGCGCGGGTCTGGCTGCGGGTGAGCGTGATGTCCACCCGCTTGCCGGCGGCGCCGTATTTGAGCGCGTTCTCCACCAGGTTTTCGAGCGCGCGGATCAATTCGTCGCGCTCGCCGAGCACGATCAGGGCATCCAGCGGCGTGGTGACCTTGATCACGACATCGCGGTCGCGCGCCAGCGTCTGCAAGCCGTCCGCCACCTGCCGCACGATCGGCGCCAAATCTACGGCCGTGTTCGGCTGTAGGTGCTCATTGAGCTCGATGCGCGACAATGACAGTAGATCGTCGATCAGCCGCGCCATGCGGGTGGCCTGCCCCTGCATGATGGTGAGAAACTTGGCGCGCGCCGCCGGGTCGTCCTTGGCCGTTCCCTGCAAGGTCTCGATGAANNGCGGCGTGCGCAGCTCATGGCTGGCATTGGCGACGAAATCGGCGCGCATTTCCTCGACCCGGCGCAGCGGCGTGAGATCGTTGAACGTCATCAGCAGAATGTCGGAGCGCCCGTCGCCGACGGTCGCCAGCTTCACCGGCGTCACGAAGGCTTCGAACCAGCGGTCGAGCGGCACGCGTTCGAAGAATTCCACCCGTTGCGCCGTCCGGCTGGCGGTGGCGCGCCGGATCGCCTCGACCAGTTCCGGCATGCGCAAGGTGATCAAGGCTGGTTCGCCGCGGCGCAGNNTCCGCCGATCAGCGACTCGATCAGCAAGGCCTGCGGATGCGCGGCGGTGCGGTCGTATATCGGCAGCCCCCGCCCGGTATCGGTATCCGCGCCCAGTCTGCCGAGCAGCGCATGCCAAGCGCCGCGCACCCGGCTCGGCCAATCCTCTCGGCGGTCGTCGTCTATCGCCATGCGTCAGCCGGCGTTGGTATTCTCAGGCTCGATCTCGCTGCGGATCGGCAAGACTGCCTATGAGATCGCGCTGAAAAGTAGCGATATTGAACTGGTTCCATTCGAAGTCATGCGCGGCCGGTCATAGAAGAATGCCTATGTGCTGCTCGACGAGGCGTAGAGCAGCACGCTGACTGAGATCAAGACATTTCTGACGCCTATCGTCATTTGGTTTAGTCATGAATGTTCAAGCGACTTGGTGCGCCAGCGCTCGATTTCTGCCAACTCCGCTTCCGGCTGGTCGACGACGACGTTGCATTGGCCGAGATAGATCGTCCCCATCTCGCCGTCGATGGAGAGCCAATCTCCCTCTTTGATCGCAGTCATGCCGAGCTGTGCGCGGTGGCTCGCGACATCGACGTTAAGCCCCGCGCAGCCGACAACGCAGGGCTTGCCCATCTGTCGTGCTATCAGCGCCGCATGCGCGGTTCGACCGCCGATGGCCGTCACAATNNCCGACCGCGATTCCTGCGGATGCGCCGGTCCCGCGCGCGGCCGGCTCATGGACATCGACCAGGCGTTTGCGTGCGAGCTTATCTAAGTCCAAGCCATTCAGCCGGCGCAAGGCTCGTGACGGCGTGATCAGTCCCTCTTTGACGAAGTCGATCGCAAACCGAATTGCGGCCTGCGGCGTTCGCTTCGCCGAGCGAGTCTGCAAAAACCACAATTTGCCTTCCTCAATCGTAAACTCGACGTCTTGCACGTCATCAAATTCCTTTTCGAGCCGCGCAAGCGTTTCGCGCAATTGCGTTGCGACCGCCGGAACCGAACGGTCAATGGCTTCCTCGGTTTCAGGCGTGCGATTTCCGGATACGACGCCGTTGCCCTGAGACCCAAACAAGATGTCGATGATCGGTTGTGCCGCGCCGGTCGAAGGATCACGCGAAAACGCCACGCCTGCACCCGACGAAAGTCCGCGATTCCCAAAGACCATCGCCTGGACCGTGACGGCGGTACCGTGCAAATCCTCGAGATGCTCAAGCCGGCGATAGGTGCAGGCGCGTTCGCTTGTCCATGAGCGGTAGACCGCTTGCGCCGCGGTTTCGAGCTGTTCCATCGGATCTTCGGACACGATGCAGTCCTCATCCTCGATCATCTGCAGGTAAGATTCCGCGAGACGCTCGATGGCTTCGCCGTCGAGCGCCTGCTCGCTCGCGACGCCTTCGGCGGCAAGCAATTCGGCGAGCCGCCCTGCAAACGACGCCGGGTCCACGCCGAGGGCCACACTGGCATAGCTTTCGAGAAACCGGCGTCGGCAGTCCCAGGCAAAGCACGGATGGCCGGTCATGCGCACGAGACCGTGAACCGCGGCCGATGTACAGCCGACGTTGAGCACTGTATCCAACATTCCAGGCATCGACCGTGCGGCGCTGGAACGCACCGACACCAATATCGGACGGCGCCGATCACCGAAGAGCTTGCCGGTGGCTTTCTCAAGAAAGGCAATTCCTTCGCTCAAACCATCGGTCAGCTTTTGCTTCGCGTGGGAATCGTCCCTGACGATCGCGGCACATAGCTCGACCGGGAGCACGAACGCTGGCGGCACTGGAAGACCGAGCGCGGCCATGCGCGCCAGATTAGCCGCCTTCGCGCCCACGGTTTCAGCGGAGTGCGGCCTGGTCGATCCATCCCCGATACGGACAATGTGCATTGCCGCCTGCTTCCTGTTAAGTGGACAGATCAGCGAGCACGTGCCGGTGCAGCAGATGTCCGAAGCCTGCCAGCCGGTCGGTCGCCCGCTCAAGAGCGCGGGCAAGTTCGAGAACCGATAGCGCCGTTTTCAGATCGAATTCACCGCGCAGGACAATGGCCGTGAGCGCGCGCTCGGCGGCGTCGGCATTGTGCTCGGCGTCGATGAGCCGACCAATCGCCGCGAGCGCNNCAAGCGAAGAGATGAATGCCGCCTGCTCGAGTTCGTCGATCGCTTCCTCGACGCTGTTCACAAGGCGCTCGATCGTAGGGTCGGCGTCGAACCGCGCGATTTCGTTGCGAGCATCGATTGCGATCTTGTCGGCCTTCTCCTCAATGCGTCGCGCCTGCATCGCCAGTGCCGCTCGGTCGAACGGCCTGCGCGCCTGCTGTTCGGCGATGCAGTGCGCGATCCCGGTGGCGATCTCACGCGCCAGGCCGGCCTGACGTACGACTATTGTCAACAGTGTACCGTCAACCCGTTGCAAATTCCGGACAAGGTCCGTCTCGATGCGATCTCTCGCGAACCGGATCGAGCCTCCTGCCAGCAAGGCTTCGGCCGAAATGCGCAAGACGGTCTTGAGAAAATCCACCGCCGCCTCGCGCCCAAGCGCACGATCCAGTCGCTCGCCAAACCCTATTCGGGTTGGCGTCGCGTGATGCACGGCCGATCCAACGAGCTCGCTCCCACCCAGTTCAAGGAAAGCTCTGTGGCCTGTTCGATTGCGAGCCGCCCAATCGAGGACCCGGACCGCGTCGCCCTTGGACACCCACGCCCGCAGGACCTTGCGGGCCTTGTTCCAGTCAATCAGGAAGACAAGCGATGCGCCGATCGCTTCGAGGAAGGCATCGCGGCGATTACCACCATCGGCCGGATGCCGGCCCGTGACGAGATAGAACACTTCATCGTCGCCGATGCCCTCCGCGCTCTTGCGCTCGAGCCCGCTCCATTGAACGGGAAAATTCCGCAACAGGCCAGTGAAGAACTTGGCACGCGCCAGATGAACGTCGGTATAGGTGACCGTCACNNGTCGCAAGCCCGGGATGATCGAATTTCAGCTTACGGGTTGATTCGACCCCGCGCATGAACGCCTCGACCGCAGGCCGGTCCTCCGGCAGCAGCCCATAGACATGCGCACCTGCCAACACTTCTTCCGCATGAGCCGCGGACAGACGATTGAGGGCCTTGTGCAGATCCATGACCAAGCGATGCAAGCCGTCGCCGTTGCCGCCGGAAATCCCCGTCAGCCTGGTGATTTGCGCAAGCTCGATCGTATCTGACGCTTCCGGCGACGCGGCCCCTTTGATCGCAGATAGGCGTTCAAGAGCGATATCGCCTTGGGCCGCATCGCCGGCTTTGACGGCCCGGACCATGGTTGCGACATCGTCCCAAATCGCCGTTCCCAAGTTGCCGAGGCCGGGCGCCGTGATCCGCTCGCCAGCCAACGGGCTCGCGCCGTTGACAAGCGTTTCCATCGCGACCGGATCGATGCCGACTGCGCGGCACTCGTTCGCCAGGTCGAAGCGCACTCCACGGGGATCGCGCGCATGGCGTCCGGCTGCCTGCAAGACGCTCAGCCGGGCCTTCACCCGATCATTGGCCGCCAAGCCCTCGCCGATGAGAGACGGCAGCAGAATATCGGTTTGCCCTAGCCGCTCAATGATCTGGGATTTCATGTGTGTGCGCCTATAGGCTCGTTGATTACTTGCGCACGTTCCGATGACGTTTTTATTGAGCTAGATCAGTCATCAATTTGTCACAAAATTGGGCCGGCGCACGGTAGCGTCGGACGTTTCGCGTCCCGACGCCAAGCCTTGCAGTTACATGCGGGCATCGCTGCTGCGTGCTGGGCTGATCCCGCAGGCTGGTAGCACCAGCATAGTGCTCGCCTTAGTCCGTGTCACTCGGCCCTGCAATCACGCTGTCCGCGGGTCGCAAATGGCACAGTGCTAGCGTCATCTGTCGCTCTGCTTCGTCGTCCATGCCCATCCAGCGCAGTTTACGGATCAGCTTGACGAGAGCATCAGATACTCGTTGCTCTGCCGAGACATCGGGTGACATTGGTGGTTCGAGAAGCATTTCCATCGACGTGCTCCCTAGGTGTTTTTCGATGATTGAACATCGCGCTTATTGAAGCGCTTGTTGATCCAGGCTCACCTTGCGCATGATTTCAGTGCAGAGAAGGTCAAACGCACGCCGACACGCGCGAGGACCATTGGCACGCTTGGTTCTCCGATTGCGGCGAAGCCACGGGTGTTAGAGTTGTCGAACTTCGTCGTCATCAGCTTACGGTTCGTTACGCCACAAGATCAGTGGGCATTTGAAGTTCGCCGACTAATGAGCGCCATTATTGTTGATGGCGATCATCCTTGCAGCTGGAGCCGCCGCTGCGTTGTGCGACAAGTCAGTTTGATAGTTTCGAACTACCACGAAGCTAACGACAAGGAGCCCCATCAACCCATAGATAATCGCAAGGCCACGCACCCATTTGCGAAAGGTCAACCGATCTTCATCGGTGGAGATGTATCTACTGAAGTCGCGATGCATCGATGCCTCCAGTTAAATCGGGTTGGTTCGAGGTCCTCAGAAAGTCAGCAAGATGTAGCCTGGGTTTTAAATTGGGTTGTCCACACGAAGGACCGGAAGAATGTTCATATCGATCTGCCGCTGGAGTTCTTCCGGTGAGATCGTGACCGCTGATTGCACGCTGGCGACAGCCGTTTTGTTGATGAATGCCGTGTGCAAGCCGAATGCTATTGCGCCAGCTACAAACGCAGCACCAAGTCCGGGAACGACATGCTGTGAAATTATCGGTTTCCAGTTGCGAGAGTGAGGCCATCCTCGCAACAAAAGAAAGCCCCCTGCGTAGAGGAGCACAAACACGAGCGAAACAATAACATAGACACGGGTTGCAACTTCGCTGCTGAAGATATCGGTGAATTCGTCCATGACAGCCCCCCTCCAGAGAGCTCGCAAAATGCGCGCCAGCTCTCGTTAGGGAGGTCTAACGATGGCAAATGACGCATGAATGTAGGAACCGTGACACCTGTGGGAAAATGAAATGCGGTTACGATAAGATTCGCGGAGAATTCATTTTTGCTGGACTCAGCCCCGGATAATTCGGGTCGCTTGTGGCATTTAGAAAGACGCGTCGGGGCTGCGCGAGCCGTGCCGATTGCGCCGATCAAGTGCGAATACAAGTTTTAGCTGTTGAGGAGATTCGCTGGCGCGGATAACGGCAGGCGCAAATCGTTTGCGGTCAGAACCTTTCGTCATGATAAAGTGACCGTCATTATAGAGTCACCGAATCATCATAAGAAATTCAACGGGCGGAACGCCTGCTTTAACCGCGTATTTTAGTTTGCTTTCTGGCGCGGTCGACGAAAGCGCTCACCAACAAAGTGTAGGAATGGATTTGGCAATGTCTGCTCACACGCGAACGGTATTTGATGCCGATCTGCAAGATCTCGTGCGGATGGTCGCTGAGATGGGCGGGCTCGCAGAGCGGCAAATTGTGCAAGCGTTCGACGCTCTCGCTCAAAGAAATACTGAACTTGCTCGTAAGGTTATCGAGCGCGATACTGCGCTAGATATTTTTCAAACAACGATTGAAGAGAAAGGTATTAATATCATTGCTCAGCGTCAGCCTCTTGCGAACGACCTACGCGAAATAGTTTNNAACATATGACGCGAATGGTATTGGGGCAGTTCAAGATGGCCCTCGATAGTTATGCCGGGCGAGATGTAAGCGAAACGCTCGCGGTTCGGAACGGAGATCTACAGATTGACGCGCTCAATAATGCGCTATTTCACGAGACACTGGTCCATATGGGCGAGGACCCTTATAATATCCTCTCCAGCACTCAAATCCTGTTTTGCATCAAGAACCTTGAAAGGGTTGGCGACCACGCAACCAATATAGCAGAGACCGTTCATTATATTATCTCCGGTCACGTCCCAGCGAGCGAGCGCCCGAAGGGAAATACCACAAGCTTTGCTGCGCTGCGCGCATAATGCTGCGAACTCACTTAAAACCATGCTCGATTTCGGAACTGCTTCTGTGATTTTGCGAGCGGCCACGGCGGCTTAAGACTCCGCGTCTATGCGGACCGCCGGCTGCGCTGAGCTCTTGGCAATATAATTCCGAGCTTTGCGCAAGGAAGGTATCAATCAGAACCTCTACTAACGCTGCTCGAAGGAGTTCCTGAAGACCGGAAAGAAACGGCTCTCCTGCGATACCGCCCGCGAGGCGAGCGCGGACGAGGTCAAGGATCTGCAAGCAGAAGCTCGGCAGCTTAAGGAGACGCTGGCGAAGCTCCTTTTGAGTCTA
Organism: Hyphomicrobiales bacterium; assembly: GCA_003133345.1. GTDB lineage: Bacteria > Pseudomonadota > Alphaproteobacteria > Rhizobiales > Xanthobacteraceae > Pseudolabrys. The sequence goes on along the minus strand of PKXB01000012.1, from coordinate 12,926 downwards.
GCTTTAGGAACACTATCCATTGCGCGGTTTTATTGGAAATTTCTTATCCATGACGGCGGCCGGCCAAGATAGTGGCCGAACTTCGAGACCAACGCCAATCCGCACACATTTTGCTCCATGTGCCGGCTCAATTTTGCTAGACGAGATGGCTGGGGGCGGGAACAGGCCGGCATGGCGGGCAAGACCATTCACGCGGCGGGAGGCATTGTTGTGCGCGGCGGCGCGCGGCCGCTCGTCGCCGTCGTGCAGCGCAGCAAAGACGAGCTCTGGGTGCTGCCGCGCGGCAAGCTCAAACGCGATGAGAACCCGCTCGCCGGCGCCCGCCGTGAGGCGGTCGAGGAGACCGGCCATCGTGTGCGGGTGCGCGAGTTTCTCGGCGCCATTACCTACCGGGCGCGCGGCCGGCCGAAGGTCGTGCAGTTCTGGCGCATGCAAGCGGAGGTACAGCCGAGCCGCGACCTGATGAAGGACATCGCGGCGGTCGAGTGGCTCACCCTCGCCGCGGCGGTGCGGCGGCTGAGCTATTCGCTGGAGAAATTGTTCCTGCGCAATGTCGGCCGCCATGCACTCAAACGCCGCAAGCGTCCCGCACGACGCAAGACGCGCGCGCATGTCGCCAAGGCGAAGCCGCGGCGGCGGACATCCAGCAAGACGCGCGCCGGCAAATCGAACGCTGGAAAGCGCAGATCGCGTGACAGCAAAGTCTGATCGCGCGCTCGCAAATCCCGCACCGCCGCGCACAAGACCGCCGCGCGCGCCGGACGCTCAACCATGCTGCAACGGGTGCTAGGGCGTCTCGCGCGCTAAGCGGGCGTATCGCGTGCCGCCAACTCGCTTCCTCTCCCTCTATGCGAGAGGTGAAGAAAATGAAACACCCGGTCCTCTCAACCAGAGGCAGCGCGCTTCAAGTATGCGGACACGAATCTTTTTCTATCCGCCAGCATCGCTCACTATTGGTTTCCGGCTGACGGCGGTAGCGGCTGCACTACAACGCTGCGTGGGCGCGGTAACCTCCAAAATACCTTGGCGCGATCGAAGCGGGAATGCGCCTTGCGCGCGCGATCAAGCAATTGCTGAATCTGCGCCTGCTGGTCACCTATAATGAGACCCGCAGCATATGCGCGGCGGTGGTTTTGCTCCGCGGTCAAACCGCGCCGCGGATTAGCGACTATTTCCGCGAATAACGCCTTGCGCGTCATGATGTCATTGAACCCGCCGAGGCAATTCTGCAACTGCATCAGGGATGACAGGACTTTCTCGCACCGCTTCGTGGCTTTCTTGCCCTGATACACACTGGAAAAGAATTCGGCCGCATACCGGGCTTTTTTGACTTGAATGCGCAGTCTGTGCAGTTGCTCCGGACTTAAGTCGCCGATTTTCGCACCCCGTCGCCTGATCCTCTTCCGACGCCGCGAAAGCTGCTTCGCGGCATGCATCTCGATCGGCATTTCGCGACGTGCGCGCATCAGCGGGTCTTCCGACATGCTCCAGGGCCCGGCCTCGACCCATTCCGCGGTATCGAGAACGAGCGTGCGGAATCGAGCCGACTGAACTGCCTCCTGCGCCCGCCGATAGCCCTTTAGACGCTCGCGCGCGAACATCTTGCTGATGCTGACGAGCCCCGGCTCGTTTGCATGCTGCTTTCGCAGCGGCTTGAGAACTTCGATAAGAAGCGTGTCCAAGTCGCGCGCCGGGCCAAACTCCCGTGCGAGCCATCTCAACTCGGTCTTGATCATGTCTATTCGATCGTCGCTCACGACGTCGGAAAAGAGCGAAATGGTGGCACGCAGCCTGCGCAGTGCAACGCGCATCTGATGCAGCGCCTCTGCATCGCGCCTTATCGTTGCGGGCTCGTTCGCGACCAACTGGCGCAAACAAGCCCGGCCAATCATCGTGAAAGCGCGGCCCGTACTCATTCCCGCGCTTAACTCCGGATTGCATGCCTTCTCGGCGGCGACCGGTGTCTTCTCAATCAGATCATAGCCGCGCTCGGACTTGCTCTTAACGTCGAGCTGAGCGAGCACGATATCACTTATGGCCCGCGCAATCTTGAAAAGCTCGGCGGGGTTGCCGTGCTTGAGCTCAAGTTCAATCTCGGAGACTGGACATGACGAATCGGTCGCGACAATCTGCCCCTCGTCGACCGCCATGACGATATCGTTGTCATTTCCGTTCAGATGATAGGCCGTCCGCTCGATCCGGGTCTCGAAGACCGGTTTCAATGTGTTGCGGACGTCGTCGGTAAGAATCGGGCCGAGGGCGGTATCCATCACGCGGGTGAGGTCCGGTTGATCGCCTTCGATGGCCTGCTCCCACTCCAATCGTTCGAACCAATCGGAGCCTTTATTGGTGGTCTTGATGGTCTGGACGCGCTTGTCGCCGATATGGCGCACCCGCAAGGTCAGTCCGTGATTGCGTAGGAACCGATCGTCGGAATCAAAATAGACAGAATCAAGCGTTTCGTGGGTCGGATCATGAAGAGCGTCCGCAAAATGCGGATGATTCCGCAGCGCGGCGATGTCTTCGGGAGCGACCCGAAGCTTCAATTCAATTTCTTTTGGCCCACTGTCCATGACGCATACCAATGGCTGCCGATGGCATGATCGCTGCTCTTTACCCGAACGGAGATCTCGGCACTTCCGTTCAAGCATCCCGCTCGTCGACGACCGGGATGAGACGGAAGCTGCAGCGGGTGTTGTGGCATGAGGCGGCTTCCAAATTCTAGCTAAATTACGTAGTTTCTCAGTCTGAATTTCTTTGATCTAGTCGAATACTCCGTATCGCCTATCGTGGGTCCATGATGAACTTGCGCCCGGTGCCGCGTGATCTAGAGGCCGAAGCCTTGTATTGGCTTGACGTGGCGAAGCGCGTCCTAGGCGGCGAGCTTAGTCCCGACGAAGCACTGCACGCTCTAAAATTGGGCACCCCATACCGCGAGGCCGAAAAGGCTAAAACAGGCCAGCAAGCCCCACTTGAGTAGGGGCAGTGTTCATGTGGGTGGTCTGGTGGGGGCCGTTGAGATTCGTTGCCGTACCGGCGAATCTTCTACTGAATGTGCATTATCCGCAGACCCATCAAATGTTTCCTAATAGTCATTGGCATCGATTGGCCATGTCCGCGATAGGTCCGGTATACGCCCAAAAGCAGCCGTGACGTTGCAGTGCCACGAACGGCAGAGAAATGCCGGGAGCAGACGCGACCTTGTTCGAAGGTCGAATGTCACATAACCTTCATACAGCATTGATATCGCCGCTCGACAAACACAATCGGCGGCCGGTGGATCGAGATCTTGCACAGCGTCGTCGTCCGCTCAGTGACTAAGGCGTGGGGCGAGACCCGCGCGGTTGACGACGTGTCGTTCGCAGTCGAGCCGGGCCACCTCGTCGTCCTGCTCGGTCCGTCCGGATGCGGCAAGTCGACGACGCTTCGCCTGATCGCCGGACTCGATGAGCCGACCGTGGGGAATATCGAAATCGGCGGCCGGGATGTGCGCGGCCTCACCGGTTCGGCGCGCGGCGTCGCCATGGTGTTCCAGTCCTACGCACTCTTCCCGCATCTTTCGGTCGCCGACAACATCACCTTCGGCCTTTCGGTGCGCGGCACGCCGAGGGCGGAGAAGGCCCGTCGACTCGCTAAGGTGGCGGGGCTCCTTGGGCTGGAAACGCTTCTGCGCCGCAAGCCGGGTCAGCTCTCCGGCGGCCAGCAGCAGCGCGTTGCGCTCGGCCGCGCCTTGATCGCCGAGGCGCCCATCTGCCTGCTCGACGAGCCGTTATCCAATCTCGACGCGCAATTGCGCCAGGATCTGCGCCGCGAAATTCGCGCCCTGCAGCAGCGCCTCGGCATCACCATGATCTATGTGACGCACGACCAGACCGAGGCAATGAGCATGGCCGATCGCGTCATCCTCATGCACGCCGGCCGCATCGAGCAAAACGGTACCCCGGCCGACCTCTACGAGCGGCCGGCGACCCTGTTCGCCGCCCGCTTCATCGGCGCCGCGCCGATGAGCTTCCTCGATCTCGACGACGGCCCGCACGGCGCGGTGATCGCCGGCACTGCGGGACCTGAACTGTTCGCCGCGTCCGGACGCGGCCGCGTGCTCGGGCTACGGCCGGAGGACGTGGCTGTGGATAGCGTCGGCCAGTCTGGTCGATTTCATGCCCGTGTCACGGCGGTCGAATATCTCGGCTCCGAGGCACTCGTGACCTGCATGATCGGCGACCGAACAATCCTGGCAAGCACGCCGGGCGGCGGCGCTCCGCCGCTTGGCGCCAAGGTCGGCCTCGCCTGGGACGCATCGGCTGCGCATGTCTTCGACTCCGCGAGCGGGGCACGCGTTGCCATCGACACCGTCGCCGGAGCGCCGTCGCCACGCCTTCACACAACCACACATCAGGGGAGCATTTGCGCATGAACAGCTTTACCCGCATCATGACCGCCACGGCGCTGGCCACCACGGTCCTCGCTGGTTCGGCGGCGTCCGCGACCGAGATCACCTTCTATTACCCGATCGCCGTCGGCGGCCCGATCACCAAGATCGTCGACGGCTATGCTGTCGAATTCGCCAAGGCGCATCCGGACATCACCGTGAAGCCCGTCTATACCGGCAGCTATCAGGACTCAGTGGTCAAGGCGATGACCGCGGCCAAGGCCGGCAATGCTCCGGACGCGGCGGTGCTGCTGTCCACCGACATGTTCACGCTGATCGACAACGACCTGATCGAGCCCTATGACGCGATCGCCACCTCGGAAGGCGACAAGACCTGGATCAAGTCCTTCTATCCGGCCTTGATGGAAAACAGCCAGGCCGGCGGCCATACTTGGGGCATTCCCTTCCAGCGCTCGACTATCGTGCAGTATTGGAACAAGGAGGCCTTCAAGGCGGCCGGTCTCGACCCGGACAAGGCGCCGCGGACCTGGGACGAGATGGTCGCCTTTGGCAAGAAGCTGACCAAGCGCGATGCTTCCGGCCATGTCAGCCAGTGGGGCGTGGAAATCCCCTCCTCTGGCTTCCCCTATTGGCTGTTCCAGGCGCTCACCACCCAGAGCGGCGCCATCCTCGCCAATCAGGATGGCACCAAAGTCGCATACAACGATCCGAAGGTCGTCGAGGCCGCGCAGTTCTTCGCCGATCTCGGCCAGAAATACGAAGTCATGCCGAAAGGCATCATCGATTGGGGGACTACGCCCAAAGATTTCTTCGAGGGCAAGACCGCGATCATGTGGACGACCACCGGCAACCTGACCAACGTGCGCAAGAACGCCAAGTTTGCCTTCGGCGTGGCGGCGCTGCCCTCAAAGCAGCGCGGCGGCTCACCGACCGGCGGCGGCAATATCTACATTTTCAAGACCAAGGATAAGGTCAAACAGGCGGCGGCGCTCGAATTCGGCCGCTTCCTCACCACGCCGGAGCGGGCGGCCGACTGGGGCATCGCCACCGGCTATGTCGCGACGCGTCCCGACGCCTGGCAGACCGAGGCCATGAAGAAATATGCGGCAGAATTCCCGCCGGCGGTCGTCGCCCGTGATCAGCTCAAGGATGCCGTGGCCGAACTGTCGACCCACGACAACCAGCGCGTCACCAAGGTGCTCAACGACGCGTTGCAGGCGATCCTAACCAGCGCAAAACCGGCAAAGCCGGCACTCGATCAGGCGCAGGCGGAAGCGACACGTATTCTGCACGCGTATCAGCACTGAGATGGCGCCGGCGGGAGCGGCCCACGTTCCCGCCAGCACGCCGGACCGACGATGACCGCACCGCGCAACGCCCGTTTCAGCATGCATGTACAGGGCTGGCTGCTGGCGCTGCCGGCCATCGTTCTGCTCGCGACCTTCACCCATGTGCCGGCGGTGTCGACCGTCGTCGACAGCTTTTTTTCCACGCCGCATGGGCGTCAACCCGCCGCCTTCATCGGTCTCGATCAGTACCGCACCATGCTGGCCGACCCGATCTTCTGGCGGGCGGTCGAAAACAATCTCCTCTACGCGCTGATCACCGTTCCAGTCTCGATCGGCCTTGCCCTGGCGATGGCGCTCTGGGTCAACGGCCGCATTCGCGGGCGAGCGGCGCTGCGCCTCGCCTTTTTCACGCCGACCATCCTGCCGATGGTCGCGGCCGCCAACATCTGGCTTTTCTTCTATACGCCGGACTACGGACTGCTCGATCAGATCGGCCGGTTGTTCGGCGTCGACAGCACGAACTGGCTCGGCAGCCCGGCCACCGCATTGCCGGCGCTGATGGCGGTGACGATCTGGAAGGAGGCCGGCTTCTTCATGATCTTCTTTCTGGCCGCGCTGCAGCAGGTGCCACCCGATCTCTATGAAGCGGCGCGGATGGAGAATGCCGGCCGCTGGCAGATCTTCCGCCGCATCACCTGGCCGCTGGTGATGCCGACGACCCTGTTCGTTGCGATCAATGCGCTCATCAACGCCTTCCGAATCGTTGATCAGGTGATCGCTATGACCGGCGGCGGACCAAACAACGCGACCACACTGCTACTGTTCTATATCTATCAGGTCGCCTTCAGCTTCTGGGACATCGGCTACGCCGCCGCCTTGTCGACTGTCCTGCTGTTCGTTCTCGGCACCATCGCGCTCGCGCAATTCTTCCTGCTCGATCGCCGCATCCATTATCGCTGACAAAGGTAGCGACGCCGATGTCCGTCAGGCTCAGAGAGCTCGCCGCCATGATCGCCGCCTGGCTCTTCGGCTTGATCTGGGGACTGCCGCTTCTCTACGCGATCTGGGCCGCCTTCCATCCATCCGCCTTCGCAACAAATTTTGATCTGTTCGCGCCACTGACCTTGCACAATTTTGGCCGCGCCTGGGAAGCCGCGCCTTTCGCGCGCTACTTCCTCAACACCGTGCTGCTAGTCTTGGGGATAATGGCGGGGCAATTCGTCATTTGCACACTCGCCGCCTTCGGGCTGGCACGCTGGAAGTTCTTCGGCGGCGAGATCCTGTTTGCGCTGATCCTGATCCAGCTGATGGTGACGCCCGACGTCCTTATCCTAGAGAATTACCGCACGCTGCACGAGCTCGGCCTGATCGACACATTGACCGGCGTCGGCCTACCCTATGTCGCCTCGGCCTTCGGCATCTTCCTGCTGCGCCAGGCCTTCAAATCGATCCCGAAAGAGCTTGACGACGCCGCGCGTATGGAGGGCGCCAGCACCCTGCAGACGATCCTAAAGGTCTATCTGCCGCTCGCCCGCCCGATCTACATCGCCTACGGCCTCGTCTCGGTCAGCTATCACTGGAACAACTTCCTGTGGCCGCTGATCGTTACCAATTCCGTTGACACCCGGCCCGTGACAGTCGGCCTGCAGGTCTTCGCCTCGGTCGATCAGGGCGTCGATTGGTCCGTCATCTGCGCCGCGGCGTTGATGACGTCGGCACCGCTGATGATCGTCTTCCTGGTGTTCCAGCGCGCCTTCATCCAAAGTTTCCTGCGCGCCGGCATCCGTTAAGCGAACTCCTGACCTCCAGATTCGTAGTCACGGTAGCTAAGGGTTCTTGAAGTCTTATTATGTCGAGCTTTGTGCCATTGCAGCATAAAGGCCGGATGTGTCCGTCGCACGGCGCGCGTTACTTCCGGCCTTCCTAAATCACAATTTCTATTAAAGTAACTAGCCCATATCCCAAAAGAAATACCCAAGCCACAGTTAGCGCTAATCCAACAGCGATCGTTGTTGGTGCCAAAAATTTCTCTACGAGTGAGACCGCCGCAGGCGCTGATGGCGCAATCGCTGTTTGAGTTTGCATCGTCGTCTTTCCATTTCTAGCTCCAACAGTAGTCCCCGCCCGCTTTTCAGTCGGGCGGGGCTACCGAACACAACGTGCTGGGGTGTGGCGTGACCCAGCGCTTGCATTAAAAGATGTAGTTGCGACGATCTGACGAAAGGTTCACGACAAAAAGACAACTAGGTGCCCCGAAGCGGAAGAAGTCGGGTCGCCGACAGAGAGAAAAACATCGGGCTCTCAGGGCGAAGCAGGTGTGAACTTAAATAAAACCGTTAAGCGAGTGTCATCCAATTATCCGACTGTTGTCCGTTTATGCGGGCAAGAATGTAGCCGAAAACTGTTTGGAGATGTGAGAGGTTATTATGGCCGAGCAACCTGTGCATTTTGACCTTAAAACCATCGCCATTTTGAGGGAAACTCTCGACGACGCATGGGAGTTGACGCCGCCCGCCGGATGGCTGCCGACCTATGCGTCTCTTTAGGCCCTGCTCAATTGACGCGTGCGCATTAACACGATGGCGTGCTGCTCTGTTAGCAACGACGGTAACGAATTGAAGCACGGGTCCAGCTCCAGACCGTGGGGTGGCGAACCGACACGATGGGTCAATCACTGCGTATCTATTGAGGCCCTGCGCCACCCTTTGTCCGTTGTTACCCGGTGTTGCAAAACTATTTTCATGATCAAAATGAGAAATATTGATTCAGGGACGAACGCAAGCGCGTAACATTGATTCAAGATATCGCTCAGGCGGATTTGATTATTGCTCTCCCGCAGCGCAGCAAAGAGTTTTGCAACAGTCCGAGAAATTCGATCCGTACATAATCATGCCAGCTGCCCGAAGCTTGCTGGCAATCTTCCTAGCGCCCTTGCAGGCCGCCTCTACATTCGGGAAATCAAGCTCGTGTTCAGGAAGGGTGGTCGTCTTGTCTGAGAATTCGACTTTGTATTTTGGCATGATAAATATCCAACGCAGCCATCGCTGGCACGGCCGTTTCGTGAATCCCGTCGCCGAACCCCTTGTAGGAAGGCAGATAAACCTCTCTCGCTGTTTGATCCAAATCATATCGCGCTGCAATAAATCTGATATCTTTTTTTAAAAGTAATAACGCTAGGTGAGTTGATCAGATGGCCGTCTCGAAAAAAATGGTAGCGGCTGCAGCAACAAATCCTGCAACAGTCCTTACGCTGGCGGATGCACGACCCAACTTAAATCCTGCATCAGAAGGCACAGAGATAGCGGCGCGTGTCGCTTCGAAGGCTAGTGAACCAGCTCTCACCGAGACAGTCAGCGGGCGCGATTCCCGCGATGCTTATGCAGTCACGGCCTTCGCCGATATTGTTGACCGCTCGTTACATGCCACGGCGGCGCGTTTCACGATGGGCCTGTCGCCGGCGGCACTTGCCGAATCCTATCTTGATTGGGCAACCCATCTTGCTTTTTCGCCCGGCAAACGGCTGCAGCTAGTCGACAAAGCCGCGAGAAAAACCGTCCGCTTCGCCAACTATGCTTTTCGCTACGCGTCTGAAAGCGGCAAGGCAAACCGCTGCATCGAGCCATTGCCTTACGATCGTCGGTTCGTCGGCGAGGATTGGCAGAGATGGCCATCCAATTTCATGTATCAGACCTTCCTGCTCAATCAGCAATGGTGGCACAACGCGACGTCCGGCATACGCGGCGTTACGAAGCAGCATGAAAACATGGTCCAGTTCGTGTCGCGCCAGATCCTCGACATGTTCTCCCCCTCGAATTTCCTGCTGACAAATCCCGAAGTCCTTCGCCATACCGTCAGCAAAGGCGGGATGAATCTGGTGAGTGGTTTTCAGAACCTGATCGAGGACTGGGACCGCAGGATCAGCGGCAAGAAGCCAGTCGGCACCGAGGACTTCGTTGTTGGTCGCAATGTCGCGGTAACTTCGGGCAAGGTCATTTATCGCAATCGATTAATCGAGCTCATCCAATGTGCGCCCGCGACCGACAAGGTCCGGCCCGAACCCGTGCTCATCGTACCCGCATGGATCATGAAATATTACATTCTCGATCTTTCGCCGCAGAACTCGCTGGTGAAGCACCTTACCCAGCAAGGCTTTACGGTTTTCATGATTTCGTGGAAGAATCCTAGTCCAGAGGACCGTGACCTCGGCCTGGACAACTATCGGACGCTGGGTGTCATGGCGGCGCTCGATACGATTCGTGCGATCGTGCCGAACCAAAAAGTACATACCGTCGGCTATTGCCTCGGCGGCACGCTACTGTCGATTGCTGCTGCGGCAATGGCGCGCGACGGCGATGACCGCCTGAAATCAATCACATTGCTGGCAGCTCAGACCGACTTCACAGAGGCAGGGGAGCTGATGCTCTTCATAAACGAGAGCCAGCTCGCGTTTCTCGAAGATATGATGTGGGAACAGGGCTTCCTCGACACCACTCAGATGGCGGGCGCCTTCCAGATGCTGCGTTCCCATGACCTCTTGTGGTCCGGAATGATCCGCGAGTACTTGATGGGCGAGCGCGATCCCATGATTGACCTCATGGCGTGGAACGCGGATACGACCCGCCTGCCCTATCGTATGCATTCGGAATATCTGCGGCGCCTGTTCCTTAATAACGATCTTGCCGAAGGGCGATTGATCGTCGAAGGAAAACCAATCGCCCTCACCGACATTCGTGCCCCAATCTTCACAGTGGGCACAGTGCACGACCACGTTGCACCGTGGCGATCAACATACAAGATTAGTCTTCAGACCGAGACTGACGTGACATATCTGCTCACGAGCGGCGGCCACAATGCCGGGGTCATATCCGAGCCCGGCCATGATGGTCACAGCTTCCAGGTGATGACTAAGAAGGCGAATGATCACTACGTCGATCCGGACGCCTACTTGGCGGCGGCACCGCGCAAGGATGGCTCCTGGTGGCCGGAATGGGTTGCTTGGCTCGCAACGCGTTCCGGTGCCGCAAGCGCGCCGCCTTCAATGGGCGCGGCCGCCGCGGGTTATGCGCCACTCTGCGATGCCCCCGGAACTTATGTGTTTCAAGAGTGACGCCATGTTGCAGGCTGCTGCTCTGCTTTAGGGATGGCTCAGTGACCTCTTGACGAACGCGCCAATTTCGCAGGCGGCCCGCAGATCTAAAACAAGAAATGGGCCGATTAGAGAAGCGGACTTCATCACCGTTACGTTCGGGTTTAGGTTTTCGGTACACACAGCGGGCCCTAATCAATACAGATAAAGTTCTCGGTACACACACCGGTCTATGGACTAGACAAATTGAAGAGACGGATGCTATTAGCCAAAATCCATCAGCCAGGTAACGAATGAAACGTGGCTTTACCGTCGTTGTCATTTGCGTGGTGATCGGTCTGTCGCAGGCCCTAGTCCTGCACGCGCAGGCGCCGGCGGCGCCCGGGGCCGGCCACGGTTTTCTAATCGACAAGCACGTTGCCGCGGGCCTGACCTGCGCGAAGTGTCATATAGAAAGTACGGCAAAAGCGCCGGAGACGGCGACCTGTCTCGCCTGTCATGGCGGCACCTATGCCAAGCTGGCGGCGATGACACAGGGCGATCAGCCCAATCCGCACGCCTCGCACCGTGGTGAAGTCGCGTGCGCGGAGTGCCATCACGTGCATAAGGCGTCGGTGACACTGTGCAATCAATGCCACACCTACGACATGACCACGCCCTGATGCGGTTGCCGGACCGGCGCGGAAGTTGAACGTTCGCTGCCGCGCCGATCGGCGTATCTAGCATCAGCCCGCTTCACCCTCGGCGCGGGCGACAAAATCCCGCGTAATGCTCTTGATATTGGGCGTGCCGGCGAGACGCATCACCATGTTCAGCTCGGTCTTGAGGTGGCTGTGCACGGCCTGTACGCCCAGCGCGCCGCCGAGCGCCGAACCATAGAGCGTCGGACGGCCGAGCGCGACGGCACTGGCGCCCAGCGCCAGCGCGCGGAACACGTCCTGGCCGCGGAGGATCCCGCCATCGACGATGATCGGCATGCGGCCTTTGACGGCAGCCGCGACCCGCGGCAGAGTGGTCATCGCCGACGGCGAATTATCCAGTTGCCGACCCCCGTGATTTGACAGCCAAACAGCGGAGCAACCGTAGCGAAGCGCTTGCAAAGCCTGGGTCGGAGACAGGATGCTTTTAATGATCACCGGAAGTCCGGATTCCTGGCGGCAAAACTCGATATCGCTCCAGGACATGTTGCCTTTCATGTCCATGGCGCTGCCCTTGCCGCCCGGCGTCTTGGGAGCATTTCCCATTTTAAGATTCGGCAAGGCGGCGCCCTGCAGCCGCATCGACCGCTCACGATTGCTGGTCACATCGACATCGGCGGTGACGACGATCGCCTTGTAGCCAGCGGCCTTGGCGCGTTGCAGCAGTTCCCTGGCAAAGCCGCGATCGCTTGGGATATAAAGCTGGAACCATTTCGGCCCATCGCTAGCGGCAGCGATCTCCTCGAGGCTGAGCTGCGATACCGAGCTCGCGCAGAATAGCGTGCCTGCGGCGCCGGTACCTTTGACGTTCGGTTCGTCAGCCTTTGCATGGACCGAGCCCTGATTACCGACCGGCGCGGTGATCGCTGGATAGGAAATCTTGCTGCCAAGGAGGGTCGTGGTGGTATCGCCAGCGCCGGTTCCGTTCATGAAATCGGCATTAATGACCCAGCGATTGAATGCGGCGAGGTTCTCTCGCATCGTCCATTCGTCACCGGCACCGCCGGAGACATAGGCATAGCCAAACGGCGCCATGACTTTCTTCGCCTCGGCTTCCAGATCGCGCAGCGTAACAATATTGATCCGTTTTTCGTTGTTCGGCACGCCGCTGGTGTCCGCAGGCGTTGCCGCAGTCGACGCGGCAGGCGTGTTTTGTGCAAACGCTGTTCCCGACACGGAAGCCATCGTCGCGACGGCTCCGCCCGTCACCAGCAAATTTCTGCGATTGAGGTTGAGGCTCATGGAAGACATCTCCGCTAGTCGAAATACCCCCTCTGTCTAGCTAAATGCGCTAATTACGAGATAGTTTTGACGCAGATCAACTCTGATGGTTCGATGGAACGAAAGGCGGCGGACAAGGCTTCACTAGACGGCATGCCTAGCCGCCTAGAGGCGACCGCGACCCCCTTGTCACCCCAATCGGATCGCCATGAGTTCAGAAACTCAGGTTACCAGAACGCACG
>PKXB01000221.1:7474-12062 GCA_003133345.1 Hyphomicrobiales bacterium | reverse complement strand
GCGTGTTACAATGCACTGCGATATACGTCAAACGCTTCCTCTGCTTCCTATTCCGTGGCCCCTGCGACGGCATTGCATCCAGATCAGCAATCCAACTTGTCCGTGGTTCAGTCCAAAACTTTATGTTTCCCGCCAGGTCTAGTAGCGGCAATAACTTCAATCGTTTCTGCACTCGTTTGAATTACGGAAAATGACGAATTTGGCTCGGTACGAGTCATCATAAAATTAGAATGTATCGATTTTTCGATAGTGTCCTAATTTGCCGGGGTGTCGTCAGGAAATGGGACTCGGGAGATCAAAGCCCAATTGTCCTTTCCTTTCGTCATGGATTTTCGCGCCCCAATTTCGAGAAGAAGGGTAGCGGTGGTCTCTTCGTCCCCGCCAATCGCGCTGGATAAGTTCTCGATGCTGCGCCACGTGAATTTTTCCCCGGACAACATTTTGATCAGACGTTCTTTACGAATTTTGTCGAGCCCCGCAGAACGTCTCGTCTCTAGAAAATGCTTAAAAGCGATGGAACCCAGTGTGCCTACCAAACCAATTGTTCCGCCTATGCACGCACCAATAATCGCTGCTAATCCGCTATCCACGGGACGCTCCTATTGTGATGCCTTGTCCACCAAGTCCTCTTGCGACCAGAGCCGATCTGTCACTCAGCCGCATCGCTGTGCCGGAGTCGTTGTCCGCGATCTCCTGTCCGTAATAGAGTGGTTCCAAGCTATGTGTCTAACGGGGAATGTTCATATGTATATTGTACAAGTGGTATGATTGGATATGTAGATAGCTAGTTTAGAAGGCTTACACTTGGTAGACGTCCAGCGCTGACCAAACATTGAGCATTGCGGACAAGGCACCCTGCGATCACGGACAAAGGCTTCGTGGGTATCGCGGACAGAGCTCCGTAGATTGTCACCGACTATGGGCAAGCAGGATCGGGATCGGAGCCATGAAACTGGTGCTGTGCGAGGACGCGCAGCAGCTCGCCGGCGCACCGCATAGCCGCGGCGGAGGCCGCGTCGCGGCCACCGGTGGGGCACGGCCAAGGGCAAGATTGGCTTCCACGGCGGCAGGGTTGCGGTGCAGCGCTGCGGGTGAGCAGCTATGATGGCCTGAGGTCGAGCTGCCGAGCTGGACGGCGGCCCAGGCCGAAGACTGGCTCGGTCGCCGGGCCATGAACCAGATGCCAACGTATCTACGCGCAAGCTACGGCGCGCGGCGCGACTGCCTGAGGGCGATCTACCGGCCATCACCAGAGACGGCACCTCGAAATCGGCGGCATCGCGCCGGTTCGTGGCGCTAGGCCGCCGAGCGGCTTGCCGAGTGGATAACGTCGGACCTTCACAAGCTGGACTTTCCGGTGATCCAGATCGACGGCCTACGGGGACGGCAACAAGCATCCGCTCGGCCTAATCGAGGGGGCGACCGAGAATGCAGCCGTCGTGCAGGCGCTCATCGACAATCTGATCGAGCGCGGGCTCGACCCGAAGGTCTGTCGCCTGTTCAGCCTCAACGCTCGCCGCGCCGAGTTCAACAATGCGAGAGACATTCCCGGATCGCATCGCGGACAAGTTACTGCCCGCTTGCGATACGCACGAACTCGCTTATGCCATCATCGATATGGAGAGTGGTTTTACCGCTTGTATCTGAGGTGCGGCAAAATCCCCGCAGCAGATAGCGGCCACTGAACCCCCACTGATGAAGGAGCGGGGCTATTTCGAGCAAGTGTATTGGTTCCAGTGGACGTTTATGTGTATCGCGATTGCGGTCCACACCGCAGATTTGTGACCGAATGTTGAATTTGCACTTGAAGGCGTAACTTGTAACCCGCAAAATTGTTTTTTTGTCGATCATGCGGCAGTGGATGGGTCGCGGAGTGCGCGGTCCTGGGGGATAATAATAATGGTCAAGCGCAGCGTGGATTGATTCTGTCGAATGCCCTCGCATCAGCTTGTACACATGAGGCCGCCAAATTGGAGCTTTGTTAGGCTGGCTAAAGATTTGAACTGCGAAATCGATGCCAAACACCACAGCCGCATCCGCCAACACTGATCGTTCGAGCTGCTTTCGGATGCGGTCTTTGAATTGGCTGGGGCTAAACTGGCGCAACCCGCCCAGTGGATAAGTGCGATCTGGAGGTACTAAGGTTACGGCCCACCAGTCGGCATCATCATTTGCGATTAGTTCGGCTAGATGGCCGGCGAAGCGCATTCGGAATTGGCGTCCGCATACCGGGCAGGCAGCAGAGTGGCAACGCGCTCCGCGTTGGCATCGCGAGATTATTTCAGCCAGTCGTTGCTGCGCAGCATTACCCCCGTGAAGTAGTGACACCAATGTACGGCGATCACTTTCTGCCTTCTCAAGCGTCTCGAATCCCCCTAACGACTGCGCCGGGTGAAACTCCGGCGGCGGCTTAGGCGTGTGGGAAAAGTCAAAGCGCATTTCTAGTCTCCTTTGGTTGCGAGTTTTCTGTTTAGTTTCGCCAGTTCAAGGTTGGCTGAGCTAAAACGTGACGCTTGGATCAAGTATTTCGACTGCCGCAGGGAAGCGTTACAACTGACTGCGCGCGCCATCCGCGCCGGGATGTAGGTGTCGATGTAGGCGCGACGGCATCGATTGGGGCAGCGACGTAGGGGTAGTGAATTTGCGCGCGTTACCGCGTGGTTATGGCGCTACCCGCCCGTTTCTCTAGGGTGCGGCCCGCAGCATCCCCGACACAGGCAGCCGCCAAATTGCCTCGGCCGCCATCAAGAGGAGGGTCGATCCGCGCGCTTTGCGTGCGCGCGTCGTTACCGGTTCGCGTTGTTAACCTGTCGCGAGCAGGAATCCCTCGCCGCTACGCCTTCCCCGCTGTTTCAAACACAAGAGCCGGAAACTATTCCGTGCGACACGACCTCATCGGAAATGGAAATCGTCTCACTCTGATGTTGAAATACGCAGCGAGGTCTCGACCCATTGTTCAAGGTCCGAAACTCGATAGCGCACTAGGTGCCCCAAGCGAGCCCAGCGGGGCCCAGTTCCTGTGACCCGATGCCGCTCCATGGTCCGCTCGGAAATACCAAGCTGGTGCGCAACTTCTTTTTGAGTGAGGAGCTTTTCCACGACGCCTGTTCCGTTTGAACAGCATCTATTAGGTCAGGCTCCAAAACGCGACATCTTGCGGTCTTTGCCGTGATGATTCTGGCAAATTACTGCTGCAATGCTCTTGCCGCATAATCTTGCGTAATTTGCGGAGTACAGCGCTTCGGCAAATTTGCGGGTTCGGCTGCTTGCTGGAGTGCGATAACACGCACAGCCCAGCTGTTCCGATTACGGCACGGGGCAATCGGCGAAAAAAGTTTGCTCTACATGAAGTTGTGAACCGCGTTCAGCTGTGCCAGCCGATTTGCATTAACCTCGCCAGCGTTCGCCGGGCTTCAAGCGTTGGCTAGAAAACTCTTTTTCTTTCAAAACTTCTCTCACGCGGTCGCGAGGACCCACACCCAATTTGACCAACTTTTTCCAAGCCTCCTCTTCATTTGGTGGCTTCCTGCTAGCCGCTTTCTCGTTTTTAAAAATCTTCTTAAGCTCCGTCCGAATTTCTTCCTTTGTGGAATTCTTCGGGCGCGGAATGCGAGCTTTGTTGGCACTGCGGACCTTAGTACTGGCGTCCCCGAGTGGCCACCGATCCATATCTTCCTTCAAAACAAGAAGGGGAACGTAATTTAGGGTATTAACTTCGGTGAGGGGCACATCGTCGCCAAATTCATCGATCACTGGCCCACTTATAAACTGTAATTTTGGATAGTTGCGCGTCCGATGAGCAATGGACTGTATTTTTGCAGTGTCACGATTCCTCTTTACGAACCCAACTCCATACAAACAGATCTTTAGTATTCCGCTGAGTTCGCTCGGGCTGATCGGTCGAAGTCCAACTACGTCGCCCCATCGAGCGGCAAGTGCTTGATCTACAATCGCGGCGACCAATTGCTCCGCTGCGCTCTCATCGGTGCATCCGTCTTTTTCCTGCACGTACTTCACAGCATCTGTGAAGTGAATCCAACGTGCTCGCTACTCCTTTTCTTGCTGCCTTTTTCGTTCCAGTTTTGAAACATATGGCATGTGCTGACTCGTTGTTCCTGACGGCTCATGCGTTAAGTCCACGATGGTGGAATTGTACCCCGGTGAGCGCCCCCCTGGGGATTCTGCCAATGTATTGCCAAAGGGTCGCCACCGTGCCGACAAGGTGCCGACAAGACGTGAGGGGCTTTGGGACGGGGGCCGCTAAGTCATTGATATCTTGGCTGGGGCGGGAGGAATCGAACCTCCGAATGGCGGAATCAAAATCCGCTGCCTTACCGCTTGGCTACGCCCCAATGCTTTGCTTGCGCATGATCTTTTCCGAAAACCGGTTACCACTTTTCGGGATCATGCGCGCCTGAAGAAGCCGCGCCGAAGCATGAATTCGCGCGCGCCGCGCGGACCATAGCGGCGGCGCGCCGCCCGATCAACGCCTGCACCGGTGCTTTATATGGGATAAGCGCGGCATTTTCCGGCTTGCGTTGACCCGCACCGGGGCCCGGCTAGGATGAACCATGCCCTACCGCGCCCC
>PKXB01000221.1:0-7427 GCA_003133345.1 Hyphomicrobiales bacterium | reverse complement strand
TACACCGCCTGGGCCGCCGCCGGCTGGAACGGCGTCGCCGCGCCCGCCGAATTCGGCGGCCAGGACCTGCCGCATGCGGTGAACGCCGCCTGCATCGAGATGTGGAATTCGGGCTCCATGGCGTTCGGCATCGGCCCGGCGCTGACCATGGCGGCCATCGATGCGCTCGCCGCCTACGGCAGCGACGATCTCAAGCAGCGTTACCTCGGCATGCTGATCAGCGGCGAGTGGATGGGCACCATGCAGCTCACCGAGCCGCAAGCGGGCTCCGATGTCGGCGCCTTGCGCACGCGCGCGACGCGCGCACCCGACGGGAGCTATCGCATCACCGGCTCGAAAATCTTCATCACCTATGGCGAGCACGACTTGACCTCCAACATCATCCATTTCGTGCTGGCGCGGCTGCCCGATGCGCCGACCGGCACCAAAGGCGTCTCGCTGTTTTTGGTGCCGAAGGTCATGCTCAATGAAGACGGAACATTGGGTAAGCGCAACGACGTGCGCGCGCACTCGGTCGAGCACAAACTCGGCATCCATGGCTCGCCCACCTGCACCATGATTTACGGCGACCAGGGCGGCGCGATCGGTTTCTTGATCGGCGAAGAGCACAAGGGCATGCTCTGCATGTTCACGATGATGAACCGCACGCGGCTTGCGGTCGGCCTGCAGGGCGTGGCGATCGCGGAGCTGGCGACGCAACAAGCGTTGAGTTACGCGCGCGAGCGCAAGCAGGGCGCCGGCGGCGCCATCATCCATTACCCGGACGTGAAACGCATGCTGCTGACCATGCGCGCGCTCACCGGCGCCGCGCGCGCGATCTGCTACGCCACCGCGGTGGCGATCGACCGCTCGCAGCGCGGCAAGACCGAGGCCGCGCGCAAGGCCGGCCATGAACGCGCCTCGCTGCTCACGCCGGTCGCCAAGGCGTTCTCCACCGACATCGGCATCGAGGTCGCTTCCCTCGGCGTGCAGGTGCATGGCGGCATGGGCTATATCGAGGAGACCGGCGCCGCCCAGCATTACCGCGACGCCCGCATCGCGTCGATCTACGAAGGAACCAATGGCATCCAGGCGATCGATCTGGTGACGCGTAAAGTTCCGCTCGCGGGCGGTAACACGGTCCGGCTCTATCTCGGCGAATTGCGGGAGACTGTGAAAGCGGTGCAAGCGAGCAACGCGCCGGCCTTTGGCGAGACCGCGACGCGCCTGGGCGAAGCGATAGATAGCCTCGAGCGCACGACGCAATGGTTGCTGTCGCAAAAAACGTCTAACACTACGCTCGCCGGCGCGACACCTTACTTAAGAATGTTCGGCCACGCCGCCGGCGGCTGCATGCTGGCCGACCAAGCGCTCGCNNGCCGAAAGCATCACCGGCGCAGAAGCGGCGTTGGCGGAACAATGACCGAACTCGTCGTCGTGACCGATGACGGGCCGGTTCGCACGGTGCGGATGACCCGTCCGGAGAAGAAAAACGCGCTGACCATGGCGATGTACGATGCCATGGCCGGCGGCATCGAGAGCGCGGCGCAAAATTCGGCGCTGCGTTGCCTGTTGATCGCGGGTGCGCCCACGGGGTTCTGCGCCGGCAACGACATCGGCGAATTCCTTAAAATGGCGACCGAAGGCGGTGCGCTCGGGGCGCCGATCCTGCGGTTTCTTTACGCGCTGGCGCGCTGCGAAACCCCGCTGGTCGCCGCCGTGCAGGGCAACGCGGTCGGCATCGGCACCACCATGCTGTTGCATTGCGATCATGTGGTCGCCAGCAGCGACGCGCACTTTGCCACGCCGTTCGTCGGGCTCGGCCTGGTACCGGAAGCCGCCTCCAGCCTGATCGCGCCGCGGCTGATGGGCCAAGCGCGCGCGTTCTCGCTGCTGGTGATGGGCGGGCCGCTGAGCGCCGACGAGGCGAAAGCCGCTGGACTGATCAATACGGTGGTAGCGCCGGAGGCGGTCGAAGCGGAGGCAATGAAAGCTGCGCGCGAGATTGCGGCGTTGCCGCCGCAGGGCGTGCTGGCGTCGCGCCGGCTGTTGCGCGGCAAGCCCGATGACATCGTCGCGCGCATCGACGAGGAAGCCGAGTTATTCAAGACCCGCCTGCAATCGACTGAGGCGCGCGCCGCTTTCGAAGCGTTCCTGACGCGCAAGCGCTGAGCTTACAAAGGCTTCAGCCCGGCCTCGATCTGCTGGCGCTTTCCCTCCAGGAACGGCGGCAGCACCAGGCTCTCGCCGAGTCTGTCGAGTGGCTCGTCCACCGCGAAGCCGGGCCCGTCGGTGGCGATCTCGAACAGGACGCCGTTCGGCTCGCGGAAATAGAGCGAGCGGAACCAGTAGCGGTCGACCTTGCCGCTGTTCGGGATGCGCAGCTCGCGCAGACGTTCCGCCCAGGCGTCGTAATCTTTGTCGGGCGAGCGGAACGCCACGTGATGCACGCCGCCGGCGCCGGGATGCGCGGGCGCAATGTATGAGCGCACCGCCACATGCAGCTCGGCGGCCGGGCCGCCCTCGCCCATCTCATAGACATGTACGCGGTCGTGATTCGATTCCGGGTGCGGATAGTCGCGCACCTGGCGCGCGTTCATGACGTTCGTGAGCACCAGATCGGTGGGGCGCAACTCCGGCACCGTCATGGTGATCGGCCCGAGCCCGCGGATCTGCTGCTCGGCCGGCACCGGACTTTTCGCGTAAGGGTGCGCCGCGCCTTTGCCGCCGTCATCGACCAGCGCCAGGCGTTGGCCCTCCGGGTCCTCGAAGTCGAGCGTCAGGCGGCCGTCGCGCTCGGCGATGTCGCCGACGGTGATACCGGCGGCTTTGAGCCGCTCATGCCACCAGCGCAAATTCGCCNNGGAAAATCGAAAAAGGTGATGTCGCTGCCGGGCGAGGCCACGCCGTCGGCATAAAACAGGTGATAGGCGGAAACATCATCCTGGTTGACGGTCTTCTTGACCAGGCGCAGGCCCAGGAGCTTCGTGTAAAACTTCACATTGCCGGGCGCGTCGGCCGACACAGCGGTGAGATGGTGGATGCCGGAAAGCTGCATTGCGGGCCTCGGTAAGCTGTGAAACGCTGCCGCCGTCATCTATGAATTGCGGCGGGAAATTGCGAGGGCTGCGCGATGTCGCTTAAGGGCAAAACGCTTTTCATCACCGGCGGCTCGCGCGGCATNNCCGCATCCCAAGCTCGAAGGCACCATCCACACCGCCGCCGCCGATATCGAAAAGGCCGGCGGGCACGCCTTGCCGCTCGCCGTCGACGTGCGCGAGGAAGCGGCGGTGAAGGCGGCGATCGAGCAGACCGCCGCGCGCTTCGGCGGGATCGACATCGTGGTCAACAATGCCAGCGCCATTCAGCTGACGCCGGTCGCTGCGACCGACATGCGCCGCTACGATCTCATGCAGCAAATCAACGCGCGCGGCACCTTCATGGTGTCGAAATACGCGCTGCCTTTTCTCGCCAAGGCCGCGAACCCGCACATCCTGATGCTGTCGCCGCCGCTCGACATGAAGGAGAAATGGTTCGCGCCTGCCACGGCTTATGCGATGGCGAAGTTCGGCATGAGCCTGGTGGTGCTGGGGCTGGCCGGCGAGCAGCGCGGCAGGATCGCGGTCAACGCGCTCTGGCCGCGCACCACCATTGCCACCGCCGCGATCAAGAACCTGCTCGGCGGCGACGCCATCATGCGCGCCTCGCGCACGCCGGAAATCCTGGCCGAGGCCGCCTATTGCATCTTCCACAAGCCGAAGAGCTTCACCGGCAACTTCCTGATCGACGACACCTTCCTTAGCCGTGAAGGCGTCACCGACTTCGACCAATACCGCGTCGATCCGAGCCAGCCGCTGCAGGTGGATTTCTTCGTGCCGGACGAAAGTGCGCCGCCGCCGGGCGTTAGCCTGAAGGCAAAGGTCTAGCGGAGGGTTTGCACGCAATGACCGAGGCGCGTTAAAACACACCAATGTCCACCCTGCTCCTCAGTCATCCCGCCTGCCTCGATCACTTGACCCCGCCCGGTCATCCCGAGCGGCCGGATCGCCTGCGCGCCATCGAGCAGGCGCTGGAGGACGAGCGGTTTCACATGCTGGCGCGCGAGCAGGCGCCGCGCGCGCCGCTCGAGATCGTCGCGCTCGCCCACCCGATGGAATACGTCGAGGCGATCCGCAACGCCTCGCCGGCGCAAGGCATGGTGCAGATCGACGCCGACACCTCGATGTCGCCGGGCAGCTTTGAGGCGGCCTTGCGCGGCGCCGGCGGCGCCATGCGCGCGGTCGACGAGGTCATGAACCAGAAGGCGGCGAATGCCTTTGTTGCGATTCGCCCGCCTGGCCATCACGCCGAGGTGGCGCGGCCGATGGGCTTCTGCCTGTTTAACAACGCGGCGATCGCGGTGCGCTATGCGCAGAACCGCTACCAGGTCGAGCGCGTATCAATCGTCGATTTCGACGTGCATCACGGCAACGGCTCGCAGGCTATTTTCTGGTCGGATAAAACCGTCATGTATTGCTCGACCCACGAGATGCCGCTTTATCCCGGCACCGGCGCGGTGAGCGAGCGCGGCGAGCACAACACCATCGTCAACGCGCCGCTCTCGGCCGGCGACGGCGGCGATGCTTTCCGCGAGGCGTTCGAGACCATGATCCTGCCGCGCTTGCGCGAGTTCAAGCCGGAAATTCTGGTGATCTCGGCCGGCTTCGACGCGCACACCCGCGATCCGCTCGCCAATCTCAATCTGGTGGAAGCGGACTACGCCTGGGTCACCAAGAAACTGATGGAGATCGCCGACGCCAGCGCGCAAGGGCGCATCGTTTCGCTTCTTGAAGGCGGCTACGATTTGCAGGGCCTGGCGCGCTCGGTCGCCGCCCACGTCACCGCGTTGATGCGGGGGTAACTTTTTCTTTGGGCGCGCGGACCGCAGATAAATTTACGCAATCTGCGCAAGCTTGATTGCTTGCGCAAAACCGGTGCCCACTTTTGCTGGCCGCGCTCCTATCGCGCCGTCAGCCCGCCATCGATCGGCAGATCGGCGCCGGTGATGAAGGCCGCTGCGTCCGACAACAGATAAACGCAGAAATCGGCGACCTCGGCCGGTTTGCCGAGGCGGCCGAGCGGAATGTCCATCACCAGTCTCTGATGCACAGCGTCGGGATAGCGTGTCGCCTGCGCGATTTGCTCCACCATCGGGCCTTCCAGGAACGCCGGGCAGACGGCGTTGCAGCGCACCGGCGGCTTGCGGCGCGCGCCGGTGAGCGCGACGGATTTTGTCAGCAGCGACAATCCGCCCTTCGAGGCATTGTAGGCGGCGAGATTATGCCCGCCGACCAGACCCGACACCGACGACAGGTTGACGATGGAGCCGCCCTTTTTGCGCAGGAGCGGGAACGAATATTTGCAGCCGAGAAAGGCGCCGTCGAGATTGACGCCGAGCACGCGCCGCCAGGTGGCGAAGTCGAGCTGCTCGATGCTGCCGAGGGCGACAATGCCGGCGGCATTCACCAGCCCGTCAAGCCGGCCATGCTGGCGCTCGACCTCGGCGGTGACGCGCTGCCAGTCGGCTTCCGCGGTGACGTCGAGCGCCGCATCGATGCCGGCGCGACCGGCCAGATCGGTGGCCATCGCCACACCACCGGCGCGCTTGACCGCGGCGGTGACGGCTGCGCCGATGGCGCCCGCGGCGCCCGTCACTAATACAATCTTGTCCTTAAGATCGGCCATCGTGCTAGGCGCTCCTTGCGAACTGCGCTATCGTCATAGTCGAGCATTCTTAGCAAGATGTCATCAAATGGCCGATACCAGCAATCCCGACGTGAAGAAAATGCCCTTCGAGCGGGCGATCGATGAATTGGAAACGATCGTCAAACGGCTGGAGGAAGGCAAGGTGCCGCTCGAGGAATCGGTGGCGATCTACGAGCGCGGCGAGGCGCTCAAGAAAAGATGCGAGGAACTGCTGCAGCAGGCGGAAGCACGGGTGGAGAAGATCACCCTCGACAGCTCCGGCAAGCCGACCGGCAGCGAACCGCTCGACGTCGATTGATTGCGCCCGTGCAGATCCATAAACGGCTCGTCATCTATGTACAGGGCTACGACCCGCGCGGGCTGGCCGAATATTACCGGATGTTCCGGCGCGAATTCCGCCGCACCTGCGAACTCTACGGGCTGACCGGAAAGGTCGGCAGCCCCCAGAACGACCCCAAACGTTTCACCACCGCCTGGGATGTCACCACCAACGGCGACGGCTGGCAGGTCGAGACGCGTTACTTGTTCCTGCGCTGGGAAGACATTATCCGTCAGGATTTCGCGCGCCCGGTCTGGTGGAAGATCGTGCAAATGTATCGTACCTGGGGCGGGCTCACCTTACTCAATGGCGTCGTCTGGCGGATGCTGAAAGCGCATTGGCGCTTCGGCCTGTTCAGCCTCTATCCGATCGTGCTGCTGACGGCTTGGCTCCTGCTCGGAGCTTTCGTCGGCACGTTATGCATGAAACTGGTCACCAGCCTCGGCGCTCCGGCGCTGGTGGCGAACATCGTGGGCACAGTGACCGGGCTCGGCGCCTTCGCCTCCATGCTCTGGCTCACCGAGCCGCACACCTACCTGCTCTATCTCTGTGACGACGGCGTCTCGACCTATCAGTTCGCGCACCGCCAGCGGCCGGACTGGGAGGCGCGCATGGAAGTCTTCGCCGGCTACGTGGTCGACGCGGTGCGCGACAGCAAGGCCGACGAGGCGATCATCGTCGGCCACAGTTCGGGTTCGTTCCTTGCCGTCGACGTGCTCGACCGTGCGCTTACGCGCGACCCGCAATTGGGCAGCCACGGCCCGCGCGTGCGCCTGCTCACCCTCGGCGCCAATTTGCCGATTATCGGATTCCATCCGGAAGCGAATTGGTTCCGCAATCGGCTGCGCCGGCTGGCGGTGGCGCCCGACATCGATTGGGTCGATTACCAGTCGCGTCACGACATCATGAATTTCTGGCCGTTCGATCCGGTGGTCGGTCACGGCATCGTGCTGGAAGACGACGAGCGGCGGAACCCGCTTGTAGTCTCCGTCAGCTTCCGCGACCTCTGGAAACCGGGCAATTTCGGTTTCCGGCGCTGGCGCTTCTTCCGGGCCCATTTCCAGTTCCTGATGGCCAATGAGCGGCTGGGCGCGGCCTATGACTATTACCTGATCTGCTGCGGCCCCCTCGATTTGCTCACTCGTGCGATGGAGCCGCAGGAGGCCATCGCCGCCATGGCGGCGAAAACAGGCCCCGATCGCGACCGCACGACCGCGGGTTGAATTGCCGGGACCCGCATATCTGGTGTAAGCCTATAAAGGTTCCCGGGTGACCGGTCCCGCCGCGTCTGCCGGCATGTTCATCGTGGAGTTGCGTTTGTCCGAAGCTTCCAAGACCCCCCTGCTCGACCGCGTCCAGCTGCCGCGCGACCTGAAGAACCTGT
>PKXB01000090.1:202-4146 GCA_003133345.1 Hyphomicrobiales bacterium | reverse complement strand
GCATCAATAGCCGACATCGCGCCTCTGGCCCGCTCAAAAATCAAAAAGCCGTCAACTGAGGTGGCTTATTTGTTTGGTAGTACATTCTAGCCCGATCACACGGCGCACAAACGTATGCGTATCTCTTCATACCAGCAATAATCGGATGCGGGAGAATAGCCTTAAGGGCCATGTCCCTGCCGCACTTTGGGCATAGGGTCATCGTCTTCGCGTTCAATGGGGTCGTGCTGGTCTCCGCGAGTCTGCGGACCATTTCGGTGTAGCGTTCAATTTCTTTGGACCCCTTTGCCTCAGACGCAACGCGGAGATATTTCAACGTATCTTGTAGAAAATGTCCGGTATTGCTCATTGGATTCCCCTCTTCGCTGAGGTTAGGATCACAATGCTAGTGAGAAGAAAAAGTTTCCAGTCTCAACTTCAACGGCTATTTTGTCCGCGGACGGAATCGATGATTGCCCTTGGTGCATATGCTGGAAACAGGCGTTGGGTTGCACTGCAGCAAGAAGTGCCGTTGTTCGACTGATTCAGCATCATGAAGCTCGGGGCCGATTCTTGGGACATTTGATTTGTACTCGGCCACGAAAAAACTTGACATGTCAGAGCGTATCCCCAATTGCATAGGGCAATTGCTTGCCGATTTCGTGATCGAAGCGGCCAAGCCAAGTAAGCCGCACGCCGAAGGCGGCTGTCAGGGTGGAGGAAACTGCGGTGCAAGCCGTTGATCTCGCCTATCGGGCGATGAAAACTATCGCTGCCGCCGCGCTCATCGTCAGCCTCGGGATGCCGTATTCAGCCCACGCTGAAATGGCAACGCCCAAATGCGATGCGCCTCTCCATCTTCTCAGACTTGCCAATCCGCTGACGCGCTTTGCGCAAAAGCTCGCAACCCGCGGGCCGATCACCATTGTCGCTATCGGTTCTTCGTCGACCGCCGGCGCGGGCGCGAGTTCGCCAGCGACGAATTATCCGAACCGCCTCGCCGTCGAACTCAAACGGCTTTTCCCGACCCATTCGATCACCGTGCTTAATCGCGGCGTCAACGGCGAAGAAGTCGACGACATGCTCAAGCGCTTCGACAAGGACGTGGTGGTCGCCAAACCCGACCTGGTCCTGTGGCAGCTCGGCACCAATTCGGTCATCCGTGATCAGATGTTCACCGACCACGGCGCCGCGATCCGCGATGGCCTCAAGAGGATTCGCGCTATCGACGCCGACGTTGTGCTGATCGATCCGCAATTCGCGCCGAAGGTGATTGTGAAGCCGGAAGTTGGGCCCATGGTCGAGCTGATCGCTACGACCGCGAAGCAGGAAGACGTCGACCTGTTCCGCCGCTTCGACGTGATGAAACGTTGGCGCGAGGACGACCACATGGCGTTCGAGTCGTTCGTGTCGCCCGACGGGCTGCACATGAATGACTGGAGCTATGCTTGCATGGCCAAGGGCCTGAGCCTTGCCATCGCGGAAGCCGCGCAGCGGCCGGTCATGTCAGCGAAGGCGACATCACACATGGTGCCCTGAGCGCCCACGTTCCTTACGCCTCGGCTGCTGCTCGTCGCCGAGTTTTGCAACACGACCCGCGATTCGCGTCAGCTCTATTTTATCTGGTCCTGCCGGCTGACCGAGCGGTGGCTTCGCAGGTCGAAGCGCATGGCAACGATATCTTTGCCGAATCTGACTTTGGAGGCGGGATCACCGAAGGCCAACCATTTTTGCAGGTAGACGTCTTCGCCAACCATTGTTCCCTGCCCGGCGCGGCCATAGACAACCCACAGGCGTTGCTGCGACGACGCAAAGTGCGCGGCAATATTCGATACATCTTGAGTGGTGCTGACTATCGTCCGGTCAAGACGATACCGATCGGCATAATTGGCGAGAACGTAGCGTGCAGCTCCGTCATTAGTGATGATTGCATCGCCGGGCTGAACATTTTCGGCCAAGTAGGCGGCGGCGAGGTCCCAGCGCGGCTTGGTCTCTGATCGGTAATACGGCGCCAGATTGATGAATCCCGCGACCGCCAGCGCCGTTGCGGCAACCGGCATCAACGGCCGTGATAAGTCGGCGAGGCCAAGTCCCGCCAGTACGAAGAACGGGCCGGTGCTCCACAACAGATAGCGGGTAATCCAGAACGGCGTAAAAATCGATAGTATAGCCAACGCTATCGGCATGGTGATCGCCGCGAGCGCGACGACGCTCAGCAGCTTTGCATCGGCCTTGAGACGCCAAGCGCCTAATAATGCCAGGCCGACCAACGCCGCGCCGAACCATGGTACGGATGTCGGCAGCAGCACGAAAGTAGTGACGTTCGAGGCGCGATATAAATAGGCAGCCGCGATTACCGACCAAACGTGTTCAAGCGTAGATGCCGGTACCCAACGATAAGTATAAAAGGGTTTCCGCTCGGCGGCTAGATAGATTGCGACCAGTCCGGGCAACCAGGCGAGCACGATGATAGTCTGCGCAATCGCCCAATTCAGAATTAGATCCCATCGCCCAGCTGCCGCGCGACGGATTATGAAGGCAACGGCGATATTCGACGCGATGAGCCAAAACGTCGTCACTAGTAGAACATTAAGCGCGCCAATCGTTCCGATCGTATAGGCGGCCCAGGACACACGCTCGCCCTTCGATCGGCCCGAAGTTGGAAATGTGATTGCCGATTCCCGCGCGATGCGCACCAATCCCCACAACGCAAGCATGACCAGACACGAGGCGAGCGTATAGGGGCGTGCCTCTTGGCCCAATTGCACGTCAAGCGGCGCCAGCGCCATGAGGCTACCGGCTGCCAAGCCCGCCCGGGGCGTTTTTATCTCAGTTGCGACCATCGCGACCAGCATGACGGCGACCGTGCCAAAGATAACGGACGGTAGTCGCAGCATCCACTCGTCGATAATTGGGGCGTCGAACGCCCGGGCGAGTAAAAAATAAGTCGGGAAATGTCTGTTATGAAGTGAACTGGCAATCAGATCCGAAATCGGCAAATTGGCGCGAACATGGGTGATGACTTCATCGAGCCACAGTGGCTTGTCGGAAAGTCCATACAGCCTTGCCGCAAAAGCCAGGATGCCGGGAATCAAAGAAACCGCAACCGGTGTCCGAAACCAAGTCATGCCGATCAATTGCGCGGGGCGGCCAAACCGGAACATTCGAGATATTGCCGCCACACTAGCCCGAGGCAGTCAACCTAATCTTGCGTTGTCCGCTGGTCGGCTATGAGCGAAGGCTAGGAAAAGGCATCGTACCGGCGGAAACTAGCTCGGGGGAAGGGGCCGGCGTGGGTTCAGGCGCAGGTCGGTGATCCGACCCAATGTCCGAAATGGGTGGTGGTCTCAACTGATCGACGCAACACTTTATCTTAAACGGAAAAGATGGAGTGTTTGGCGATGTGGCAAGGATATCGTCGAGGTTTCACTGCGGCAGAGAAAACGGAGTTGTGGGATCGCTGGCAGCGGGGGGAGTCGCTCAAAGCGATTGGGCGGGCGTTTGGCAAGCCGTCATCTTCCATTTATTGCCAAGTCGCACCGCACGGGGGGATTCGTCCTGCACCACGGCGTCGCTCGCGGTTGGCATTGACGCTCGCGGAGCGTGAGGAGATATCCAGGGGGATTGCGGCGCATCAATCGGCACGATCGATGGCCAGGTTACTGGGCCGCTCGCCGTCGACGGTGAGCCGAGAACTCAGCCGGAATGGCGGCCATGATCGCTACCGAGCGGCGCTGGCGGATGAGAAGGCCTGGGTGCGAACTCGTCGCCCGAAACGCTGTAAGTTGGCGATTAATCCTTGGTTGCGACAGGCGGTGGCGAGCAAGCTCAGATTAAATTGGGCGCCCGAGCAGATAGCCGGTTGGCTTAAAAGAGCGCATCCTGACGGTGGGTTTTATCGCGTGTCACACGAGACGATCTATCGCAGTCTATTTGTTCAAGCCCGCGGGGTGCTTAAGAAAGAG
>PKXB01000090.1:0-163 GCA_003133345.1 Hyphomicrobiales bacterium | reverse complement strand
ACATCGCGACCTTGGTCGAACGTCATACCCGTTACGTGATGCTAGCGAAGGTGGCCAATAAGGACACCGAGACGGTTATTTCCGCGCTCATCAAGCAGGCGAAAGTGCTGCCGAGTGAGCTGTATAAGTCGCTGACCTGGGACCGGGGCAAGGAGCTTACGGA
>PKXB01000192.1:4093-14590 GCA_003133345.1 Hyphomicrobiales bacterium | reverse complement strand
ATGTAGGCCAGGATACGTGCCCACTCCATGAGTCTTCCCCATTTGTCCGCCGATCCACGATGGGCACCACTGATCGTTCAAAAAAACGTAGCCAACGATGCGCGGCGAGACCATGCTGGGATGGGATAACTATTCGACTTTCTTACAGTTTTAATTTTTTGGCCATACGGGGTGCCGGTGATCGGCAGCAAGGAAATCAAGCTCGCAGCCTGAACGTTCGCGGTCGCGCGGGCGGCGGTTCTTGTCCGCCGCCCGCGATCCGTAGCGGCATCGCAGCTGAGGATCGCATGACGGAAGATGGGTGTTGTTCGAAGGAAGGCATGACAAGATGTTCTGTCTTGTCGCTGGGCGCATTGAGCGGCGGCTAAAAGATCGGGTACGAACCAAACTTGGCCTTCAGCCGATTGCCGATATCAAGGAGATGACGTTAGCAAATTTTGCACGCCTCCATGGCATTGACCCGAGTTTCGACCTACCCACGCTCAGCAAGATCAAAAAACAAGCGGTCGGCCAACTGCAGCTCTTGATGTTGCCGGACCAGGCTACGCCGCCGGCAGCGTGATGCGGGCAATGAGCCCGTGTGGCGCGCGGTCGTGCAGCGTCAAGGCTCCGCCATGCGCCTCGGCGATGGCGCGTGCGATGGATAGACCGAGGCCGAAACCGGCGCGGTCGTCCATGGTGCGCGCTTCGTTTCCGCGCACGAACGCTTCCAGCATGGTGTCCTTGCGTTCGTCGGGAATGCCGGGGCCATCGTCCTTCACCTCGATGCGCGTACCCGCCGCATCGGCGGCTAGACCAACGACGGTCTTGCCGGCATGGCGCGTCGCGTTGTCGACCAGATTGGACACCGCCCGTTGCAGGTCATCGGGGCGCGCCGTGAGCGTGGCGTGATCCGGACCCTGGTAGGTCACATCGTGCCCCATGTCGGCGAACTGGTCGCAGACGGTTTGCAGGACGCTGGCGATATCGATCGTCGTCGCGGGCTCGCGCGCCTGCCCCTCGCGCAGGAATGATAGCACGCCGTCGGTCATCGACTTCATCTGATCAAGATCGCGCAGCATGTGGGCGCGCAGTTCCTCGTCGACGATGAATTCGCTGCGCAGACGCAGGCGCGTGATCGGCGTGCGCAGGTCGTGACCCATCGCCGCCAACAGGCGCGTGCGGTCGTCGACAAGCGTCTTAATGCGCTCGCGCATGCGGTTGAACGCCCTCGCCACGGCGCGGATTTCCTCGGGTCCCCGCTCCGGCAACTTGGCGATATCGCCGTCGAGGCTGAATCCTTCGGCGGCCTTTGCAAAGCCGGAGAGCGGCGTCCGCAATGCGCGCGTCGCCCAAATACCGAGTAGCGTCGCGCTGATGACCACGAACAGGATCGTGATCGAGATCGGGCCGCCGAGCGGCGGCAGTCTGGGATGTGGCGGCAGTCGTGCGGTCAGCATCTCGCCGTCGGGCAAGTGCACAGCGAGCATCGGCGCCGCTTTCGTCGGCTGCGCCGCGGCGCGTCCGATCGCGACCTGGAAGCCGGGGCCGAGACGCTGCTCGAGATAGCGCAATGGCGGCTCGGCGTCCGGCCGTCCGTCCAGCGGCGGCATGGCGGCCGCGATCTTGATCTCCAAGTTCGGATAGGTGCGCGCGATCTGCATGAGCAGACGCGTGCGCTCGGCGCCGGGCGGCGCCGCGGCGACGAGCTTCACCAGCAAGACGACCTCGCCGAGACCGTCGTCGAGCACGCGCGAGCCTTCGAAACGGTGGCTCAGGAAAATTCCGGCGGTAATGACGACATGAATGGCCAGCAAGGATACCAAGATGAGAATCGTCATCTGCCCGCTTATACGGTTGAGAAACTGCGGTCGCGCGAAGCTCATGTTGGTTCTACGGCGGGCGTGAACAGGTAGCCGCCCGAGCGCACGGTTTTGATGATGCTCGGGTAGTGCGGATCGCTCTCGATCTTGCGCCGCAAGCGGCTCACCAGGATATCGATGCTGCGCTCGAACACGCCGGCGCTGCGTCCTTGCGTGAGATCGAGCAACTGGTCGCGCGACAGGACGCGGCCCGGGCGTTCGCAAAAGACCTGCAGCAGGCCGAATTCGGCGTCGGTGAGCGTGACGCGCGCGCCGGCCGGATTTCTAAGCTCGCGCAGGACGCGGTGGATTTGCCAGCCGAGGAAGCTGAGCACGTGCGCGCTGCTCGTCGCCGGATTGAGCGCGGTGATGGTTGAGCGCCGCAGCACGGCGCGGACGCGCGCCAGCAGTTCGCGCGGATTGAACGGCTTCGACAGATAATCGTCGGCGCCCATTTCCAGCCCGAGGATGCGATCCACCTCATCGCCCTTGGCGGTGAGCATGATGATCGGGACCTGCGAGTGCGTGCGCAGCCGCTTGCACAGGCTCAGGCCGTCTTCTCCCGGCAGCATCAGATCGAGCACGATGAGATCGATCCGGCTGCCGTTCATCACGCGGTCGACGTCGCGGCCGTTGCCGGCCACCGTCACGCGGCAGTCGTTGGAGCGCAGATAGCGGGCGACCAGCGCGCTGATTTCCCGGTCGTCTTCCACCACCAGAATGTGCGGCAGTTTGGTCATGATGAGTCGGCTGGCGGCGATAATGCCAAAACAAGGAGGCAAAATTGTTTCTGAATGTTTCTGCGGGGGATTGCGACATACACCGAAACAAACCCGCCGCGCCGTGGCAAGTCCTTGTTAACCACAAAAGGGTCTTCTCAACGGCGGAGGGCCGGCAGTCAGTTTGCTGGCGTTTGGGAGGAATATGTCATGAGTTTGATCTCGTCCGCCACCGCCATGTCGCAGCAATTCTCGCCGCTGTCGCGGCTGCAAAGCGAATTGGCATCGGAAGTCTCGTCCGGCACCATCAGCTCCGGCGATCAGTCCGCGCTCAGCTCGGCGCTCACCGACATCAATTCGGCGATGCAGAGCCAGGCGCCGTCGGCCGGGTCGCCGCCCTCGCCGGGAGCGATGAAGTCGAAAATCGACAGCCTCATCGACGGCGAGGTGAAAGACGGCAAACTGACTAGCGCGCAGGCCGACGAGCTCAAGAACGTATTCGCCCAGGCCTTCCAGGGCGGTCCGGGTGGTTCCGGCGGGCCGGGGGGTCCGGGTGGTTCCGGCGGGCCGGGGGGTCCGGGCGGTGGCGGCGGTGGCGCAAGCCAGACCTCCAGCGATCCGGCCGATACCAACGGTGACGGTGTTGTCAGCGCAGCCGAACAAGCGGCTTATGATGCGAAATATCCCGCTCAGGCCAAGGCGACGACCAAATCCAGCGCATCCTCGTCGGACGCGAGCAGCAGCAACTCAAGCAACTCCGATGCGTCCAAGTTGCTGTCGGATTTCATCAAGCTGATTCAGGATTCGCAGAAAAGCTCCTCGAACTACAGTGCGAATGGCGACAACCTCGTCTCGCAGATCCAGTCGCTGATCGTCAATTACAAGGCCTGACGCATTCCATCGGGATTGCTCGGGCATGCTGCTGTCGATGGTCTCTATCAGAATTGCCATGCCGCATATGCCGCGCTGACGTCGGCTGCCGCTGGTAAGGTGCAGGTCGCTCTTGCCTCCTCTATGGTGGGCCTGATGCGCCTATGGCACGACTACAAACGTGCCGCCGCGCTGCTCGATTTCGATGATTTGCTCTATACGGCGCGCGATCTATTGGAACGGCATGAGCCAGTTCGCCAAGCGCTTGCCAAGCGATTTTGCTATGTGCTTGTCGACGAATTCCAAGACACCGATCCGCTGCAGATCAATATCCTCTGGCGCCTCTGCGGCGAGGCACCGAATGATGGCAACCCGAAATTGGGGTTAGCCGTTCGGTAATACCGCGCTTCTGCTCTTTAGCGGCTCGGCAGGTCAAGCGTTAGCTGCAATTCACTGGGGCTCCGGCGGATCTCGGAGCCGCCGACGCCGGCGATGTCCGCGAGTGCCTGCTCGTCCTCCGCGCTCAACCACGTCGGCGGCACCGTCCCCGCACGGAGTCCGGCCCGTTGCAAGTACAAACGCGGGTTCCAGTCGGCGATGACGCGGGAGTGCTTGCGCTTGCCCTGGATTGCCGGCTTGCGGATCAGCTTGCAGGCGCCCGCGGCGGCGAAGACTTCGAAGGCACGCCTAATCAGGTCTAGGTTCGCCTGCGACCGAGCGTCGGCGGCGCTGTCGACGTAGTATCCCGCATAAACGGCATGGACGAGGAACAGATCGTCCCGATGCTCCCGCAAAGGGCCGTCGCCGTAATGCGTGAGAAGGTCCAAGATCCGCGTGACGTCCAGAACGGGCGCGGCGAAAAGGGCCTTCAGAGCCTGCGGCTTCGTGGAGGTCCGCACGCCCTTGAAGATCATGCCGTCGATGGGCCGGTCCTGCAGCCTGCAGACGCCGTAGTCCCGCATCGGCGCCGCGGCTGCCGGCGGAAACGGCGACGGACCGCTGATGCTGCCGGCTCTGCGGAAGCCCTGCACTCCGATGAGTTCGAGGTGATGGAAGGTCATACGGTGAAACGTGGCGTCCCGATCGGCTTCTTCCAGGGCGACCTGCATCATGCCGTCCGGGCCTGGCTTGGTGGCGGAGATGATCGCCGCCGCGCTGCCGATCCTGCCGTAGTGGGGGACGGCGTCCGCCGCCAGTACGGCGGAGATGAAGGCCCGCTCATCGGGCGTAATCGGGATGACGCTGATTGCGGGTTTCATCGGTCCTGCTCTCCGGCTCCTCCGTCGGGGGTCATTCCGACCGCGCTGCAGCGGTGTTCATCCGGCGCACCGGCGTACGGCATCTCAAAACTTGCGCTTGCCATTGCTGTTGCACTCCGTCCCAACTGCTAGAACCTCGCTCGGAGTCGGGCAGTTTGGAAGAGCAGGACTCGTGAAAGTCGTGGATAGCGCCTGTGTGTGTCGAAAAGTGTGTCGAAAACCTCATCCGCCGATGAACTCGGTGCCCCCCGCTGGTTGCCGCGTGGTTTGGCGCTATTTCCGCAGGTTTGGGGACACGGCCATTCGCAATACTTAGGAAGAGACGGCGAGAAACGGACTGTCAGAACCTCCGCTTGTTTTGACCGGGGTTTGCCCNNTATCTAATTGATATTGCGTTGTTTTTTGCGCGGTTCTGGCGACATCGCGCTCGGCAATTCGGCTAAATAGATTTACTGGCACGATGTCGCATTGCCGCTTGGTCGGCGGCACAACGCAGTACGAACACGGATACCGGCGTCGGAGTGGGCGCGCTTTCTCGTCAGCGACAGAGTGTGAATTCTTTCAATAGGCTGCACGAAAATTGGCGGAGAATGAATCGGTATCAGACAAATCGCTGACGCCGCAATCATCGCCGGCGATGTCCGTAATCAGGCAAACCGGACGCGGCGCGGACATCGCTGAAGCGAATGACCCTTTTCGGTCTTTGGAATGAGGAGTCGCGTTCCATTCCGCGCATTTGGTTCTCAATTGCCCGATTAAGACACCTATACCGGCAGTCTTATGCAGGCGCGCAGGCCGCCGCCCGTCCGGTTGGCAAGCGTGAGCTCGCCGCCATGCGCCTGCACGATGGATTGCGCGATCGCTAGCCCCAGCCCGGTCCCGCCGGTGTCGCGGCTGCGCGAGTCCTCGACCCGGTAGAACGGCTGGAATACCCGCGCCAGCTCGGCCTCGGGAATGCCCGGCCCGTCATCGTCAATGGCGATTTCGATCGCATTGCCGACGGTGGCGATCGCCGCTTGCGCGCGCTTGCCGTATTTCACCGCATTGTCGAGCAGATTGGTGAGCGCGCGCTTCAAGGCGCCCGGCTGGCAGTCGTGGATTAACGGCGCCGCCGGCGTCATGGTGACCGGCAGTCCGGCGTCGGCCATATCGTCCACCACGCTGGCAAGCAGCGCTGCGATGTCGACTTTCCGGCGCGGCTCCGCGCGTACCTCGTCGCGGGCGAAGGCCAATGTCGTCCCGATCATATCGTCCATCTCGCCAATGGTCGCCAGCATTTTGTCGCGCTCGTCTGCGTCGGCGACCTCCTCAGTGCGCAGGCGCAGCAGCGTCAACGGCGTGCGCAGATCGTGCGACAAGGCGGCCAGCATCTGGGTGCGGCTTTCAATCAATCGGCGCAGCCGTTCTTGCATCCGATTGAAGGCGCGCGCGGCCCGTTGCATCTCGATGGTTCCGGCCTCGGCCAGCGGTTCGGCCGTAACGTCGCGACCGAGGCGATCGGCGGCGGCCGACAGCACGCCGAGCGGCGCGGTGACGCGGCGTACCGCCCATGTCGCGACAGCGAGCACGATCAGGCCCATCAGCGCCATAGAGATAATGAATTGCCACGACACCGAGGGCGCGTCCTGCGGAAGCGCGGTGGCAAACGACAGCCATTGGCCGTCGCTCAGTTTGACTGCCACTTGCAACCCGCGCCACGCGCCGAAGGGGCCGAAACCCGGACCCATCATGCCGTGCATCATCGCGCCCATTCCGCCCGGGTCGCCCATCGGACCCTGAAACGGACGGTGATCGAACGCCGGACCGAATGGCCCGCCGGGCGGCCGGTCCGTTTGCTCCAGAACTGCGGCGCGGACCTGGCGGTCGGGCCGCTCGGGAAGCTGCTGGCGCACATATTCCTCGACCGCTGCGGCGGCTCCCTCGGCGTCGGCCGGCAGTTGCGGCGGCGGCTCGGCCAAGAGCGCGACCCGGAAGGTGGGATCGCTCAGCGCCTGCACGATGCGCGGGCGCCAATCGGCCGGCGCTTCTTCGACCAGACGGGAGAGGTTGGCGACACGCTGCGCGGCCGCGAAGCCGCCGATCGCGCGCACCGCCTGCTCGCGCGCGCCGGCATAGATCCAGGCGCCGATCAGGTGCGAGATGACGAGCCCCACGAGCAGGATCAGCAGGGTCTGGCCGAACAGGCTCTTTGGCAGGTAACGGGTCATTCCCGGCTCACGTCGGGGGTGAAGATATAGCCGCCGCCCCACACGGTTTTGATGATCGTGGGGTCGGCAGGATCGCGCTCCACCTTCTTCCGCAGGCGGCTCACCTGAGTGTCCATGCTACGGTCGAATGTGTTGGCTGAGCGATGGCGAGCCAGATCGAGCAGCTGGTCGCGGCTCAAGGTGCGTTGCGGATGCTCGACCAGCGCCAGCAGCAGATCGAATTCGCCGGTGCTCAGCGGCACGGCGACGCCGTCGTCCCCGAGTAATTCGCGCTTGTCG
Organism: Hyphomicrobiales bacterium; assembly: GCA_003133345.1. GTDB lineage: Bacteria > Pseudomonadota > Alphaproteobacteria > Rhizobiales > Xanthobacteraceae > Pseudolabrys. Next base: position 7,415 of record PKXB01000192.1, on the reverse strand, counting down.
ACATCGAAGGTCCAGCGCTCGAACCGGTAGTGCTTGGGTTTGTCCTGATTGGCCGCAGGATCGTGCGCGCGATTGCGCCGCAGCACCGCGCGAATGCGCGCAACCAGTTCGCGGCCGCCGAATGGCTTGGGTAGATAATCGTCGGCGCCCATTTCCAAGCCGATCACCCGATCGACCTCGTCGCCCTTGGCCGTGAGCATGATGATCGGAATATCGCTGTCGGCGCGCAGCGAACGGCACAGCGACAGCCCGTCCTCGCCCGGCAACATCAAGTCGAGCAAAATGAGATCGATGCGCGCGTCGGCCAGCAGCTTGCGCATGGCCTTGCCATCGGGCGCGGTGCTGACGCGAAAGCCTTCTTTGGCGAGCGCGCGCGACACTAGGTCGCGCATCTCGCGATGGTCGTCGACGATCAAGATGTGCGGACCAGCGTTCATGGGCGCAATTTAGTTCGGCGCGGGTCGATTAGGGCAAAAAATTTGTAACGATATCTGCCGGATAGCCAGTCTGACACATTTGGTCACAAATTCGCGCTTGGCCGACAAACTTGAGTGACAGGTGACGCTCCTAATGCCTGCACCAAGGGCGACAGGCATTTCAAGGAATAGGAGCTATCCAATGAAACCGCGAAACATCTTGATCGGCCTCGCCGTTGCGGCCGCGCTTGCGGCAGGCGGTTACACGGTTGCCGCGCTCGCGCAGGGCGGCCCCGGCTACGGCCAAGGTTACGGCCCCGGCATGATGGACGGTTACGGACCGGGTTATGGCCCGATGCAAGGCTACGGACCCGGCTACCGTCATATGCGTGGCTACGGCCCGGGCAACACCCAAGATCAGGTCAACGAGCAAGGGCAAGGCTACGGCCCAGGCTACCACATGCGCGGCTCGGGCGGCAGTTACGGCCCCGGCATGATGCAGGGAAACGGTTACGGCCCGGGTTACGGACACAGAATGATGGGCTGGTAGCGCGTGGCGCCACAGCTCTCTGAACGAATTCCAATTCGATCAACACACAGGAGATATAAAATGCGTACACGAACACTGATCGGTGCCGGACTAGCGCTGGCGCTTGCGGCCGGAGTTGGCGCCTATAGCTACACCGCGGTTGCGCAAGGCGGCCCCGGCTACGGTCCCGGCTGGATGATGGGCGGCGGTTACGGCCCCGGTCACATGCGCGGCCCGGGCGGCGGACNNGGGTACGGCCCCGGCATGATGCAGGGATACGGACCCGGCTACGACCGTCGCGGTGATGTTCAGGGCAATCAGACCCTCAATCTCAGCACCGACGATGTGAAGGGCCGCATGGAACGCTGGCTCAACTGGCGCGGCAATGCGCGGCTCAAAGTCGGCGAGGTGAAAGAGAAGGATGCCGATACGATCACCGCCGACGTCGTCACCAAGGACAATTCCTTGGTCCAGCGCTTCATCATCGATCGTCACACCGGCGTCTACCGCCAGGACAACAGCTGAGCGGCGATCGCGGTTGACTTGAACGAGAAGCGATCAGATGCCCGCGCGGCCGACACCGTGCGGGCATTAGAGGTACGAGAATGGCCGCTTCTAAGACATTCCGGTCTTACAGTACGGACCGGCCGCAAATGCGGTTACCAGCTGCTGGCTAAGCGCTGGAACAATCCGATCCACTCGCAGTTATAATAATGAGCCCGGAAAAGTTTGCATACGCTAGCCCGTCTCAATGTGAGCGTCGGCCAATCGAGAAAATTGCGTATTTATTCGGACTCTACAGGAGATTTATCATGTCAATAAAGCATAGCGCTGCATCGCGCTTGCCCGCCGTTTTGGCGTTCGCAACCGTTTTCGTGTTCGCATTCATGAGTCTCGTGGCCGTTGCCGCGGCACAGCCGTACGGTCAAGGTCAGGGCGGCCCCGGTAATATGATGGGTGGTGGCTGGGGATGGGGGATGGGTTACGGAATGGGCGGAGTCGGTGGGATCGGCGTGCTTGTGCTCGGGCTTGTCGTCCTTGGTATCGCGGTCATGGCGTTCCGCCGCCGCAGTCCGTGAGCCGTATTATCCCGCCGTGCTCCAAGCTCAGTTGAGGTGTTCAGATGCAATACTATGTCGCTAAGACGGTAAGCGGGGGCTTCTCAGCGACCATAAAACGCGTCATCGAGTCACTCAAAGCCGAGGGATTTGGCGTACTGACCGAAATCGATGTCAAAGCGACGATGAAGAAAAAGCTCGACATCGATTTTCGTGATTATCGGATACTCGGCGCATGTAATCCGCCTTTGGCGCACCAAGCACTGACCGCCGATGATAAGATTGGAACAATGCTACCGTGCAATGTGATCGTGCAGGACCTCGGAGGCGGCCAGATCGAGGTAGCGGCAATCAATCCGGCAGTATCTATGGAGCATGTTGGGAATCCGACACTCAAAACAATCGCCGAATCCGTTACCGGCAAGCTTAAGCGCGTCATCGCCGCAATCTAACAATCGCGCTAAGACTTTTATACTGGCACGATATTCATCGTGATAAAAAATCGAACTACGGCTCCGCTTCCCCGCACCGACCAAACAGATCAAGTCCTTTGAGCTGCAAATTCCGGGCTCGGGCGGAGAGAACAAGAGAGTATTTCAATGGACCATGAAGCAGCCTTGGCCCCATCTGGGCCATCGACGCATACACACGATCATGTCGTGCCCGCCGAGGGCGGCGCACTCGACCCGGTCTGCGGCATGACTGTCGACACCCACACCGCCAAGCACCGCGCCGACTATCGCGGGCAACCCTATTATTTCTGTTCGGCCGGTTGCAAAACCAAGTTCACCGCCGATCCGCAGAAATATCTTTCGAAGGAAGAAAAAACCGTCGAGCCGGTCGCGGAAGGCACGATCTACACCTGCCCGATGCATCCGCAAATCCGGCAGGTCGGACCCGGCGCCTGCCCGATCTGCGGCATGGCGCTTGAGCCGGAGCTCGCCAGCGCCGACAGCGGTCCCAATGCCGAACTCGCTGACATGACGCGCCGGTTCTGGATCGGCCTCGCGCTCGCCCTGCCGGTGATGGTGCTCGAAATGGGCGGGCACTTCGTCGGCCCGCACAATTGGGTCGACCCCACGCTCTCGAACTATATTCAATTTGCCTTCGCGACGCCTGTGGTTCTATGGGCGGGCTGGCCGTTTTTCGTGCGCGGCTATCAATCGCTGCTAACCCGCAATCTCAACATGTTCACGCTGATCGCCATGGGCGTTGGCGTGGCTTACGTCTACAGCGTGGTCGCCAGTTTCGCGCCCGGCATTTTCCCGGATGCCTTCCGGGAGCACGGCGGCGCGCCGGCGGTCTATTTCGAAGCCGCC
>PKXB01000192.1:982-3995 GCA_003133345.1 Hyphomicrobiales bacterium | reverse complement strand
ACCGGCGAATCCATGCCCGTCACCAAGGAAAAAGACGCGCGCGTGATCGGCGGCACCCTCAACACCAGTGGCAGTTTCGTGATGCGCGCCGACAAGGTTGGCCGCGACACCCTTCTGTCTCAAATCGTGCAGATGGTGGCGAAGGCGCAGCGCAGCCGCGCGCCGGTCCAGCGGCTGGCCGACCAGGTCGCTGGCTGGTTCGTGCCGGCAGTGATCGCGGTGGCCCTCATTGCGTTTGCCGCCTGGGCCACGTTCGGGCCGGAGCCGCGCTTCGCCTTCGGGCTGGTGGCCGCGGTGAGCGTGCTGATCATCGCCTGCCCCTGCGCGCTCGGCCTTGCCACGCCGATGTCGATCATGGTCGGCGTCGGTCGCGGCGCGCAATTGGGCGTACTGATCAAGAATGCCGAGTCGCTGGAGCGCATGGAAAAAATAGATACCCTCGTGATCGACAAGACCGGCACGCTCACGGAGGGCAAGCCCAAGGTGGTCGCGGTGACGCCGGCCGAAGATTTTGACGAGGCCACCGTACTTCGCTTTGCCGCCAGCGTCGAGCGCGGCAGCGAACATCCCTTAGCGGCGGCGATTGTCGCAGCGGCGGCCGAGCGCAAGATCGAACTTGGGGCTGTGCGCGGTTTTGATGCCCCGGCCGGCAAAGGCGTGATCGGCATGGTCGATGGCAAACGGCTGGCGCTCGGCACGTCTAAATTCCTAGCCGAACTCAATATCGATACGTCGGCGCTTACCGACGAGGCCGAGCGGCTGCGTTGCGACGGCGCCACCGCCATCTTCCTTGGCGTCAACGGCAAGCCTGCCGGCGTCATCGCCATCGCCGATCCGGTCAAGGCCACGACCCCGGAAGCGCTCAAGGCGCTCGCCGCCGACGGCATCCGCGTGGTGATGCTCACCGGCGACAACCGTACCACCGCGCTCGCCGTCGCCAAGAGGCTCGGCATTACAGAAGTCGAGGCTGAGGTGCTGCCGGATCAGAAGAGCGCTGTGATCGAAAAACTGCGCGCCGAAGGCCGCGTGGTGGCCATGGCCGGCGACGGCGTCAATGATGCGCCGGCATTGGCCGCCGCCGAGGTCGGTATCGCCATGGGCACCGGCACCGATGTGGCGATCGAAAGCGCCGGCATCACGCTTCTCAAGGGCGACCTCACCGGGATCGTGAAAGCGCGCGCGCTGTCGGCGGCGGTCATGAGCAATATCCGGCAGAACCTGTTCTTTGCCTTTATCTATAATTCCGCCGGCGTGCCGATCGCGGCCGGCGTACTCTATCCGACGTTCGGCCTGCTGCTGTCGCCGATCATCGCCGCGGCGGCCATGGCGCTTTCCTCCGTCAGCGTCGTTGGCAATGCGTTGCGGCTGCGCCGCGTGAAACTTTAGCGCATGATCCCGAAAAGCGGGAACCGGTTTTCGGCAATAATTCTGGTAGCGCGTCTTAGTCTGCTCTGCATTCGGCGCCTTAACCCTTTGAGATTCCACCACCGTGCGTTTTAGGTCCGCGTCGATTTTGACAATAAGACCGAGTCGATTCCGGGGTTGCGCCGTAAGAGCGACTCGATTTTCGTCGTCGGCCGTAAGCCATTGCAATCGTTGAAGTAAGGAAAGTTGGGCTCTTTCTCGAAAAGGGGCCTGGCGGCGCGAAAACCTAATTCGGGCTTTATTGCACTGCACATACATTATGCTGCATTGCACCTTATCCGGCCTTGTGGTTTCCGCCGAAGGAAATCGGCATTGGAGCTGCCATCGTGCGCTTACATTATGCCATCGTTGTTGTTGCAGTTGTCCTGATCGGGTTCGGAATAAAGCTGTTTTTCTCCGCCCCGACTGCTGAAGCCGGCATGAACGAATTACAAGTGTGCTCGGTGGGCAATTGTAAAAGGTGACAAGAATATCAACCGAAAATACCGAGAGTGACTAAGTCATAGGAGTCGTAGCTACCCTAACTGGATTTGGAACAGCGACCCTCAACTTCAGACGCTTACGACGACCGGCGTCCGATTTTTACATGTGACCGTGTCACGCCCACATGTCCGTTGCTGGACGGGCCTGCTGCCGTACCGACGGCGATCGAGAGGAACTATGACGTTGAATTGTCCGTTCCAAGATGACGGAGCTTTCGATCCCGACGACATTCAGCATCTCGCTGACGTGTTTGAGCGCGCCTGCCTTGCCTTGTGCAACGGGCGAGCGCAGTCCTCCTGCATCATCCGCGAGACCATCGCCGCACGCATCATCCAAGCCGCACGTAACGGAGAACACGACCCGGAACATCTATACGCCGCCGCCTTCCAGCTCAAAGAAGCGCGTCCGTCGAAACCAATGCAAGCATAAACGCTGCACTCCGCGAATTGAACTTGAAATCGTTGGATCAATCTTGAAGGAGATTTTGCCTAACCGGATGGAAGTCAAGCTGCGGCAACTTGTGGTCCCCTCCCGTTGGGAGCATCGTCAGCTTCCGGTAAAATCGTCTTGGTCTTCGTGTGTAAGGACAAATCCGGAGTTTCCCGCGCCAATATAAACGATAAGACTGACCCGGGTTTTGGTTAGGAGCGCTGCAAATGGACGAAAACGAACGACTTGAGACACACGAAAAGGAACGCCGCGATTTCCTGAGTTGTCTCGGAAGCGCCATTGCATGTGGCGCAGCGGCAGTAGCCGCGAACGCGGTGGCGTCTCAGGCAACGGCGGCCACCCCAGCAACAGCAGCGGCCGCCGAGCCGGGGATACCAGGATACGATTGGTCAAAGCATCAATGGGGGTTCGGCGTCGATGCTGAAAAATGCATCGGCTGTTTGCGCTGCGTCGAGGCCTGCAAGAAAGAAAACAACGTTTTGCTGGACCCGCATCACTTCCGCACCTGGGTCGAGCGCTACGTCACCTTGCAAGGCGAGGACAAAGCGCGAATCGATAGCCAAGCCGACCCGGTGAATATCGCGGCGTCGCCCAACGCGGGCGAATATCGTTTCGCCAACCGGTACAAGGACGCCAATGTCGAAAAAGCCTTCTT
>PKXB01000192.1:0-851 GCA_003133345.1 Hyphomicrobiales bacterium | reverse complement strand
CAATAAGCCAGTTTATCCAGAACAATCGAGTGCGCGTGCTGAAACCCGAGACCGGCAATGCGCCGAATGTCTTTTATGTGGGCATAGACAAGGACGTGGTCTAATGGAGACCCTTTTTCACGCTTCGCCGTTCAACAGTTATGTTTGCTGGATAAAGAACCAGCGGTCGTTGTTCGTCAGCCGGNNAACGATCAACTGATGTCGGAGTGCCACGTTCTCCGCTTCAAGCACGCTCTTCGACTTGAATGGCGAGGCCAAGAGACCAAGGAATAAACACAGTAGCCCGATCATTGCGCCAGCCGGGTCGGCACGCGACCGGACCTTTCCATTCGCCCCCGAATGCCTCGAGCGCCATCACGACAAGCTGGCACGCATTGGTCTTATGGATCCGGATGAGGTTTCCGGTACACACACAGGTCAGGTCAGAGTGCTCTTGATCACAATGTGTGCGGCGGTTCGTCCAGTAACTTCAGTTTCGCCGCGAGCGCCGCGATGCGTCGCTTCGCTTCCGCTTGCGTTAAATGAAGTCCGAACGCGTCCAGCTCGTATGCGAGGAACCTGACAAGCCGACGACCTTCTTCCAAGCATCAAAAGAATTAACAATTGAAACGAAGATCAAACGGACAATTGATCGTCTTAAAAAGGTTGGTCGGGATGTCAAAACTTTGTACTACGCAACCTCGCATGCCGTTCCGTCGTTCGATCAATTAGAGTTCCAATTTGTGAATCCCCAACGAGTCACGCGCTCAGGGATTTGGTATTAGTTGAAATCCGCCATCGCCGGTCAGATTAGTCTTATCGGTCGGTCGGCTTTTCGGTGTGCGTTTAGGTATGAGCATAGACATCGCACT
>PKXB01000153.1 GCA_003133345.1 Hyphomicrobiales bacterium | reverse complement strand
CGGACGTGCGCACGACGCCGGTGGAGATGCAAATCTCGGCGTTTCGCGAGGCCTTTCCGCTCGGGTCGACCAACCAAGTGATCGCAGTGGACGAGGACGGCCGTTACGCCGGCATGGTGATCGTGGCGGAAGCGCATGCGGCTGAACTCCCCGCCACCGCCTCGGTGCGCGACATCCTGCGCCATCCCGATCATATGCTGCTGCCGCAATTGACGGCGCAGGAAGCGATCGCGGCGTTCGATCGCTTCGAGGCGGAAGCGCTGGTGGTCGTCGACTCAGGTGAGCGTCGGCAGGTCATCGGCCTGCTCAGCGAGGCGCATGCGTTGCGGCGCTATTCCGACGCTTCGGAAAGGCAGCGGCGGGAACTGCTAGGCGAGCTGTAGACGCTTTCCGGCGCCTATCCGATTTCGTGTGCATTCAGCGTCAGATGACGCATGTGCTGAAAGGTCGGTTCATAGTCGGGAACCGGCTTGCTGAAAGCGCTGAGCGCGGCCGACAGGATATCGACGCGATCGAGATCGGCGCGCATGTTATCGAGCGCGCCATGCAAATCGCGCTTGACCCGATCTATGGCCGTCTCCGTTCGCATTGCCCTTGTCCCATGCCGGCGGCGTTGCCGTGTGTAAGGGTTAAGACATTGGGTGAGCGATGGTTCCTGTTTTCGGAGACTTCAAGCATTCTCGATTAATGAACAGTGTGTAGCGGGCCAATGGAACTTTACCGTCGCGGTTCCACCGCGCCGCCGCGCACCTCGAAAACCTGCGCGCGGCCGACGATATCGCCGAACGCCGCCGGATCGGCGCCGGTCATCCAGACCTGCGCGCCGAGGTTAGCCAGCGCGTCATAGAGCGCGGCGCGGCGCATCGGATCGAGATGGGCGATGATCTCGTCGAGCAGCAAGAGCGGCGCGAAACCGGTCATGTCCTTGATCAGCCCGGCATGCGCGAGCACCAGACGGATCAGCAGTGCCTTCTGCTCGCCGGTCGATGCCTCCGATGCCGGGATGCCCTTGCCAGCATGGCTCACGCTAAGGTCGGACAGATGCGGGCCGTCGAGCGTGCGGCCGGCGGCGGCGTCGCGCGCGCGATTGTCCTTCAGCAAGGCGCGGTAGCGATCCTCGATCTCGATCGCGCTGTGATACGGGAGCAGTTTTTCAATCCAGCCGTCGAGCGCAATTTCGGCCAAGGGAAATTCCGGCGCCTGGTCGCGCCCCCCCGCCAGCGCGCCGGCGAGCCGGCCCACCGTTTCCGCGCGCGCCGCCGCCACCGCCACCGCGACCTCGGCGGTCTCGTGCTCGACCGCGTCCAGCCAATGGGAATCGCTCACCGCGTCCTCCAGCAGACGGTTGCGCGAGCGTAGCGAACGCTCGAGCGCCGCGACGCGGCTGGAATGCTGGGCATCGACGGCGAGCACCAGGCGGTCGAGGAAACGGCGGCGCTCGGAAGCCGGGCCGTTGAACAGCGGGTCCATGGCCGGCACCAGCCACACCACGCGCAAATGATCGGCGAAGGCCGCCGCCGAGGAGACCGCTTCGCGGTCGATGCGGCATATGCGTGAGGGGGCTGAATCCTCGCCCGCCGGCGGATCGATGCCGGTGCCGAGAGTCGCCAGCCCCAGCATGCCCTCGATCTCGGCCGATACCGCCCAGGCGCCGTCGCCTTCGGAAAACGCCAGCTCTTCCATGGTGGCGCGGCGCAAGCCGCGCCCGGGCGCCAACATAGAAATCGCCTCGATCAGATTGGTCTTGCCGGCGCCATTGGCCCCGGTCAGCACCACCGGCCCGGCTTGGCCAAGCTCGATCTGCGCGGCGTGATAGCTGCGGAAATTGCTCAGCGTCAGGCGGCGGATGAGGGCTGAGGTCATCGGCGAGCCTTACCACCCGCGCCGGTGAAGCGGGAGATCAAACCCGCATCGGCATCAGCACATAGAGCGCGCCCTTGGCGTCCTTGTCCTGGATCAGCGTGGGCGAGCCGGGGTCGGCGAGCTTGAGCACGGCCACCTCGCCCTCGATCTGCGCGGCGATGTCGAGCAGGTAGCGCGAATTGAAGCCGATATCGAGCGGGTCGGATTCGTATTCGACTTCGAGCTCTTCCGTCGCGCTGCCGGAATCCGGGTTGGTCACCGACAGCACCAGCCGCCCGCCGGTGATCGAGAGCTTGACCGCGCGGCCGCGCTCGCTCGACACGGTGGAGACGCGGTCGACCGCGGCCTCGAAATCCTTCTTGTCGACGGTAAGGCTCTTGTCGTTATTGGCCGGGATCACGCGCGCATAATCAGGGAAGGTGCCGTCGATCAGCTTTGAGGTGAGCACCACGTCGCCGATCGAGAAGCGAATCTTGCCCGCGGACAATTCGATCGCCACCTCGCCTTCGCCGGTTTCGATCAGGCGCTGCACCTCGCCCACGGTCTTGCGCGGTACGATGATGCCGGGCATGCCGGCGGCGCCCTCTGGCAGCGGCAGCTCGACTTGCGCCAGCCGGTGGCCGTCGGTCGCCACCGCGCGCAGCGTGCCGGCCTTGGCGGTGCCCGCCGTGTGCAGGTAGATGCCGTTCAAATAATAGCGGGTCTCCTCGGTGGAGATCGCGAACTGGGTCTTGTCGATCAGCCGCTTGAGATCGGCGGCGGCGAGCTTGAACGAATGCGTCATCTCGCCGGCGGCCAAGTCGGGAAAGTCGCTTTCTGGCAGCGTCTGCAGCGTGAAGCGCGAGCGCCCGGCGCGTAGCGAGAGCACGGCGCGGTCGTCGGAGCCTTCGATCACGATCTGCGAGCCCTCGGGCAGCTTGCGCACGATCTCGTAGAACATGTGCGCCGGCACGGTGGTGGCGCCGCCCGACGATACCTCGGCGGCGACACTGTCGATGACTTCGAGATCGAGGTCGGTGGCCTTCATGCTGAGCTTGCCGCGTTCGGCCTTGATCAGCACGTTGGCGAGAATCGGGATGGTATTGCGCCGTTCCACCACGCGGTGCACGTGGCCCAGCGACTTCAGCAGCTCTGCACGCTCTACAGTGACTTTCATGGAGAGACCCGCTTCGGCGCCTTCGAAAACGACCCTGAAACCAGGCGCGACGGCAAGCCGGCGGCTCGCGGCATGCGAGGCCGGGGAGCAAAGGTGACGAATGTGCGCGGTTTGTGCAAGGGCAGCCTGCTGGCCGGAGGCCCTTTCCCCCAGGGCGTCCACAAACTCCTTCACCTCTCCCCGCGTGCGGGGAGAGGTCGCCCGCCCCGCTATTCCTGTAATTGCCGCTTCAAAATCTCGATTTCCTCGGCCAAGGCCATGTCGTTGCCGACCAGGCCCTCGATCTTGCGCACCGCATGCAGCACGGTGGTGTGGTCGCGGCCGCCGAAGCGCCGGCCGATTTCCGGCAGCGACCGCAGGGTCAAGGTCTTGGCCAGATACATCGCCACCTGCCGCGGGCGCACCACATTGGCGGTCCGGCGCGACGATAACAGGTCGGATCGGCTGACATTGTATTGCCGCGCCACCACCCGCTGGATGTCCTCGATCTTGACCCGCTTGGGCTCCTGCGGGCGGATCAGGTCGCGCACCTCGCGCTCGGCCATTTCCAGCGTGACCGATTGGCCGGTAAGCTTGTTGTGGGCGAGCAGGCGGTTGAGCGCGCCTTCTAGGTCGCGGCCGTTATGGGTGACGGCCTTGGCGATATAGCTCAACACCGGCAACGGCACGTCGAAGCTGGGGTGGTGCGATCGCGCCGCCAGCACCCGCGATTTGAGGATTTCGAGGCGCAGCTCCTCGCCGAGCGGACCCATTTCCACCACCAGGCCGCCGGCCAGCCTTGAGCGCACCCGGTCGTCGAGGCTTTCGAGGTCCGACGGCGGTCGGTCGGAGGCGATCACCACCTGGCGGCCGGCATCGATCAGGGCATTGAGCGTGTGGCAGAACTCGGCCTGGGTCGACTTGCCTTGCAGGAATTGCAGGTCGTCGATCACCAGCACGCCGATGCCGCGCAGCGCTTCCTTGAAGGCGAGCGCGGTCTGCGTGCGCAGCGCCGAGACGAAGCCGTACATGAATTTCTCGGCGGTGAGATAGAGCACTTTGCGCTCGCCTGTGGCATTTCCGGTCCAGGTGACCGCCTGGAGCAGATGCGTCTTGCCGAGGCCGACGCCGGCATGGATATAGAGCGGATTGAACATCACCGCGTCGCCACGCTTGCCGGCGGCCACCTGCTTGGCGGCGGCCTGCGCGAGCGTATTGGAGCGGCCGACTACGAAGGTCTCGAAGGTCAGGCGCGCGTCGAGCGGCGAGCCGCCGAGCGCCTCATGCCCGGTCGCATCGCCGACCGGCTGCGGCCGTCCGTTGCCATTGTTGTTGAATCGGCCGCCATCGCCGGCGCCTATCTCGAGCTCGGCCTTGGGCTTGACGATGGCCGAGCGCAGCACCGCCGAGCGCACGATCAGCTCGATGCGGCCGACTTGCGCCTGTTCCGCCTGCCAACAGGCCAGAACCCGTTCGGCATAGTGCGATTGGATCCAACTCTTGAGGAAGCGGGTCGGCACCGACAGGCGCACGGTTCCCTCCTCGATCGCTTCCAGGTCCATGCGCGCAAACCAGCTCGAATAGACGTCGTCGCCGACCTCGGCGCGTAGACGCCCTTTCACCCGTGCCCAGCCGTCTTGATCCGCGTTCGACATTTTTTGCTTCTCGATCTGATTGAATGGTTGAAACGGACTAAGGTTGCCTGGCCCGGCGGCGTGCTGCCGCCTACGCGCGGGAAACGGAACGCAACAAACTCGATGATGATGCCGTTGGAAGAATTTCGGTCCGCGAGGCGCTTAAGGCCGGGCGGCGTGACATCGGCGCGGGTCGAGGCTGCTGCGCCTCAGCCCGCGGGCGGAGGCGTGGCGCATGAAACCCGGGCGGGAGGAGATACGGCGAGTGGGAAATCCACAGTAAACGATGACCATCCAACGATACCGACCTTGCTCGCCGAAACTCGTCCCACTGCTGTCATAATAGCCCCCATTGAATTGCTTTACTGGCTCATGCCCGGTGGTCTTCGTGACGTCCGCCTTACTTGATGCCAACAGGCAAACAAAAGCTGTTCTCATCCGCGATGAGCGTGAAACGAGACCTTGTTTTGATGACGCCCGGGACTTCCGGACGCGTTTTTTAAAAATACACAAGCGTTAACGGCTCGCAATGGGATTCACGGATATGCGCGTGTGACATGATAAAAATGCGCACCAGCGCGATGGCGTGCCTGTGCATAAAGTCGATTGCAACGTCTTGATGAGTCGCGCGGAATTTCGAAGTCGCGGTTTAATTTCGGGTGTAGCGCTGAGGCACTATATTTAAAAAGACGAGAGCTACAAAAAATGCCCGTCAAATCTGCATTTTGTGGTCCTCGTCTTCGTATGCCCGTTAAGTCTTTCATGCCGCAAAAAAATTCTTGTGCGAATTTTCAAGGTAGCCCTCGCAAAGAAAGCACGTGCGCATTGGCGCTGGCGTGGCCAGCGCCGCGCATTGTCAAGCAATATCGTGAGGAGCAAATTTGTTTGGCGCCGCGATGACGGTTTGACAACAGCATGCTCCGGCCGAGCCGCTTCACGTCGGAAGCGGACCGGTCGGTCGTCGTTTATACGAATTTGATGCAAAAAATGCGCCGCGCCATCGCGCGGGTGCAAGCGCCGCTTACTTGCCGAGCTTGGCGATGCGGTGGGCGAGACGCGAAACTTTACGGCTGGCGGTATTCTTATGGACGACGCCACGCTGCGCCGCCCGCATGATCACCGGTTCCGCGTCCTTGAACACCGTCATTGCCGCATTGCGGTCGCCGGCGGCGATCGCTTCCTCGACTTTGCGGACCGACTTGCGCAGCAAAGAGCGGCGCGTCTTGTTGACTTCGGTCTTGCGCGCGATCTTGCGCGTGGCTTTGCGGGCGGACTTGGTATTGGCCATGAGCCTCTCGTTCACAACTGGCGTTTTGCAGCGGAAAGACCGTCCAAGCGACTGATCTTTGCAAGAAAGCGTGGCGGCAAGACACCTTGCCGCCACGGGCGAGGCTTATAGTAAGACCCCGCGCAGGCGTCAACGCCCGCAAAAGTGAAGGTTAAGCCACCCGCTCGGCCCGTACCGAGTCATAACCGGCGACGACGGCGGCACGATCGGAGGCCGACAGGGCACTGAGCGGCGGCTTGACCCGGGCGAGCGCCGGATCGTCATGGATATGCGCGAGCAGCGCCTTCACGCCGGAGACCAGCGGCTTGCCGTCGAACAGCTTGCGGATGATCATCGCGGCATCGAGCGCGCCCGCATCGCCCGCGCGCCAGGCGCGGGCACACAGATCGGCGTTGAGATTGGCGGTGGCCGAGATGCAGCCGGCGAACGCGCCGCCGCGCGCCTCGAGCAGTGCGGCTTCGGTCGAGGGGAACACGGCGAAGTCGGGCGCGATCGCCGCCGCCGAGCGCGCGTAAGCCATGTCGCCGGAAGAATCCTTCAGGCCCACGATGCGGGACGGAAAGGATTCCAGCAGCCGCTTGATCAACGTGACATGCCAGGGCAGGCCGGACATTGCCGGGAAGTGATAGAGGTAAATCGGTATCGGCTTGGCCGCCGTCGCCTGCATCAGCGTGTCGATATAGGCGATGAGCCCATCGTCGGGCACGCCCTTGTAGTAGAACGGCGGCAGCACCAGCACCCCGGCAAAGCCGAGCTCGGCTGCATGGCGGGTGAGCGCGACGGCATCCGATACCGCCGCGGCGCCGGTCCCCACCATCAGGCGGTCGAGCGGCAGCCCGGCCGCCTTGTAGGCGCTCATCACCGCCTTGCGCTCGTCGAGCGAGAACGAGGTGGCCTCGCCGGTGGTGCCGAGCACGTTGAGGCCGTCGCAGCCGTTGTCGAGCAGATAGCGCGCCAAATTGACCGACCGCTTGAGGTCGGGCGCGCCACTCTCGTCGATCGGGGTGGCGATGGCGGCAATCACGCCGGACAGGGTCTTGGTCATGGTCTTTCCTCGTGGTGAGGGCGAATGGCGAATAGCGAAATAGGGAGTGGGTCGAATTGCAATTNNGCCACTCACTATTCGCCATTCGCGGCGGCGTCAGCCGCTGACATTATAGGCGGCCAGCGCCGCCATGTTGACCAGCTGATTGTCCTTGGCGCCGAGCTGCACGATCTGCACCGGGCGGTCGAGGCCGACCAGCAGCGGCCCGATCACGGTGGCGCCGCCCAGCTCCTGCAGCATCTTGGTGGCGATCGAGGCCGAATGGAACGCCGGCATCACCAGCACATTGGCCGGGCCCGATAGCCGGCAGAACGGATAGGGCGCGGCCAGCGCCGGATTGAGCGCGACGTCGGCGGCCATTTCGCCGTCATATTCGAAATCGACGCGTTTGCTGTCGAGAATGCGCACCGCCTCGATCACCCGCGCCGAGCGCTCGCCCTGCGGATGGCCGAAGGTCGAGAACGCCAACAGCGCCAGCCGCGGCTCATAGCCGAGCCGGCGCGCGACGCCGGCGGCCTCGATGGCGATCTCGGCGATCTCGTGCGCCTCCGGCATCTCAGTGACCGCGGTGTCGGCCACCAACACGGTGCGCCCGCGCGCCACCACCAGCGAGACGCCGATCACGCGGTGGCCGGGCTTGGGATCGATCACGCGCTGCACATCCGCGAGTGCGACCGAGAAATTACGGGTCACGCCGGTCACCATGGCGTCGGCATCGCCGAGCGCGACCATGCAGGCGGCGAAATGGTTGCGGTCTTGGTTGATCAGGCGCTGGCAATCGCGCAGCAGATAGCCGCGCCGCTGCAGCCGCTCGTACAAGAAGTTGAGGTAGACGGTGTTGCGGGTCGACATGCGAGCATTGATGATCTCGATGCCTTCGCTGAGCTCGATGCCGGCCTCGCGTGCGGCCTCGCGCACCAGGTCCTCGCGGCCGACCAGCAGCGCGGTCCCCAGCCCCTGGTGCACGAAACTGGCCGCGGCGCGGATTACCTGCTCTTCCTCGCCCTCCGCGAACACCACACTTTTCGGCTGCCGGCGCAGCCGTGCGAAGACCTGCACCAGCGTTCCGGCGATCGGATCGCGCCGCGCGTTCAACTGCTGGCGGTAGGCGTCCATGTCGACGATCGGCTTGCGGGCGACGCCGGTATCCATGGCCGCCTTGGCGACGGCGGGCGGCACCGTGGAAATAAGCCTAGGGTCGAACGGCACCGGGATGATGTATTCAGGTCCGTATTTCGGCCGTGCCCCGTACAGGGCGGCGACTTCGTCGGGCACGTCCTCGCGCGCCAGATTGGCGAGCGCGTGCGCGGCGGCGATCTTCATCTCCATATTGATGGTGGAGGCGCGCACGTCGAGCGCGCCGCGGAANNCCGGTGGCCATGATGGCGTCGTCGCGCACCTCCGCCACTTCCTCGGCGGTAATCTCGGGGTCGGGATTGGCCAAGGCGAAGATGATCGGCTTGGCCGCCATCGACTTGATCATGTCCGCGGTGAAAGCCCCCTTGGCCGAGAGTCCGAAGGCCACATCGACGCCCTCGAACGCCTCTGCCAACGTGCGGGCCGAGGTCTTGATCGCGTAGCCCGACTTCCACTGGTTCATGCCTTCGGTGCGGCCCTGATAGATCACGCCCTTGGTGTCGCACAGGATCAGGTTTTCGGGCTTGAAGCCTATCGCCTTGAGCAGTTCGAGGCAGGCGATGCCGGCGGCGCCGGCGCCGTTGCAGACCAGCTTGGTGTGCTGAATGTCGCGCCCAGTCAGATCGAGCGCATTGATCAATCCGGCGGCGGAGATAATCGCGGTGCCGTGCTGGTCGTCATGGAACACCGGGATGTCCATCAATTCGCGCAAGCGCTGCTCGATGATGAAGCATTCCGGCGCCTTGATGTCTTCGAGATTGATGCCGCCCCAGCCGGCGCCGAGATAGCGGACGCAATTGATGAACTGGTCGGGGTCCTCGGTGGAGACTTCCAGATCGATGGAGTCGATGTCGGCGAAGCGTTTGAATAGCACCGCTTTGCCTTCCATCACCGGCTTGGCCGCCAATGCGCCGCGATTGCCCAGCCCCAGGATGGCGGTGCCGTTGGTGATGACGGCGACGAAATTGCCCTTCACCGTGTAGTCGTAGGCGCGGCTCGGGTCTTCCGCGATGGCGAGCACCGGCACGGCGACGCCCGGCGAATAGGCGAGCGAGAGGTCGCGCTGGGTCGCCATCGGCTTGGTGGCCACGACTTCCAGCTTGCCGGGCCGACCGACGCTGTGGAACTGCAGGGCTTCTTGGTCGGTGAAAGTCGGCCGATTTTGGCCGGGTGGGCGTTTGGGGGNNGCGCGCTAATCGGTACTCTGCGCAAGAAAAAGACGCCTAAACCATGATCCGTTTTCTGTTCCGCTTCCTCGGTCTGATCTGTCTGGCCGCCGCCTTTATCCTGGTGATCTATGACGGCACCAAGTCGATCGCCGGCAACAGCCTCACCCTCACCACCGTGCGGGCCCTATGGGAGCTCATCAATGCGGGCAGCCTGGCGAAGCTGCGGCCGCTGATCGAGCCCTATGCCGGCGGCTTGCTGTGGGACCTGGTGATGGTCTCCATCCTGGCGGCGCCGGCCTGGAGCCTGCTCGGCCTGGTCGGGATTCTGCTTCTTCTGGTCGGCCGCAAGAAGAAGCCGCTGATCGGCTACGCGCGCTGATAACTAACGCCCGCGTGAACGCTGCGTGCGGTGGGCTGGCCGAGACGTGATCGGGACCGGCATTTCGCGCCCGCCCACAGACGACTATATTGCGCTCAAAGATTGCAAGAAAACCAATNNTACCCATGGGCTGAAGGGGCCTTATCCGGAGGGCTCGCAAAAGGCGATGTTCGGGCTCGGCTGCTTCTGGGGCGCCGAGCGCAAATTCTGGGAGTTGGGTGACCGCGTGCATGTCACCGCCGTCGGCTATGCCGGGGGCGTGACGCCCAATCCGATCTACGAGGAAGTCTGTTCGGGGCGCACCGGCCACAACGAGGTGGTGCTGGTGGTGTACGATCCGAAAAAGATTTTCTACGAGACGTTGCTCAAGACGTTCTGGGAGAGCCACGACCCGACGCAAGGCATGCGCCAGGGCAACGACGTCGGCACGCAATACCGCTCCGGCATTTACACCTTCACGCCCGAGCAGCGCCAAGCCGCTGAGGCGTCGAAGGCGATGTATGAGACAGCGATCAAGGGCAACGGCTACGGCGCCATCACCACCGAGATCGTCGACGCGCCCGAGTTCTATTTCGCCGAGGACTACCACCAGCAATATCTCGCCAAGAACCCATTCGGCTATTGCGGGCTCGGCGGCACCGGGGTGTCGTGCCCGATCGGCACCGGAGCCAAGCTGACGCAGGCCGCCAGCGCCTAAGCCTCAAAGCGAGATGGAAAAGGCAAAAGGCAGGAGGGCGCCCTTCTCGGGCGCCCGTTGCATTGGCAGGCGATGGCGAAAAATGCTGCCATGACGCGGGTTTATTGCGGCGGCCGGGCGGTGAGGATTTGTTAACCATATAAAGCGTTAATCGGGCTTAATTTCTTTTAGACTGGCCCAGATTTGCTGATGCGAAAAGCCCGATTTTTGTTAGCCGTCGTGGCCGCGCTCGCGGCCGCCGGCTGCATGCGGCATGAGCCGGACGACGTCGCCGGCCGCGGTCTGCTCACCGCGTCGCCAAGCGGCCACGGGCTGTTCAATTCGCGGCCAAGCGCACCGCAGGCTTACGCGCAGCAGCCGGTGCAAAAGGCCTTTGTGCTGCAATATGTCGCTCCGAAATACGCGACACCGCAGTACGCCGCGTCGCAGCCGCAAGTCGCACCGCCGCAATACGGCGCCGGCGGGCGCTACGCGGCGGCGCCTGATAGCTATGCCGCGGCCTCGCCCTCCGCGCAGCCCTACACGCTCGATGCCGGCGACAAGTTGCGCATCGTGGTGTTCGGCCAAGATGGCATCAGCAACGCCTACATCG
>PKXB01000011.1 GCA_003133345.1 Hyphomicrobiales bacterium | reverse complement strand
CGGGTCCGTACACGGCGGTTCGCTGGATTAAGCGTGGGCGATCTTTCGCGCCAACGCCGGAGGCTTAAATAATGGAGCCCGCCGCACCGGCTTCGGTCCCTTCGAGCAACGACGTCCGGGCTTCACCCTTCCCCGTCACCCCAAAGGCCAGACCACTGGATTTTCGGCCGCATGGCCGATCCGAGGTCTCCACGTTCGAGCGTCCTGCCAACGTTCAGGCCTTCGACGAAGCGCGCTCCGTCTAATATGCCCTCTGCTGACTCCTGCGCCGCGATCTTCGATCCTCACGGATCGCTCAGTCTCCAAGCCGGAGACACGTCGCAGGTCTCCCGAGGTAAGATCGACCGCCTTCACCGCACGCCCGCCGGATTTACCACCCCGGCCCTTGATGGCCATGACCACCGACGGTCGCACGGTCAGGCCGACTTTCGCCAAGGAATGAGCATCGATACCCGTTCCTTGTAGCGGCGATAATCGTCGCCAATAAAATGAACCAAGTCGCGTTCTTCTAGAAGGATTCCGACGTAGATATACGCCGTGGTTACCGCTGCAAACAGCAAGTGTCCTATTGTCATCGTCGGCGTCGCCCAAAATGCGATGATGAAGCCGAGATAGATTGGGTGCCGCACGAACTTGTAGAACAACGGGGTCTTAAATTGCGGTTTTGGCATTGCGCGACCGAAAAGATTGTTGGCGACCTGATGCAAGCCAAACAGCTCAAAATGGTTGATCAGGAATGTGCTGGTCAGCACGAGCAACCAGCCAACGAACGAAAGACCTATTATCGCCACAGCAATCTGGGGGTTAACGACCTGCCAGACAATCCCCGGCATAGCGCGCCATTGCCAGAACAGGAGTATGAGCGTCAGGCTAGCGGACAAGACGTAGGTGCTACGCTCGACCGATTTCGGCACGTATTGCGTCCACCATTCCTTGAATTGCCTGCGCGCCATCACGCTGTGCTGCACAGCGAACAGCGACATTAGCAGGATGTTGACGATGAGCGCTTCCGTGATCGGCACGACCGGTCCGGTGTCGATC
Source organism: Hyphomicrobiales bacterium (assembly GCA_003133345.1). Lineage (GTDB taxonomy): Bacteria > Pseudomonadota > Alphaproteobacteria > Rhizobiales > Xanthobacteraceae > Pseudolabrys. The sequence goes on along the minus strand of PKXB01000011.1, from coordinate 1,952 downwards.
GTCTTGGGTACCACTAGGCCGCTGACGAAGCCGATAGAGTAGAGAAAGCTGGCGAAGAATACGGCATAGGCCGCCAGCCCGTATAGAAATGCGACGAACCTGCCGACGGGACTTCGCCGTACGTCCTGGCCGACTGCCTGAGTGTGAGTCATCGTCTCCTCCGGTCGATTGCGATCACGGGGATCTGGATCGTGATGCGCGGAAGTTGCCGGACGTGTGGCCAAATGACTTTGCCTCGCGCTTGATTTGTCCTTGAGATGGGCTTGATTATTTCTTGAGGTCGGCGTCGTAGTCCATTTCTTTGGGTCGACCACCGTGAAATTTCTCTTTGCAAATCATGTACTTGATACCGACCGGCGAGAGCTACACCGCGGTTCAGAGCCTATTGCCGTTGAGCCGCAGGTGTTCGACCTGCTGGTTTACCTGGTGCAGAACCGCGACCGGGTCGTGAGCAAGGATGATCTCACCGCTTCAGTCTGGGGCGGCCGGATCGTGTCGGATTCGACGCTGACCAGCCGCATCAACGCCGCGCGCAAGGCGGTCGGCGACAGCGGCGTGGACCAGAAGCTGATCCGCACGATCGCGCGCAAGGGGCTGCGCTTCGTTGGCGCCGTGCGCACGCAACCAAACGGCGCCGAACTGGCCCATGCCGCCGGTTCGCCGCCTGATGAAACCGTCGAGCCGTCGCGCTCGGCCTTGCCGCTACCCGATCGGCCCACCATCGCCGTGCTTCCCTTCATCAACATGAGCGGCGATCCGGAGCAGGAGTATTTCTCCGACGGCATCAGCGAGGATATCATCACCGCGCTATCGAAACTGCGCTGGTTCTTCGTGATCGCGCGCAACTCTTCATTCGTCTACAAGGGCAAGGCCATCCACATGAAGCAGGTCGCCGAGGAGCTCGGCGTCGGCTATGTGGTCGAGGGCAGCGTGCGCAAGGGCGGCGATCGAGTGCGCATCACGGCGCAGCTTAATGACGTCGCCACCGGCAGCCATATTTGGGCGGAGCGCTTCGACCGTGATCTCGCCGACGTTTTCGCGGTGCAAGACGAGATCACCGAAGCCATCGTCGCCGCGATCGAGCCGCAGCTCTATGCCGCGGAAAATTTTCACGCCAAGCGCAAGCCACCGGATAGCATGGACGCATGGGATCTGGTGATGCGGGCGCTGTCGCATTACTGGCGGGTGACGCGACAGGACAACCTGGTTGCGCAGGCCCTGCTCGAGAAGGCAACCGCCATCGATCCGAACTACGGTCAGGCGCTCGGCGTGCTCGCCGCCAGCCATACGTTCAGCGCCCACATGGGCTGGGCGGACATGGCGACGGCGGCGCCGATCGCCGAGCGCGCGGCGCTGGCAGCGGCCCTGGCCGACAGCGAGGATCCCTGGGCGCACTACGCTTTGGGCTGCGTTTATATGTTCACGCGGCGCTTCGACGACTCGCTAGCCGAGTTCGAGCTGGCGCTACGGCTCAATCCGAATTTCTCGCTGGCCCAGGGTTATTACGGCCTTGCGTTGTCCTATTGCGGGCGCTGGGAAGAAGCTAACGTGGCCGCGCAACGTGCGCTGCGGCTAAGCCCGCGCGATCCGTTCTCTGCGGTTTATTACGGCATTGCCGCCTACTCCCAGTTCATCGGGCGCAACTACGACGAGGCGATGCGTCTTTCGCGCGAGGGCATCCGGCAACGCGGCGATTTCGTCGGCGCCCACCGGGTGCTGACCGCCGCCGCGGGCATGGCCGGCGGGGCCGATGTCGCCAAGGCCGCATTGCAGGAGCTTCGCCGCGCGCAGCCTAATATTTCACTCGCCTGGATCGCAAACCAAATGCCTATAAAGCTGGACGCCGACAGGGAACACTATTTGGAAGGCTTTCGACGCGCCGGCTTAGACTAATCTGGCCTCGTATGCTGACTAACCCCAATGTCCGCTTTGGGTCGATATTGTTGCAAAAG
>PKXB01000009.1 GCA_003133345.1 Hyphomicrobiales bacterium | reverse complement strand
CCGTAGGAGTCTGGGCCGTGTCTCAGTCCCAGTGAGGCTGGTCATCCTCTCAGACCAGCTACCGATCGTCGCCTTGGTGAGCCATTACCTCACCAACAAGCTAATCGGACGCGGGCCGTTCCTTCGGCAATAAATCTTTCCCCGTAAGGGCGTATCCGGTATTAGCTCAAGTTTCCCTGAGTTATTCCGAACCGAAGGGCGCGTTCCCACGTGTTACTCTCCCGTCTGCCGCTCCCGTATTGCTACGGGCGCTCGACTTGCATGTGTTAGGCCTGCCGCCAGCGTTCGCTCTGAGCCAGGATCAAACTCTCAAGTTGGATGAGATTTTTATCCCGGCAGGTCACGTTTGCGCAGTGACGACGCTGGGTAGCGCCGTCACATTGACGAGGTCCACCCACTGATCGATTGCACCTTCGGGCTTGCGCCCGAAAATCCAAAAAATCAGCGATGTACCTTAAACGTGAACCGCCGAAGTCTCTTCCAAAGCCACTCCTCTTGAAGAATTGCTTCTCCACGAGAGAGCGGCCCGCAAGGACCCCGCCGTCCACGTTTCTCTTTCTTCCGATTCACTTTTCAAACAGCCCGGAACCATGGCGGTCCCACCCCCCGGTGAACCGGGGAGCCGTCGAAGCCCGTGCATCCGAGTACGATCGGATACCGTTTCACTATTCCAGTGAGGAGCTTCAGAGGCGCGCAATCGCGCCGTAAGCGGACGGCGCGCCGAGAACGGGTATATAGGCTTCGGCCCTGCGGATTGTCAACCGGAAAGGGCCAGTATTTTTGACCCTCCCAAAGCCCAATTCCGCCTGCCGCAACTGGGCTTCCGGGGCCTCCTGGAAACGGAAATTTAAGGCCTGCCGCGCCGCACTGAGGCCATATTCATGGGCCGTCCTTGGGCCGCGTTCGACTTCGAGGGATGGAATCGCGAGCGGGGGCAGCCAGCCACCGTGCTTCGGCCAAATTAACCGGGCTGCAAGGGCCGTCATTGACGGGCCATGGGCCAACCGGCATCGTGACGGCCTTGATTCAGCGGCCTGCCGACGGTGACCGGGGCAAATTTGGTTGCGGCAAGCCACCTTCGATCAAAGGCGCGGGGGAAGGCGAGCTTGGACCAAACACGGTCGCGCGGCGCATATCGATCGAGGCGGGCCGAGACCGACGAGCTCGGCAACGAGCCGCCGCTGTCGGTCGACGGCGGCAATAGCGGCTTCGTCGATCGCCGCCGCGTTTCGGTGCAGTGGTTTGCCGGCACGATTCTGACCGCCCTGTGCGGCGCTGCTCTGATGGGCGGCGCCGTTTTCACATCGCTCGACGGCGAGACCAATTTTGCTTCGCTGCCCGAACGGGTCGAGGTGGCGCTGCGCGGCGCGCTCGGCGTCGGCGCCGACCGGCTCGGCGCATCGCGCAAGAGCGACCGGCTGCCGACCGCGGAAGAGCCTTCATTCGCCCGCCAGGTGATCCGCGTCTCCACCATGACGCGGGTCGGCAATCATGAGGTCGTGCGCGTGCGCCCCTTCGTGCGCATCGCCGGCAATCTGTCGCTCACCGTCTCCGATCTCTCCGCCGGGATCCCGCCGTTCAATCCGCAACGCCTGCTCGCCGAGTCCGCGCCCAGTGGCGCCGCCGCCACGGCCGACGACGCACCGACGGCCGAACCCGACGCCGAGGTTGCTTTCGTGATGCGCGACCTGTCGCCGATATTGCCGAAGCTCAAGATCGCGGTGCTCACGCCGAATGACGAGGTCATTGAGCGCGTGCGCGAGGCCGCCGAATGGAGCGATAAGGCCGCCAAAAATCTTCCGATCGCGGCCAACATCACCGGCATCAAGCTGGCCTATGCCGGCGAGGCCACGACCGACCCTTACGCCGGCTTCGAAGCGCGCATCGTGCCTGAGAACATCACGCTGCTGCCGAAGACCACCAATGAGACGACCGGCGGCAATGCCTTCAACGAGCGCGTAATCGTGGCCAAGAAGGGCGACACCGTCGCGACCGTATTGCGCGATCAGGGCGCCACGCCGGAAGAAATCGCCGCGATCGCCAATGTGCTCGGACCGCGCGGCCGCGACGGCGGTATCAAGGAAGGCCAGAAACTGCGGCTTCTGATGGCGCAGATGCCCGGCGGTCAGCGTCTGGAGCCGATCCGCCTCATCCTCGCCAACGACACCTCGATCGACGCGGTGGTGGCGCTGTCCGATACCGGCAAATACGTTTCGGTCGACGTCCGGCACGTCGGCAACGACGTGGCCGACAATGCCGAAGAAAACAACGACGAAAACGACGCCTCCGGCGTAACGCTCTATCAAAGCGTCTACGAGACCGCGCTGCGCAACCAGATTCCGCGCCCGATCATCGAAGACCTGGTCCGCATCTACTCTTACGACGTCGATTTCCAGCGCAAGGTGCAGCCCGGCGATTCCTTCGAAGTGCTTTTCGCCGGCGAAGACGAGACGCCGCTCCCCGACAGCCGCAACGACGTGCTGTTCGCCGCGCTCACCGTCGGCGGCGAAGCCAAGAAGTTCTACCGCTTCCAGTCGCCCGATGACGGCATCGTCGATTATTACGACGAGGGCGGAAAGAGCGCGAAGAAGTTCCTGGTGCGCAAGCCGGTGATGGCCGGCATCATGCGCTCGGGCTTCGGCATCCGCCGGCATCCGATTCTCGGTTACACCAAGATGCATACCGGCGTTGACTGGGCGGCGCCGACCGGCACGCCGATCTATGCCTCCGGCAACGGCACGATCGAGAAGGAAGGCTGGGAGTCCGGCTACGGAAAATATATCCGCGTTCGCCACACCAACGGCTACGAGACCGCCTACGGCCACATGAGCGCGTTTGCGCGCGGCGTCGAAGAAGGCAAGCGCGTGCGGCAAGGCCAGGTGATCGGCTTCGTCGGCTCCACCGGCCTGTCGACCGGCTCGCACCTGCACTACGAAATCCTGGTCAATGGCCGCTTCGTCGACCCGATGCGCATCAAACTGCCGCGCGGCCGCGTGCTGGAAGGTCCGCTGCTGGCAAACTTCGATCAGGAACGCGAACGGCTCGACGGCATCATGGCGCGCAAGCCCGCGCGCGTGGCCTCGAGCGCGCCGGCCGGGCGGTAAACCTCACCGCTCGCCCCCGCGCAAGCGGGGACCCAGTTTTCCTGCGATCTTGACCCTGGATTCCCGCTTGCGCGGGAATGCGCGGCGTAACACTTACGCCGCCTGCGCCAGCTTGCCGTTGAAGGTGAGACCCTGCTTGCCGGCGGAGACGCTGACCTTCTCGCTGTCCTTGATCGAGCCGGCCAGGATCATCTCGGCGAGCGGGTCCTGCACCGACTTCTGGATCACGCGCTTCAAGGGCCGCGCCCCGTAGGCCGGATCCCAGCCCTTCTCGGCCAGCCACTCGCGCGCGCCGGCGTCGAGCGTGATCGTGATCTTGCGATCGTCCAGCAGCTTCTGCAGCCGCGTCATCTGGATGTCGACGATGCGGGTCATTTCCGACTTCTTGAGCCGGTGGAACAGGATGATCTCGTCGATGCGGTTGAGGAATTCGGGCCGGAACGCCGCGCGCACCACGCCCATGACCTGATCCCTGACAGCATCGGTATCCTGGCCTTCCGGCTGGTTGACCAGGAAATCGGCGCCGAGATTCGACGTCATCACGATCAAGGTATTGCGGAAGTCGACGGTGTGGCCCTGCCCGTCGGTGAGCCGGCCGTCGTCGAGCACTTGCAAGAGAATGTTGAACACATCCGGATGCGCCTTCTCGATCTCGTCGAACAGGATCACCTGATAGGGCCGCCGCCGCACCGCTTCGGTGAGCGCGCCGCCCTCCTCGTAGCCGACATAGCCCGGCGGCGCGCCGATCAGCCGCGCGACCGAGTGCTTTTCCATGTACTCGGACATGTCGATGCGGATCAGCGCGTTCTCGTCGTCGAACAGATAGGCCGCCAGCGCCTTGGTCAGCTCGGTCTTGCCGACGCCGGTAGGCCCTAGGAACATGAACGAGCCGATCGGCCGGTGCGGGTCCTGCAAGCCGGCGCGCGCGCGCCGCACCGCGGTCGAGACCGCCTGCACCGCTTCCTTCTGGCCGATGACGCGCTTGGCGAGTTCCCCCTCCATGCGCAGCAGCTTGTCCTTCTCGCCTTCGAGCATGCGGTCGACCGGCACGCCGGTCCAGCGCGAAACCACGCCCGCCACGTGATCGGCGGTCACGGTCTCCTCGACCATGGCGCCGCGTTTGGCATCGGTGGCCTCGATCGCCGTGAGCTTCTTCTCCAGCTCGGGAATGCGGCCATAGGCCAATTCGCCGGCGCGCTGGTATTCGCCCTTGCGCTGTGCATTGGCGAGCTCGGCGCGCAATTGGTCGAGCTCGGTCTTGAGCTTCTGCGCGTCCGACAGCTTTTCCTTTTCCGCTTTCCAGCGGCTGGTGATATCGGCGGATTTCTTTTCGAGCTCTTTCAACTCGCCTTCCAGGCGCTTGAGGCGATCCTTGGAGCCGGGATCGCTTTCCTTCTTCAGCGCCTCCTGTTCGATCTTCAGCCGCACGATTTCGCGGTCGATCGAATCAAGCTCTTCCGGCTTGGAATCGACCTGCATCTTCAGCCGCGCTCCCGCCTCGTCGATCAGGTCGATCGCCTTGTCGGGCAGGAAGCGGTCGGTGATGTAGCGATGCGACAGGGTCGCCGCCGCGACGATCGCCGAATCGGAAATACGCACGCCGTGATGTTGCTCGTATTTGTCTTTCAGGCCGCGCAGGATGGAGATGGTGTCCTCGACCGACGGCTCGTCGACAAAGACCGGCTGGAAGCGCCGCGCCAACGCCGCGTCCTTCTCCACATGCTTCTTGTATTCGTCGAGCGTGGTGGCGCCGATGCAGTGCAGCTCGCCGCGCGCCAGCGCCGGCTTGAGCAGGTTGGAGGCGTCCATGGCGCCGTCGGCCTTGCCGGCGCCGACCAGCGTGTGCATCTCGTCGATGAACAGGATGATGCCGCCGTCCGACGACGTCACCTCGTTCAGCACGGACTTCAGCCGCTCCTCAAACTCGCCGCGATATTTGGCGCCGGCGATCAGCGCGCCGAGGTCGAGCGCCAGCAGCTTCTTGTCCTGTAGACTTTCCGGCACATCGCCATTGACGATGCGCAGCGCCAGGCCTTCGACGAT
>PKXB01000045.1 GCA_003133345.1 Hyphomicrobiales bacterium | reverse complement strand
TAAGTCCGGCCAACTGGCCGGACTTTTTCGTTTTGTCGCGCCGGCCAAAAAGAGAGGCCCCCGGCTCTTGCGAACCGGGGGCCTCGACGGAAGGGACAGTGCCGGGTTTCCGCCCCTACCGCTAGCTTGTACTCAGGTTACTGCACGGTCTCCCCATGCAGCGCGAGATCGAGACCTTCGCGTTCCACCTCGGCGGTGACACGCAGGCCGATGATCGCGTCGATGATCTTCAGCAGGATCAGCGAGACAATGGCGTCGTACACGATCACGATGATGATGCCTTTGATCTGGTTCATCATCGGCGCGACGTTGCCTTCGATCAGGCCGGCGGTGCCGCCGTATTCGTTGATCGCAAACACGCCGGTGAGCAATGCGCCGACGATGCCGCCGACACCGTGCACACCGAAGCAGTCGAGCGCGTCGTCAGCGCCGAGCATGCGTTTGAGGCCGGTGACGCCCCAGTAGCAGAACACGCCGGCGGCGACGCCGATCACCATCGAACCGACCGGGCCGACGAAGCCCGAGGCCGGAGTGATGGCGACGAGGCCGGCGACCGCACCCGAGCACATGCCGATGACGGTGGGTTTGCCACGGATGGCCCATTCCACCAGCATCCAGGTGAAGGCCGCGACTGCGGTAGCGATCTGCGTCACGGTCATCGCCATGCCCGCCTGCATGCCGGCGGTGACGGCGGAGCCGGCGTTGAAGCCGAACCAGCCGACCCACAGCAGCGAGGCGCCGATCATGGTGAGCACCATGTTATGGCCGGGGCCTGAGTCCTTGCGCTTGCCGAGGCAGATCGCGCACATCAGACCGGCAACGCCAGCGTTGATATGAACGACGGTGCCGCCGGCGAAGTCGAGCACCTTGAACATGGCATCCGAATTGCCGTTGGACATGAAGCCATCGGCGCCCCAGACCCAGTGCGCGATCGGCGAATAGACCAGGATCGACCACAGTCCGATGAACCAGAGCATGGCGGAGAACTTCATGCGTTCGGCGAAGGCGCCGGCAATCAGCGCCGGCGTGATGATGGCGAAGGTCATCTGGAAGCACATGTAGACGGTCTCAGGGATGGTCACCGCCAAGCCATTCGGCGTGCCGGTACCGTTCGAGATGTCACTCAAGATGCCTTGCAGGAACACGCGACTGAACCCGCCGAGGAATGGCCCGCCGGTCGTGAAGGACGTACTGTAGGTGAGGATCGCGTAGATGATCGTGACCAGACAGGTGACGGCGAAGCTCGTCATCACGGTGTCGCCCACGTTCTTCTTGCGCACCATGCCGCCATAGAACAGGCCGAGGCCCGGGATGGTCATCATCAGCACGAGCGCGACGGAGGTGAGCATCCACGCGGTGTCGCCCGAATTGGGCGTGCATTTCTCAAGGACCGCCTTTTTAGGATCGGGATCGGCGGCGCAAGCAGGCGGCGGTGGCGCCGGTGTGGCAGCGGGAGCGGCCGCTGGTGCAGCCGCCGGCGCGGCCGGCGCAGCGCCGGGAGCCGGCTGGGCGTAGGACGTATTATACGCCGCCACGCTCAGAAACAGGCCGAGTAGAACTCCAAGAGCGAGAGCTACGAGTCCCGCACGGGAGGGTTTCTTCAACGTCATGGTCTAACTCCTGTCCGTATTGTTTTGCGGTGCGGGTTACTAGAGCGCCGCAGCGTCGGTTTCGCCGGTGCGGATGCGCACGGCGTGATCCAGGGCGAAGACAAAGATCTTGCCGTCGCCGATCTGGCCGGTCTTGGCGGCACCGGTGATGGCGCCGATGACCTTGTCGACTTGGTCGGTTGCCACCGCCACTTCCACTTTGACTTTCGGGAGGAAGCTCACCGCATACTCGGCCCCACGGTAGATTTCCGTGTGACCCTTTTGACGCCCGTAACCCTTGACCTCTGTGACAGTCAGCCCTTGCACCCCGATGGAGGTCAGAGCGTCACGGACCTCGTCGAGTTTGAAAGGCTTGATAATGGCCATGACGATTTTCATGGATTCGATCCCCGCTTGTGCCCGTTTTCTACATTCACGCAGTGCGGGCGGGTTCACTGAGCCGGACCCGAAAAGCGTACTTCGCGGGCATGGCCGGGACAGTAGAATCAAACGCCGTGCCAGATGCCGGACTGGGGCGTATCTGGCTGATTTGATGAACGAATTTTTACGATGGCGGCAGCGGGCCGGTTGCCCTATGGGGCATTAGCCCAAAGTCGCGCCAAGACTCATAGGGCCTGCACAATTTTTAATCAGCCGCCCAGAGCGGTAAAACCGCACCTTGTTTTCGCTCTACTGCAACGCTTCGCCGTGCTGGGTAACGTCGAGCCCCATCACCTCATCCTCATGGCGCACCCGCAGCGGCACCATGGCGCCGACGACCTTGAGGACGATGAAGGTCACTATGCCCGACCATGCCAGGGTAATGACGATCCCATAAGCTTGCGCCAGCACCTGCTGCGGATTGCCTTCGAGCAGGCCGGATACGCCGCCCGGCATTTCGGGACTTGCGGACAGTGCGCCGACCGCCAGTACGCCGGCGAGCAATGTGCCGGTCAGGCCGCCGACGCCGTGCACGCCGAACACGTCGAGCGAGTCGTCATAGCCGATCTTCATCTTGAGCCAAGTGCAGGCCCAGAAGCAGACCGCGCCGGCGACCAGGCCGATCAACGCGGCTTGCATCGGCAGCACGAAACCGGAGGCCGGCGTGATGGTGCCGAGGCCGGCCACCGCGCCGGAGATCATGCCGAGCACCGATGGCTTGCCGCGCGTCCACCACTCCAGCGCCATCCAGGTGAAGGCGCCGGCGCTGGCCGAGAGATGCGTCGAGGTGATCGCCATGGCGGCGCGTGAATTGGCGCCGAGCGCGGAGCCGCCGTTGAAACCGAACCAGCCGACCCACAACAGGCCGGTGCCGATCACCGCCAAAGTGAGATCGTGCGGCGACAGATTCTCGCTGCCGTAGCCGCGCCGCTTGCCGACGACATAGGCCGCGACCAGGCCGGCGACGCCGGCATTGAGATGCACCACCAACCCGCCGGCGAAATCGATCACGCCGTAGCTGCCGAGGAAGCCGCCGCCCCAAACCCAATGCGCGATCGGCACATACACCAACAACAGCCAGAATACGCAGAACAAGAGGAATGCGGAGAAGCGCATACGATCCGCGACCGAGCCTGCCACCAGCGCCACCGTGATGATGGCGAAGGTCATCTGATAGATCATGAACAGGCTTTCGGGGATGGTCTTGGCGTGCGGCGAGATCGCATCGAGCGTCATGCCGCGCAGGAAAATGCGATCGAGCGTGCCGATATAAGCGCCGTCGCCGGTGAAGGCGAGCGAGTAGCCGATGAGGGCCCACAGGATGGAAACCAAAAAAGTGGCGGCCATGCACTGCGCCATGGTGGCGAGCACGTTCTTCTTGCGCACCATTCCGGCATAGAACAATGCGAGGCCCGGTATCGTCATCATCAGCACCAGGCCGGTGGCGCCCAACATCCAGGCGGTGTCGGCGGCGTCGATTTTGCCGGCTTGCGCGAACGCAGGCGACGCGGTCAGTGTCGCCGATAGCGCGGTCGCGGCCATGGCGAGGCGTAATTGCGCCCGTGTCATTTCATTGCCCCCGATTTTATTTTCAAGTTTCTAAAGCGCGTCGACGTTGGTCTCGCCGGTGCGGATGCGCACGGCTTGCTCGATCGGCGTGACGAAGATTTTTCCGTCGCCGATCTGTCCGGTCTTGGCGGCGGCGGCGACCGCCTCCATCACCTGGTCGAGCTGCTCGCTGGCGACCGCGACCTCGAGACGCAGCTTGGGGAGGAAATTCACCGCGTATTCGGCGCCGCGATAGATCTCCATGTGACCCTTCTGCCGCCCGTAGCCCTTGACCTCGGTCACGGTCATGCCGTGAACGCCGATGCGGGTGAGGGCGTCGCGCACCTCGTCGAGCTTGAAAGGTTTGATGACGGCGATGACCAGTTTCATGGTTTTCCTTCCCGGCAGAGTCTTTGGTTGGCGCTTGATCTATTCCGAAAACCGGTCCCCACCCTTGACTAAATTGGGATCGGCCTTTTCGGGATCACGCGCCGGGACGACGAAAGCCCTCCCGGCAGTTGCCGGCGGGGCTCATTTGCCTAGCGTATCGACAGCCGGACCAAAAATTAAGCGGCATTATTGACGCGTCCCAAGGCATTCGTCGCACGAAGCGGAATTTTATGACAGTTATGCTGTCTTATTTGCCCTGGGCAGGTGCGGCGAGGCCGAGATCCTGGATCAGGCGCGGGAGCCTGGCGCGCGCCTGCCTGGCGGTCATGCCGGGCTGGATGCGCGGGTCATACAGCAAGGTGAGCAGCGCGCGATCGTAAACCGACAGGTAGCCGACCATGCGTTTCTGGTTGAGCGAGGTCCATGGATTGCGCTGGTCGTGGCTCGACAGGCCGAAGGCGTGCAGCAGCTCGTGATAGGCGCAGTCGAGAAAGACGTCGTCGCCTTTGTCGACGATGATGAAGGAGACCGCGCGCACGATGCCGCCGTCGGCGCTCGATTTCACGCTGGTCATGCATTGCGGATCAGTGCGCGCGACGAAGGTCTTGGTGATCTTGGCGCCGAACGCGGCCCGCAGCGCCGAGGTGAAATCTTTTTCGTCGATCAGCCGCACTTCGATGTCGGCGGGCGCTGTGCCGGCCGCGATGCTCAGGCGCAGGTTAGGAACCTTTTGCGCGTATTCATCGAGCACGCGTTGCATCGCCGCCGCGCGACCGACGCTGCCGCTGGCGATCACGGCGACGCGGATCGGATGATCGAAGCGGCGGATGCCGTGTGGCACTGCGCCGATGCGCAGATCGGAGCCAAATGTGAGCGCGAGAAATCCGCGCATGAGTTCGGCGGTGGAGAAACGCGTGTATTGCGGCGGCGCGCCCTGGAACGAGCCGGGCGGCGCCGGCTGCTTGCCGGAGGCGGCGAGGGCCGCTGCCGACAACGAGATAATGAAAATGAACGCAGCGAACGATCGCTTCATATTTAAGTTAAGGTGCGCGCCGCTGGCGCACCAGGCCTTCCTGCGCCACCGAGGCGACCAGCGTGCCGTCGCGGGTGAATATAAGACCGCGGCCGAAGCCGCGCGAGCCGTGCAGATTAGGCGAGTCCTGCGCGTAGAGCAGCCACTCGTCGGCGCGGAACGGCCGATGCAACCAGAGCGCATGATCGAGGCTGGCGGCCATGAATTCCTTTTCGAACAGTGTGCGCCCGTGCGGCACCAGCGCGGTGTCGAGCAGCCCCATGTCGGAGGCGTAGGCCAGCACGCATTGATGGATCGCCGGATCGTCCGGTAGCCGGCCGGTGGTGCGCATCCAGAGGTTAAACCGGCCGTCGGGATATTTCTTGCCGAGATAGCGTTCGAATTCGACCGGCCGCAGCTCGATCGGCCGCTCGCGCTCGTAATAGCGCCGCACCGGATCGGGCATGGTCGGGAGAATCTTCTCGCGAATTTCCGTTTCGCTCGGCAGACTTTCCGGCGGCGGCACGTCCGGCATTTTTGCCTGATGTTCGAGGCTTGGCTCGTCGGTATGGAACGACGCCAGCATGGAGAAGATCGGATGGCCGTGCTGGCGCGCGGTGACGCGCCGCGTGGTGAAGCTCTTGCCGTCCCTCATGCGATCCACGTCGTAGATGATCGGAACCTTGGGATCGCCCGGCAGCAGGAAATAAGCGTGCATGGAATGCGGCGGCCGGCCCTCGACCGTGCGCACGGCGGCGACCAGCGCCTGCCCGATCACCTGGCCGCCGAACACACGCTGCCAGCCGACTTGCGGGCTGCTGCCGCGGAATAAGTCCACGTCGAGCCGCTCGAGGTCGAGAAGATGGAGCAAATCCTGGACGGCGGTAGTGGCAGAGGACATGAATCGCGCTTTCGATGCGGGCCGCCGCCAATGACGCCGGGGCAAGGCGCGAAGTCAAGGCGCGCGGGCGCTTTCGGTGTCGCACGACTGCGGCTCGAAAATTTTTCGGGCGGCAGATTGCCTGCCGCCCGTTCCGCACATCAGACGCCGGCGATCGCTACCAGACGAAAAAATACGCTAGCGCAATGATCGCGGCGATCGCGACGCCCAACCAGATCATGGGTTGGGTCATACTTTCATGTGATTGGGATTGGGTTGTCATGGATCTGCCCTTTCCTCCTGGGCGGGGACCGCAGGGCTGGGACCTCCCGGTCCTCGGCGATCCTCCTCGATGTTAGACTTTCGTCTAATACCGCACCTATGTTTTTGATCCAGATCAAAAGTCCGGACGCGGGTGCCACAAGTGCCTGAATAGACTAGGATAGCGGCTTCGGGCGGCCCGTCCGGGCACACCGGCGGCGGCCCTGCCGCCCCGTCACAAGGAGTGAGATGGCGCGAATCGGAAACCAGCGACGCGACGTGGCGATCGGCGGGGCGGGCTTTGCCGGCCTGGCGCTGGCCATCGCGCTGCGCCAGGGGCTGGGGAGTGCGTTCGCGGTGACGGTGGTGGACCCCGCGCTCGGGGCCGCCGCGTCGAAGGACCCTCGCGCCTCGGCCATCGCGGCGGCCGCGCGCCGGCTGTTCGAGGCGATCGAAGTCTGGGACGCGGTCGCCGCCGACGCGCAGCCGATCCTCGACATGGTGGTGACGGACTCCAAGCTCGACGACGCGGTGCGGCCGACCTTCCTTACCTTCGGCGGCGAGGTGGAGGAAGGCGAGCCGTTCGCCCACATGGTCGAGAACCGACACCTGGTCGATGCGTTGGTCAAGAAGGCGACAGAACTCGGCATCGAATTGCGCGCGGGCGCGGTCAGCGGTTTCGAACACGCGGACCATACGATCGACGTTGCACTCGCCGATGGCGAGACGATTTCCACGCGGCTTTTGGTCGGCGCTGACGGCGCGCGTTCGAAAATCCGCGAACAGGCCGGCATCGCCACGCATGGATGGAATTACGATCAGTCGGCGATCGTCACCACGGTGGCGCACGAACGCGAGCACAACGGCCGCGCCGAGGAACATTTCCTTCCGGCCGGGCCGTTCGCGATCCTGCCGCTCACGGGAAAACGCTCGTCCATCGTGTGGACCGAGACCGCGCGCGAGGCGGAACGCATCATCGCGCTGCCCGACGATGAATTCCACGCCGAGCTGGAGAAACGCTTTGGCCTGCAGCTCGGCGACATCGCGGTGGTCGGGCCGCGCCGCGCATTTCCGCTCGGGCTGTTCACCGCTCGCACGTTCATCGCCGAGCGGCTGGCGCTGGTCGGCGATGCTGCGCATATCATTCATCCGATCGCCGGACAGGGGCTCAACATGGGCCTGCGCGACGTGGCCGCACTCGCCGAAGCAATTGCCGACGCCGCGCGGCTCGGGCTCGATATCGGCGAGACGCAAGTGCTGGAGCGTTATCAGCGCTGGCGCCGCTTCGACACCATGACCATGGGCGTCGCCACCGACGGCTTGAACCGGCTGTTCTCCAATAGCTCCGACGTATTACGCTTGATGCGCGACGTCGGCCTCGGCGTGGTCGAGCGCATCCCGGCGCTCAAGCGCGTGTTCATCCGCGAGGCGGCGGGGTTTACCGGCGACGTGCCGAAGCTGCTGCGCGGCGAGGCGCTGTGACGCTTAATCCTTCCCCCGAAGGGGGAGGGTGGCCGCGAGCGTAGCGAGCGGTCGGGTGGGGGCATATCGCTTGGACGACCGAAGAGAACCCCACCCGGCTCGCTTCGCTCGCCACCCTCCCCTTTCAGGGGAGGGATAAGAATATTCAACTCAGCGGAATGCTGCCGACGTGATCCTGGAACGCCTTGCGCTTGGCGATGGCGTCGTACCAGCGGTCGAGATTGGGCGTCGGCGGACGGCCGGGCACCAGTTGCCGGTAGCGGTAGGCCATCACGCCGACCGGGATGTCGCCGTAGGAAAATGCCGGTCCGGCGACGAATGGCGTCTTGGCCAGTTGCGCGTCGAGTATCTTCATCGCGGCGGCGGTCTTGTCCTGCGAAGCCTTGATCGCGGCCGCGTCGCGCTTTTCCGCAGGCGTGCGGATCAGGCCCCAGAACGCGGGCGTGATCGCGGGGCCCACCACGGAGAGCTGCCAATCCATCCACTTGCTGGCGAGCGCGCGCTGCTTGGCATCCTTCGGTTCCAGCACGCCGTTCTTGTCGTGCTTGCCGGCGAGATAGCGCACGATCGAATTGGATTCCCACAGCAGGAAGCCGTCTGCTTCCTCCAGGGTCGGCACCAGGCCGTTCGGGTTCATCGCGAGATAAGGCGGCTCCTTGTTCTTGCCGAACGCGCCGCCGACGTCGATGCGGGTGTGTTCAAGCCCGAGCTCGCCGACCGCCCACATCGCCTTCTGCACGTTGGACGAAGTGTTGCGGCCCCAGATTTTGATCATGAGTCGTTTCCCGATTTCGTCGTGGATTTTTTGATTATCGAAGGCGACTTCAATCCAGCCGCCGCGCCTCTTCCGGCAGCATGATCGGAATGCCGTCGCGGATCGGATAGGCGAGCTTGGCCTTGCGCGAGATCAGTTCCTGTTTGGCGGCGTCGTATTCAAGCGTCGTCTTGGTCAGCGGACAGACCAGGATTTCCAGCAGCTTGGGATCGACGCTGCCGACAGGGTGTTCGGTGGGCGGGATGGTGGACATGAATACTCTCCCTGCGAGTTCGCCGGCTTTATAGCACGGCGTGGCGGACTACTGCAGCTGCGGCTCGCCTTCGGTGTTCTTTTTGGCGAGCTCGATCTCGGTGATGGCGACCAGCAGTTCGGCGCGGGTTTTCAGGTCGGGCGCCTCCAGCAGCGCCTGCTTCTCCGGCGGGCCGTAGGGCGACATCATCGACAGCGCATTGACCAGCGCCTCGTTCGGCGCCTGGTCGATGCCTTCCCAATCCGCCTTCAGATCATTGGCCTTCATGAACGCGCGTAACGCGGTGAGCACCGCCTCGCGGTCGACGTCGTCGTCGCCCTTGCGCGCGATGAAATCGTCGGTGAACGGCGCGTAGCTGACGCGGCATTGCCGATAGTCGGTCTTGACCGGCAATTCCTGCACGATGCGGAAGCGCGCCACGCCGGTGAGCTCGAGCAGATAGCGGCCGTCGCCGCTCTCGGCGAGCTGGGTGATGCGGCCGACGCAGCCGATCTTGAACAGCGGCGGATTGTCGGCGTCGCCGGCATGCGACGCGTCGGGCTGGATCATGCCGATCAGGCGGTGGCCGTCGCGCAAAGAGTCGTCGACCATGGCGAGATAGCGCGGCTCGAAAATATTGAGCGGCATCTGCCCGCGCGGCAGCAGCAGCGCGCCCGGCAGCGGGAACACCGGAATGACTTCGGGTAGATCGATCGGCCTGCGGTATTGGGCGTTCATCGGCATTGCACGTTACTCCGCGCGCCGGTGCCGTTCCGGCGCGAAAGCGTCACGAAAACAAAATCGACGACAGCCGCTTGCGGCCGTCCACGGTGGCCGGGTCGGTCGGACCCCAGGCCTCGAAAAACTGCACGAGTTGTTTGCGCGCGCCGTCCTCGTTCCATTTGCGGTCGCGCTTGACGATCGCGATCAGATGTTCGGCGGCTTCCGCGCGCTTGCCCTTGGCGTTGAGCGCGGCGGCGAGGTCGAAGCGCGCCTGATGGTCGAGCGGATCGGCTGCGACTTGTCTCTCCAACTCATCGATCGGTCCGACCGATTTGGCCTGCTCGGCGATGTCGAGCGCGGCGCGCGCGGCGGCGACCGGCGCTTCGTTGCGCTTGGCCTCCGGCACCATGGCGAGCGTCTGCTTGGCCTGCTCGAGCGCGCCGGTCTGCACATAGCAGCGCGCGAGACCGGCGAGCGCCGCGACATTGCCGCCATCTTGAGTCAGAAGTTGCCCGTAAAGATTGACGGCCTCGGCCGCGTTGCCGGCGGCGAACGCGGCATCGGCTTCTTTCAGCAGATCCTTTTCCTCGGCGCCGATCCTGCCCTTGGTCACCCGTTCGAGGAACGCGATCACTTGGGCTTCGGGCAGCGCGCCCATGAAGCCGTCGACCGGCTGGCCGTTGGCAAAGGCGATCACCGCCGGGATCGATTGGATGCCCATCTGGCCGGGAATTTCCGGATGCTTGTCGATATCCATCTTGGCGAGCTTGACCTTGCCCTTGGCCGCCTTCACCGCCTTTTCCAGGATCGGGGTGAGCTGCTTGCAGGGCCCGCACCAGGGCGCCCAGAAATCGACCAGCACCGGCTGGCGCTTGGATTCCTCGATCACGTCCTTGAGGAAGCCTTGCGTGGTCGTCTCAACGACCGCGCTGTCGGCCGCCGCCGTCATTGCCCCGCCGTTTTGCAGCATTGTTCCTCGCGTATTCCGCTATTCGCGGGCCTGTGGCCCGGTTCCATGCTCGATTAAATGGGTTATCCGGCCGGTGATTGCAATCGGGTCAGGGGGCGTCCGGCGCGCGTCCGGAAACGTGCTCGATGCGGGGTATATGGCCGGTCGATTCCAGGAACTTCACCAGATCGTCGCGCGCAATCGAGGTGGTCATGGTGTTGACCAGCGGATGATAGTTGAGCGTCTCGTGTTCCATCATGGCGGCATCGAGCACCACGGTGACGCGGCCCTCGGTGTCGTTGATGGCGCCGAACGGCGTTACCGCGCCGGGCTCGACCCCACATACCTCGCGCAGCAGGTCGGACGCGCCGAACGAGAAGCGCCCGGTGGCGCCGAGCTGGCGATGGAGGCCTTTCAGGTCGATCTCGGCATCTTCCAGCGCCACCACCAGATAAAGCTCGTATTTCTTGTCGCGCAGGAACAGGTTCTTGGTGTGGCCGCCGGGGATCTGCCCGCGCAAGGCTTGGCTTTGCTCGACCGTGAACAGCGGCGGGTGTTTCACGGTCTGGTGCGGGATGCCAAGCGCATCGAGAGCGGCGAATAGCTGTTCGGGAGTCGTCGCCATGATTGCAACAATTTGGCAGGGACTGGTGTTAGTATCACGCGGGAACTGACGAGGTCGAAGTCGATGCGTTATGTGCTGGCCGCCGCCGTTTTCATCGCCGTCATGGCTTTCGACCTAAGGCCGGTGCAGGCCTATGGGAGCGCCCCCTGGTGCGCGGTGGTGGATGTCGGTTGGGGCGACGTCATATGGGATTGCCATTATCGCTCGGTCGAGGAGTGCCGGCCGAACGTGATCGCCGGCAATCGTGGCTTTTGCAACCACAATCCGGCCGGGCCGGGCTGGCAGCGGCAGGGCACCGAGCCTCCCAAGCGGCACCGCAAGCGCCGCATTAATCGGGATTAACGGCCTGAACGGGCCGTGGTTGCATTGTGGTCAACCTTTTGGCTATAGGTTCGGGCTTGGCGGCCGGTAGTGCCAGATCGGCCATATATCTAACGGATGCGGGTGTAGCTCAGGGGTAGAGCACGACCTTGCCAAGGTCGGGGTCGAGGGTTCGAATCCCTTCGCCCGCTCCAATTATTTCAATGACTTATTGAGTTTTGGTCACCGCCGAGCAGATGCCTAGCTAGCACATAGCTAGCAGCTGTCGCGGGCAGGGCCCCGGCGCGACGCATGCCAGGGGCGTGGCTCGTGCGGTCATGAAGAAGCTGATTACCGAAATCGCGATGAACGACGGAGCGACACAATTCGCGGTATCATCATTCTAGCCCTCGTGGACCGCCTTCCGAAGAGCGTCCGCAGCATCGAGGTAAAAAACGACCTGGACCTTCGTCGCGACGTCATCGGACAGGTCCATCATCGCGCGGCGGCACGCGACAGGCATCAGCACGTTGGTAGCACCCTTTTCGAGAGCAAGTTCTACGACGTCGATTGGATTGTGAACCTGCTCGATCGACCCGCCGAGATTGATCCCACCGACAACGGCAAGCCCACCTTTAAGCGGCTTACCGAGTAGGGAGGATGCCAAGGCGATCAGCACGCCGACACCCAGGGCCGCCCCGCTCTTTGCCGCGTCGAAAGATCGGAGCTGGACGGCGAATTCGTGTTCGCGCGGATTCCGGTCACCGACTAGCTCATTTGCGCGCGCGTAAAGATTTTGCTCCGCGATCTTCACGCTCTCCCGGAACGGCGCAGGTGGCGACTGGTTGAGAATCCGCACGCCACCGCCTGGTCCCTCCGTGACCTCAATCCGAAAGAGGCCGGCCGCCTCATCCTGTCCACCTGGGCTGATCGCCCACACTTGACCGGCCGGCAGAGGATCGGTCCCGATGCTGTCCTCGCTCTGAAGCTCCGGCGTAGCAACGAACTTCTCGATGCCCTCAAGGCCCATGCTGTAACTGAACTGAGTGTTACGGAATTCGGCCGATCCGATCCGCTTCTGCTGTTCTTTCACCCGACGGCGCATTTCCAGCGCAAGCCTCACGCACCACTCCAAAATATCGTCCGGCACAGCCATCTCGGGGTCTGGGTAGATTAGCTTCAACAGGCCGCTAACCGTCTTGTTCACTGCGTTCTGATCGCGGCCCGATAATGCACCGCCAAAATGCACGCGGCCTTCGCAGCCGTTAGCAGCCACTTGCCATTGAACTCGGCGTCACCCCACCTAGGCCCCTCGATGAGGATATAAGGTTCAGTTTTTTGGACGGATTTTTCCAGGTTCATTTTGTCCTCCTATATGTTGATGTGGCTTTCTTGGTCATGGCACGCTCATACGAAGTGAATTAAAGTCACGGTGATCTGTGCGACAGCGAGTTCGTCGATCGCCTTGTTCAATTCGTCTTCGGCAGCTCTGCCCGCCTTTTCTTTCTCGACAACAGCAAGCAATTTTGTGAGCGCTCGGTCACGTTTGCGATAATCGGAAGCTCGAGACATGATGGTCAGTCCTTCTTCGTTGGGTTTACGATGGTGATGCAGCGCGAAGACGCCCCGCTGCGCGAGCGATCTCGTATTAGATTTTCAGACCGGAATATTTGGGTCATGACGCTGGCCTCGCGTCTTGTTCGGACGTACTGCAGTGTGCTGCAGTCAGGCGCCCCTTTGCCCAGGCCAATGCATCGTCCCAGCGATACAGTACCCGCAGGCCGAACTTGCTATAGGGCGGCCCGCCACCTCGCGTCGCTTTGGTTGCGAGCGTCTTTGCCTTAACCGGGAAGCCGGCCTCGGTGAGTGCCTCGGCTGTTCGGACGCGTGTCAGCAGCGCGTCTGGAGTATCGGGAATGGACGTTGTCATCGCGTCGCCTCACTCGCGCCGGGCCTATCCCGGCTATGTGAGGTACCGATACCAAAGATAACTGCGCACAAAATAGGAGCATGAAATTCAGAAACGACGATATTTTTGGGCGATTTCCGGCGCCAACAATTCAGGAGCGGTCGATAATTTTGGGCGCCTTCGGGTGCGTACGCCACATCTCCCTGATGGCATTGGCAACAGACTTCGGCGTCATTAGGGGCGTCTCTGGTTCAGACTTGGCTAGCTCGTCGGCGAGTTGCTTCGAAAAAGCAATTAAACTGGTTGGACAGTCCCCGGCATCGAGCCGGCGTCGAGCCATATTCAGAACGAGGTGTTTGGAAGTCGGTCGCCCCGGCATGCCAGTTTTTAAAATCTTTTGTTTGTCCGGATGGTCAGCATTGAGACTTTGCTGGACCGAAACGCCCATATCTTGCAGCAAGGCCTCAAAGGCTTCGCGGTCAAGATGAACATCACGCCAATCCATCCTGAAATATGGTGGTCGAGACTTAAATTTGGGGTGATCGCGGCTCAGATCGCGGTTCCAGATTTCATCGCAGTTCCAGCGGAGGCCGCGCGGCTCGCTAAAATAAAGGCGGTCGATGTCCTTGTGTCCGTCCGTGTGATCATCGCCATTTTTTAGGGCACGAAATTTGATGCGCCCAGCATAGGCCGCACTATGTAATCGTTCGATCAATTCCTTTGCTCTAGCGCTTTGCTCCTGAGTTTCCGCGTCGCCATAGAGCATCTGCTGCGTGGCGTCACTGGCTTTGCCATAGACAAAGGCGGTAACCGCTTCGCAAAGGGTAATCTCTTTACGATCCGGCAACGTGAGTTGTTGGCTATCGGTTGTTTGGATCATGAAGATCAAAACCCGCTTGCATTAAACGCGTAGCGCCTTTTGTTACGACAACCTAGCTGCGATGCGCTATCACTACCTGGCAGAGTTAGGGTTCACGTCCTCACAATTATCCTACTGCTGTCTTAAAATTGCATTTTCTCAGCCGGATGCCTCGGTCGTTTCTCTTTTCTCTTCTT
Source organism: Hyphomicrobiales bacterium (assembly GCA_003133345.1). Taxonomy (GTDB): domain Bacteria; phylum Pseudomonadota; class Alphaproteobacteria; order Rhizobiales; family Xanthobacteraceae; genus Pseudolabrys. The sequence goes on along the minus strand of PKXB01000045.1, from coordinate 2,351 downwards.
GTCTTTCTGCTGAGACAAAAACCTTCGCTGTCCGACTTTCATTTCTCTTTCTCGTCCAGTCTTCCGATTTTGCGAACTATCGGGATCAGTCGCTCGACGTCGGTTTCGACAAATTTCGCGAATTCCGGCTGATCCATGTAGGCGGCGGGGCTGCCGGCCTTCTCGAAAACCCCGGTTATCTGCGGGTCCGCCATCACCTGCCGCATGGCGTCGCGCAGCCGTGTGATGACCGGCGCGGGCGTGCCCTTCGGCGCGAACAGGCCTGCCCAAATGTAATATTCGACGTCCTTGTAGCCGAGCTCTATCATGGTCGGAATGCCGGCCAGTTCCGGTGTCGGCTTGCCGCCCCAATGCGCAAGCAGCCGGACCTTGCCGTCGCGCGCAAACTGATTGATCACGCCCGGTGCCTGCGCCGTAATATCGACCTGCGCGCCGATGAATGCCGTCAGCGCCGGCCCGCCACCGCGATACGGGACGTGCATAAGCTTGATGCCCGCAGCCTGCTGGAACATTTCGAAAGGCACGTGCGTGGCACCGTAATTGCCCGATGAGCTGAACGAAATCTGGCCCGGCTGTTTCTTCGCATCGGCGACGAGATCGGCCACCGATTTCCAGGGCGCGTCGCTTCGCACGCACAGCACAGCCGGATCCGCGAGCACACGCGCGATCGGAACAAGCTGGTCGTACTCGTAGGACGGATTGCGGCCGAAGAGCCGTTCCGTTTCCGGCAAGAAGGTCATCGAGGACAGCGCCATCAGCAGCGTGTAGCCGTCGGGCTCGGCACGCGCGGCTGCGGCATTGCCGAGCATGCCTCCCGCGCCGGAGCGATTGAAAACGATGCACGACGTGCCGAAAATCTTCTGCAATCCCAGCGCCACCGGCCGCGCTGCGAAATCGGCCTGCCCGCCCGGCGGGAACGCCACGATGATGGTGACATTGCGTGTCGGCCAAGCCTGCGCGAGCGCCGGTGAGCCAATCGTGCCAATCACCGGCGTGGCAAGCGCGCCTTGCAGAAATTTGCGGCGATCCATGGACGTTCTCCCTAAGCGTTAACTCTGTCCGGGCGCTGTCTTCGCGCTGGCCATAACTTTAGGCGCCGATGCGAGCCGCCGCTTCTTCCGCCTTCGCGACCGGATTGCGCAGAACGCCGATGTTTTCCACCTCGCACTCGATCACGTCGCCCGGCAGGCAATAGCGCGTCGCAGGCACCAGTCCCGGCTGCGTCACGCCCTTGCCGCCAAGCTCCTTGTCGGCCGACCACGCGGTGCCGGCCGGTGTGCCGGTGATGATGACCATGCCAGGCTTGAGCGTGAAGTTGCGCGAGAAGAAGTGGATCAGCTCAGCACAGCTCCAGATCATGTTCGACGTGCTGCTTGATTGCCGCAACTCGCCGTTGATACGCGACATCACCTTGAGCTTCTGCGGATCGGCGATCTCGTCGGCGGTGACGATACAGGGCCCGAGCGGAGCGCCGGAATCGAACGCCTTGCCGCTTCCGAGCTCGTACCAGGTCATGCCTTCGGGCGTGCGCCGCACCTGGCGGTCGCGTGCGGTGACGTCGTTGACGATGGTGTAGCCGAACACGTGATCGAGCGCGCGGTCGGTGGCGATGAATCGTCCAGCCTTGCCGATCACGATTGCAAGTTCGACCTCGCAGTCCATCTTTTTCGAGAATCGCTCGTCGAATGCGATCGGCTCGTCCGGGCCGACGACGCAATCGGCGGTCTTGACGAAAAACTCCGGCTCCTTGCCGCTGATTGGTGTGTTCGCCTTCTCGGCGTTGTGGTCCTTGTAGTTGCTGCCGCTGCACAAAATGGTCGCTGGACGAAGCGGCGCGGCAAGCACCACATCCTTTAACGCCACGCAGGCCTGCTTTGGCGGATTGGCCAGGATCGCCCGCGCCGCGCTCAGGCCGACCGCGCCGGATTTGATTAAGGCGAGTGCGCTCGCGAACATCGCACGGTTGCCGGACGCCAGCAGCGGATCGACCACGACCTCGCCCGCGAGCAGACCCAGGCGCTCCTCGCTACCGGCGGCAAAGCTCACCAATTTCATTGCACCACCCTCGCCTTTCTCGCTCGCGGCGGCACCGTATCCGCTTGGGGGAGCGCAGACAACCGACCGTGTAGCTTGATCAGTTGCAGCTAATTGGCTGCGTGAAGGCTCCGGCATAACCAGCGAATGTCTGCTATCGGAGCAAGACCGGACATCACGCGGGCGTGCCGCGATGTATGTTCGTGGTCACTCGGTTTCCCATGGAGCTTCCCACTTATTATGATTAAACGCGAATGTTGCTAATGGCAGTGTGTCACGAGCACCGCCGGTCCACACGGCGGTGCGCAACTGTACGA
>PKXB01000060.1 GCA_003133345.1 Hyphomicrobiales bacterium | reverse complement strand
CGCCAGCGTCTCTTTGTCGAACTTGTTCTGCGCCTGCGCCACGAATACCTCCGGGGTGCCGAAGATGAAGGCGTTGAGGAACGTCATCGACATGCGCCAGTGATACTGCATGCGGGCACCGCCGAGGATACCTTGCGAGCAAGACTGGATCGCCACCGGCTTCTCCTTGAACGGCTGCTCCTTCATGCGCGAGACCCAGTCGATGGCGTTCTTGAGCACGCCCGGCATCGACCAGTTGTATTCCGGCGATACGAACAGCACGCCGTCGGCGTCGCGGATGGCGGCGGCGAGGTCTTCGGCGGGGCCGGGAAAGCCGGAGGCGTCCTGAACATCGGCATTGTAGAGCGGGAACGAGCCGATCGGTGGCGCCGTGATCAATTTCATCTCGGGTGGCGCCAGCGCCGGCAATGCGCGCGTCAACGCAGCATTATAGGAGCCCTTGCGCAGCGAACCGCAAATTACCAGCACCTTCATTTGATCGGCCATTTTANNCCTCTTAAATTGTTCCGATGACAACGTCTTGCCGCTATTTTTGTTCAATGCCCGCCTTCTCGCGCACTGCCTTCCATTTGTCGACCTCGGCGGCGACAAATTTGGTGAATTCGGCCGGTGTCGAGACGTGCACGATGGCGCCGACCTTCTCCAGCTGCTCGCGAATCGCGGGGCGCGACAGCACCTCTTTGAGCGCGGCATTGGTCTTGTCGACGACCGCCGGCGGCGTGCCGGCGGGATAGAGCCAGCCATACCAGCCGATCACCGCGTAGCCCGGCACGCCGGATTCGGCGACCGTGGGCACAGCGGGAATAGTCGGCCAGCGCGCGGGCGAGCCGACCGCGAGCAGTTTCAATTGGCCGGCCTGCACCTGGCCGCGCACCGCGTGCGCCAGTTCGACCCCGTAGTCCACGTCGCCCGACAGCAAGGCAGTGACCACGCCCGGCGTGTTGCTATAGGGAATGTGCTTCACATCGATGCCGGCCATCTGGCGCATCAGTTCGCCGGCAAAGTTCTGGGTCGAGCCGACGCCGACGTCGGCAAAGTTGAGCTTGCCGGGCGAGGCCTTGGCCAGCGCCACCAGCCCCTTGATGTCGTCGGCCGGAAAATTTTTGCGCGCAACGAAGACGAAGGCTGAGTCGGCGACCAGCGAGACCGGCGCGTAGTCCTTGACCGCGTCGTAGCGGATCGATTTGAGCATCGCCGCCGACACAGTGTGGGCGGGGCTGGTCATGAGGGCGGTATAGCCATCCTTGTCCGCCCGCGCGACAAACTCGGCGGCGAGCGTTCCACCGGCACCCACCTTGTTCTCGACAATGACGGATTGCTTCAGCAACTCGGACAGCGGCTGTGCAATGATGCGGGAGACGATGTCGGTGCCGCCGCCAGCGCCGAAGCCGACGATCACACGGATCGGCCGGTCCGCCGGCCATTCCGCGAGGGCTGGCGCCACCACGGCTATGATGAACCCGGCTGCAACGGCCGCCGCGACGATTGCGCGTTTCATGAATTTCCCCCTTTTGTTATCGGCGCTTTGCGCGCTCCGTTTAAGCCTTCTCGTCTTCGATTGGATTGCTTAGCACGCCGATGCCCTCGACCTCGATCTCGATGGTGTCGCCCGGCTTCATCCAGACCGGCTCCGGCTTGCGCGCGTGACCGACGCCGGACGGCGTGCCGGTGAGAATGATATCGCCGGGTTCCAGCGTCATGCCCTTCGTGAGATAGACCAACGTCTCGGCCAGCGGGAACATCATATTCGACGTGTTGTCCGATTGCATAATGTTGCCGTTGAGCCGGCTCATGATCTTCAAGCCCTTGCCGCCGGGCGGCAGCTCGTCGGCGGAGACCATCCACGGCCCGAAGCCGCCGGTGCGGTCGAAATTCTTGCCCATGCCCCATTGCGTGGTGTGGCGCTGGAATTCGCGCACTGAGCCTTCGTTCGAGCACGAATAGCCGGCGATGCAGGCGATCGCATTGGCAAGCGTCAGATGCTTGGCCGGCTTACCCACGATCGCGACCATTTCGGCCTCGTAATCGAGCTGCGTCGATACGCGCGGGCGGATGATCGGCTGCAGATGCGGCACCATCGACGTCAACACGCGGAAGAAAATCGAGGGGAACTTCGGAATATTGTCGCGGCTCGGGCCCTCCTTGACGTGGTCGAGATAATTGAGCCCGAGGCAGATAATCTTGCCGGGCTTTGCTACCGGGAAGCCGAATTTCAATCCGGCGAGCAAACGGCGGGCGGAGGCAGGCGCTCGGCGGGCGAGATCGGCCAGGGCTTTGAGATCGCCGTTGCTCGCCCGCAAGGCTTCGCCGAGATCGCTGGGCGTAGCGGCGTCCGCCGCCTGCAGATCGATGACGGCGTCGCCCTCGACCACCCCGAGCCGCAAGCCATTATTCGCTTCAAAACCGACAATCTTCATCGTGTCCCTGCCCTGACCTTTTGCTGCGGCGAAAGGCTTAGCGCAGGGGAGAGGGTTCGGGAAGGTATAGCCCGTCATTCCGGGACGGTCCGCAGGACCGGACCCGGAATCCAGATGCCAATTCAGCGTGCGTTTCTGGATTCCGGGTTCGCTCGCTTCGCGAGCGCCCCGGAATGACGAAATAGAATCACTTGCCGGTCAGCGTAAAGGCCTGGATCGAGAAATACTCACGCGCGTCGGTCCACACGCCCGCCGGCTGCCAACCGGCGCCGCGCGCCAGCGCGCCCAGCGACGCGATGCTGTATTTGTAGCTGTTCTCGGTGTGGATCGTCTCACCGGCGCGGAACTCGATGGTCTCGCCCGCCACCTTCACCTTCTGCCGCTTCAGGCTGGCGAGGTGCATTTCGATGCGATGACGCTCGCGGTTGTAGAAGGCGTGGTGCTCGAACGTATCGAGCTTGAAGGTGGCGCCCAACTCGCGATTGATGCGCACCAGCAGATTGAGATTGAACTTGGCGGTGACGCCCGCGGCGTCGTTATAGGCGGCGTTGAGAACGTCCGCCGACTTGATCAGATCGGCGCCGATGATCAGCGTCGCGCCCGGCCCAAGAATATGCGCGGCATTGCGCAGGAACGCCGCCGCCTCAAACGGCTCGAAATTGCCGATGGTGGAGCCCGGGAAAAATCCGACGCGCACCGGCGCCGCCTTGGCTTGCGCCGGCAGTTCGAATTGATGGGTGATATCGGCCCGCACCGGCAGCACCTTGAGCTGCGGGAAATCGAGCCGCAGCTCGGCCGCCTCCTGCTCCAGCATCTCGCCGCAAATGTCGACCGGCACATAAGCCGCGAGCTTGCGCGCCGCGCGCAACACAATGCGCACCTTCTTGTTCGAGCCGCTGCCTAATTCTACCAGCGCGGCGCCTTGCGGTATCAGCTTGGCTATATCGCCGGCGTGATCGCGCAAAATGCGCATCTCGCAGCGCGTCGGGTAATATTCCGGCAGCTCGGTGATGCGCTCGAACAATTGCGAGCCGGCGCCGTCGTAGAAATATTTCGCCGGCACCCGCTTCGGTGTCGTGCGCAAGCCCGCGAGAACATCGTCCTCAAAGGCCGACGTGTCCGCACTCTGCGGCTGCGGGCGGGGCGTACGTGCAAGAGCGACCATCGTTGCCTCTTTACTGCTTACTCAAACGAATTCGGCGAGCCGCGCAACACCATCTGGCTGACCATGAACTTGCCGTTGTATTCGCCGAGCGCCCCTGCGGCCGCGCGGTAGCCCGGATAGGGTAGATAGGCGCTGCGCGTCCATTGCCAAGCCACGCCGAAGGCATCGGCGAGCAGGCCGGCGCGCGCCGCCACCTCCCATTCCGCCTCGCTCGGCAAATGCTTGCCAGCGAAACGGGCGAAGGCGTCGGCCTCGTAATAGCTGATATGGGTAACGGGGGTCGCTGGATCGACCGGCTGCAAGCCGGCCAGCGTCATCGCGAACCAGGCGCCGTCGTTCTGCCGCCAGTAGCCGGGCGCCAGCCAGGCTTGTCCGTTCAAGTTTTGCGCCTGCACCGCCGCCCAGCCGTCCGACAGCCAGAGCGCGGGCGTCGCATAGCCGCCGGCCTCGATGAACGCGAGCCACTCGGCATTGCTGGTGAGATGACGCGCGATCCGCACATCGGGGATGAGTTCGTCATGCCGCGGCGTCTCGTTGTCGAAGCAGAATCCTGTTCCCTCGTGACCGACGGGGTGAATGCCGGCCGGCACGTCGACAAAACCGCGCGGACCGTGCGTCGCGCGCGGCGGCTGCCAGCCGGCATCGTAGACCGGATCGGTCGGATTCTGCGCGAAAGCGTGCAGGATGTCGGTGATCAGCAGTTCCTGGTGCTGCTGCTCGTGATGCAGGCCGATTTCGAGAATCGAAAACACGGCTTCGGCTTTGTCTGCCGGCCCTTGCTCGATCAGCCGCTCGACCGCCGCATCGACATAAGCGCGATAGCCGGCGACATCTTCACTGTTCGGCCGCGTGATCAGCCCGCGCTGCGGGCGCGCGTGGCGCGGGCCGGCGGCGACGTAATAGGAGTTGAACAGGAACGGAAAGCGCTGGTCGAAGATCTTGTAGGTCGGATCGTTCGGCACCAACAGGAATTGCTCGAAAAACCAAGTGACGTGCGCGCGGTGCCACTTGGTCGGGCTGGCGTCGGCCATCGACTGCACGATCTGGTCCTCGGCCGAGAGATGCGCGGCGCGGCTTTCCGTCTCCGCCCGCACGCGGCGGAAGGCGTCGCGCCAGATGACGCGCGACTCGTCAAGGGATAGCGGTTTCGGCGCAAGCGGCGGCTTGCCGGCGGCATCTCGCGGAACCGGCGAAATAGCGGTGCGCGCCATTGATTGCCTCCGTAACGATATACCAAGGGCTGCTGCAGTCGATGTACGTACGAATACGAATTATGGACGCAATTGTTCCATTGCCGGCCGCCCGGGGCAACCTGGAATCGCCCTGGGTTGGGCAACCTGACAGGGTTGTGATTGCGGCGTGACGACGCGCCCCGGCGTTGTCGTTGATGAATTCAACGCCAGTTGCCTCTAAGGCGCGCCGGATTGCCAAGTCATTACGCACTCATAGAAAATGGGACCCTTGTCAGCGGCAGCGTCCTTATGTATATACAATGTCTCTACATTAAGGAGACGCAACAGTCTCGCCGTGCGCATTCCCAAGGCTTTGGCCGACGCCATCAAAGCAAGCGACGGCAAACGTGCCGAAATTAAAATTGAAAACGGCACATTGGTATTGCGCCCCATCGTCAAGCCGGCACGCAAATCGCGCTACACACTTGAAAAATTGCTAAGCGGAATGACACGTGACAACGTTCCGCAAGAAGTCGATTGGGGTCCGCGGCGCGGCAATGAGGTCTGGTGACGTGGCCGCCTATTGTCCCGATGCGGGCGACAGAGGTGGTCCCGATTTCCG
>PKXB01000028.1:9299-9694 GCA_003133345.1 Hyphomicrobiales bacterium | reverse complement strand
ACTCAACATCATTGCGCGTGGCATGTGGCTCTACGAGACTGAGGTACGTCGACGCAAAACAGACCGGACACCGGCCGACTGTTATGACTGACATTGCATCTCTCCATAAGGGCATTCAAGCCCACCGCATTGTTGATCCATCTAAATAGACTGACTGCGGAACGTGAGTGTCCCGCGTCCAACAGCTGAAGTCACGCCCTCTGGCAGCGGGCTAAACTGTAGCAAGTAGCCAACTACACCGCGGACAATCACTCCTTAGAGTATTGGAACGCAGGCAGCATCTTAAGCCCGTCCTTTGTCCCGCCCGGCAGCACAATCTTGTTGTCGGCGAACTTGAGGCTGTCGTAACGGATGACCACCATGCGGGTGCCCATGCCCAGGAAACCACCGACCGA
>PKXB01000028.1:0-9288 GCA_003133345.1 Hyphomicrobiales bacterium | reverse complement strand
CACATCGACCTTGGTGATCTCTACGGCCTGTGGAACGCCCTGGGCTTTTGCGGGCGCGGCGAGAAAGCTCACACCAATGATTGCGGCGCTCACAAGCAACAATATTTTCTTCATGGTTGTTCTCCATAGCTAGTTTCCTGAGGCGACTTACTCAGCTGCGATTTTGGATGTCTCCCGCCCATCGACCCACGCAGTTAAACTCGTCCACGTATGCCGTTCGCCGCAGGCAGGGCAGCGAATAGGGATAGGTATCCTGGGAAGGCTATCAAACACTACCCACTCGGTTCTAAGCCCCGTTGGAATAGCTCGGCCCGTATTGGGGCAAGGGGTTAAAATGCTTGCCATGACCCATCTAATGGATCAGAGGCGAAATTGTTCCGTGGCCAAACTAGGCTCAGGACTCATTGATCATAGCCAGAAGATGACGACTGCGGCGATACAGATTGCTGACATAAACGTATGGGCGCATCGATCGTAGCGGGTATGAACGCGTCGCCAGTCCTTGAGCCTACCGAACATATTCTCGATTTTGTGACACTGACGGTAAAGCGTCCGGTCATGTTCGATCGGCGCCTTACGATTGGATTTTGACGGGATCCGGCCGGTTTCGAATAGTCCCGCATCCTTCAGAATCCCGGTTGATCCTGCACGAATACCTTCCACGCCGTGATAGATGAGTCGAGACGGCCCGCCGACCCACATTCGGAGTGAACTGGGCGAGGTGCAGCGCGTTACCCGGGGGTGAGAGCACCACATGGACGATATTAGCCGCAGATCATCCGAAGTTGGGACCATGGCAGGCTTTGTCCGAGTGCGGGGAGCGCGCGAACATAATCTGAAGGACGTGTCGGTCGATATTCCCCGGGACGCTTTGGTCGTTTTTACCGGCATATCGGGCTCTGGAAAGTCCTCGCTCGCCTTCGGGACCCTCTATGCCGAGGCCCAGCGGCGCTACCTGGAATCTGTATCGCCCTATGCCCGGCGCTTGTTTCATCAGATGGCATGTCCGCGCGATGTCCGTTGTTTCCCGCTCGGCGTCCGAACGGAAACGGCCTTATGGGAACGCTTATGGGAACGCTATGGGAACGAGCGCAGTGTGCGGACGCACAGTTGTTGAGTTTTCAGGAGGAAATGGCGCGCCGGAAGGGATTCGAACCCCCCGGCCCTGACACGGTCAAAGTTCTCTTTGGCGTCCACCTCTTAACCGTCCCAAGCTCGCCCGCGCCGCTAGTCGGCATTCACATGCATGAGCAACCTGCGTCCTTCGGAACGGTCACGCGGCTTCCATGGATTCGACTACAGCCAACGCGATGTCGGCGAAAGTGGGAAAGTTCGGCTCGATCAGGCAGTAAGACCGAGCTTTTTCGCAAGGCAGTTGACTCTTCCCTCGAAGAGAACAAATGTAGAACAGACAATTTCCCAAGGAGACTCTGTGGATGGCCCCGGCCAGCCCGCCCACCACTATTGCCGAATTGCGCCGCTGGTTGGAGCGGGTGGAAGTAAACGGCCATGCGACGTCGGAGGCGTTGCCGTTCGCCGTGACCGAGATCGATCAGCATTTGCCGGGTGGCGGCCTCGCGCGCGGCCACCTCCATGAAGTGATCGAAGGCGGACCGGCGGGCGAACATGCCGCGGTAGCGACACTGTTCGCAGCCGGCATCGCCGCGCGGATTCCCGGACCCGTGCTGTGGTGCCTGCGCGGGCGCGATCTGTTCGCGCCCGCGCTTGCCCGCATCGGGCTTCATCCGGATCGCGTCATCTACTGCGAGACCTGGAAAGACCGCGATGTGCTTCCTGCGATGGAGGAAGGGCTGCGCTGCTGCGGGATTGCCGCCGTCGTCGGCGAGGTGACTCGGCTATCTTTGACGTCGTCGCGGCGCCTGCAGTTGTGCGCGGGTGAAACGGGCGTCACCGCGTTGCTTCTACGGAGGTGGCGCACTTCCGACGAGAAGCGGTTTGCCGGCGAGCCCAATGCCGCGGCCACGCGCTGGCGCGTATCGCCCAGCCCGCCGGCTCAAGGTCCCTCCGATCATATCGATCGGCAGCGCTGGCTTGTCGAACTGCTGCGCGTCAAGGGCGGCGAACCGCATTCATGGATCGTGGAGGCTTGCGATGCGGAGGGTAATCTCTGTCTTCCTGCCACGCTGGCCGACCGATCGGCTGCGGCGGAAGAATCGTACCGCGCCGTCGCGGGATAAGCCGCTGGTTCTCGCGGCCGTCGACGGTCAGCGCCGCATCGTCACGAGCGTGGACGATGCGGCGCTGTCGCTGGGCCTGACGCGCGGCATGACGGTCACGCACGCGCAATCGCTCGTGCCCGACTTGACGGTTCTCGACGCAGATCCGGCAAAGGATGCCGATGCATTGGTGCGGCTCGGCCACTGGTGCACGATGTATTCGCCGCTCGTCACACCCGATCCGCCCGATGGAATATTCATCGATGTAGCGGGATCGGCGCATTTGTTCCAGGGCGAAGGCGCGTTGATCGAGGATCTGCTGCATCGCCTCCGACGCGCCGACATCTCGGCGAAAGCCGCGATCGCAGACACGCCGGGCTGCGCGTGGGGGGTGTCCCGCTATGGGAGCGGCGGGATCGTGTCGCCTGGCCGCGCGTCGGAAGCCATCGCCAGTCTGCCCGTGGCCGCATTGCGGCTCGCCCAGTCGGTCGTCTCGTCGCTGCACGAAGTCGGCATCGAGCGCGTGGCGCAGCTTGCGAGCAAGCCACGCGCGAGTCTGCGTCTGCGTTTCGGAGCGGATGTTCTGCTGCGCTTCGATCAGGCTCTGGGAAGCGTGACCGAAGCCCTCACCTCGCTTGTTCCTCCGGAAGTCCCGCAGCGAGAATTGAAATTCGCCGAACCGATCGGGGATCCGGAGGATCTCAAGCGGGTGATCTCAAAACTCTGCGAACTGTTGTGTCCCGAACTCGAACGCCGCGGCGTCGGGGCCCGGCGGCTCGATCTCGTGTTCATGCGCGTCGACAATCTCGCGCAAGCGGTCCGCATCGGTCTGTCCCGCCCCTACCGCGAGCCCGTACACCTATCGAAGCTGCTTGCGGAACGCTTGGTCCTCGTCGACCCCGGATTCGGCATCGAAAGCGCGGCACTCACGGCCTCGTGGATCGAGGCGCTCACCGAACGGCAGACCATCGGTCGCCACATCGCAGCGGAGGGCAGCGACGTCGACGTCGGTCAGCTGGTCGACACTCTGGCGGTGCGTCTCGGTCAGGACAGCGTCTATCGCTGCGTGCCCGTCGAAAGCGGACTGCCGGAACGCGCGGTCAAGCGCGTACCGGCCCTCGATCCCGCGCACGGTGCCGCATGGCCGAAGCACCTGCCGAGACCGGCGCGGCTGTTTTCGCCGCCGGAAAAGATAATCGCGATCGCCGAACTTCCCGATCGTCCGCCGCGTCAGTTCACATGGAGGCATCAGCGTCTCCGCGTGATCCGCGCCGACGGGCCGGAGCGCATCCACGGCGAATGGTGGATCTCGGAAGGCGAAACGAACCTGACACGCGACTACTATCGCGTCGAAACGGCCGACGGCGCCCGCTATTGGCTGTTCCGCGATGCGCCCGCCGAGCGCGGCGGCAGTTGGTATCTGCACGGCGTGGGCGAAGCATGAGCTACGCGGAGCTTCAGGTCACATCCCACTTCTCGTTTCTGCGCGGCGCTTCGTCCGCCGAGGAGCTCTTTGCCGCTGCGGCGCTGCTCGGCATCGATGCGGTGGCCGTCACGGACCGCAATTCGCTGGCCGGCATCGTCCGGGCCCATGAGGCCTCCAAGGTGACAGGGGTCCGCTTGATCGTGGGTTGCCGTCTCGATCTGCAATGCGGCACCTCCATGCTGGTCTATCCCGTCGATCGCGCCGGCTACGGCAGGCTTTGCCGGTTGCTGAGCATCGGAAAGACACGCGCGGGCAAAGGCGCGTGCCATATCGATTGGCCCGACGTCGAGCGGTGGAGCGAGGGATTGCTGGCGATCCTGCTGCCGGACGATCTGCAGCGGCCTCTGTCCGAAGAGCTGGACCGGCTTCAGGCTTTGTTCGGCGGCCGCGCCTATTGCGCGCTCACGCGTCAGTTTCTGCCCGATGAAGCAAAGCGGCTTGAAGCCATCGATGCGGCGGCTTGGCAGGCCAAGGTGCAGACCGTGGTCACCAACGACGTGCTCTATCACGACCAAAGCCGCCGCATGCTGCAGGACGTCGTCACTTGCATCCGTCTTCACACCACGATCGACAGTGCGGGCTTTCGTAAGGAACGGCACGCCGACCGTTTTCTCAAACCGCCGGCGGAGATGTATCGGCTGTTTCCGAACTACGCTCCTGCCGTCCAAAGAACGATGGAGCTTGCAGCACGTTGCCGCTTTTCACTCGACGAGTTGAAATACAGCTATCCGACCGAATTGTCGGATGACGGACTGTCGGCCCAGGAGCGTCTGGAGAAGCTGACGTGGATCGGCGCCGGGGAACGCTACCCGGAGAGTCTACCCGACAACGTGGCCACCCAGATAAGACACGAACTCACACTCATCGAGCGCCTTGAATACGCGCCTTATTTTCTGACGGTGGAGTCGATCGTTCGCTTCGCCCGATCGAAAGGCATCCTTTGTCAGGGTCGTGGATCGGCCGCCAACTCCGCCGTCTGTTACGCGCTCGGCATCACCGCCATCGATCCGGTACGGCAAGGACTCCTGTTCGAACGTTTCATCAGTGAGGAGCGCCGCGAGCCCCCCGACATCGACGTCGATTTCGAACATGAGCGGCGCGAAGAAGTGATCCAATGGATCTACGAAACCTATGGGAGAACGCGCTCGGCGTTGACCACGGTCGTCTCCCGCTATCGTTCGCGCGGAGCCGTCCGCGAGGTCGGCAAGGCGCTCGGTCTTCCGGCGGACGTGACGGGATCGCTGGCACGCCTCATTTGGGGCTGGAGCGAAGAAGGCGTCGCCGAGCGCGAGGCCAAGGAGTTGAACCTCAATCTCGAAGATCGGCGGCTCAAGCTCACTCTTGATCTCGCCAGGCAACTGATCGGCACGCCGCGCCATCTTTCTCAGCACCCGGGCGGCTTCGTACTGACGCTGGACCGCTTGGATGAAATGGTGCCCGTCGAACCGGCAGCGATGGAGAACCGTCAGGTCATCGAGTGGGACAAGGACGACATCGACGCGCTGAAGTTCATGAAGGTCGATGTGCTGGGCCTCGGCATGCTCGGCTGCATGCGCCGCGCCTTCGACCTGCTCGATCGCGCAAAAGGCAAGCGCCTCGACCTCGCGACCATTCCGTCCGAGGATCCTGCCACGTACGCTATGATCCGCAGGGCGGATACGACCGGCGTGTTTCAGATCGAATCCCGCGCGCAGATGAACATGCTGCCGCGCATGAAGCCCAAGACGTTCTACGATCTCGTCATCGAGGTCGCCATCGTACGGCCAGGTCCGATACAGGGCGACATGGTGCATCCCTACATCCGCCGGCGGGAGGGAAAGGAGAAGGTCGAATTCCCGACTCCCGCCTTGGAGAAGGTGCTCGGAAAGACCCTCGGCGTCCCGTTGTTTCAGGAACAGGCAATGCAGGTCGCGATGGTCGCGGCCGGCTTCTCGCCGACCGAGGCCGATCAGCTGCGGCGCTCGATGGCGACGTTCAAGTTCACCGGCGGCATCCACAAATTTCAGGAGAAGCTGATCCGGGGCATGCTCGACAACGGCTACTCGACGGAATTCGCCGAACGCACGTTCAAGCAGCTGGAAGGCTTCGGCAGCTACGGCTTCCCCGAATCCCATGCCGCAAGCTTCGCGCTGATCGCATACGCGTCATCTTGGATGAAGTGTCATCATCCGGATGTTTTCTTGGCGGCGATTCTGAACGCCCAGCCGATGGGCTTTTATGCGCCAGCCCAGCTCGTCCGCGATGCGCGGGCGCACGACGTCGAGGTGTGGCCGGTCGACGTGAACCTTTCGGAATGGGATTGCACGCTTGAACCTGGCGATGCCTCCCGCCATGCCGTCCGGCTGGGTTTCTGCATGGTTCGCAGCCTTAAGGAAAAGGAGGCCGTGCAGCTGGTCGACAGGCGAGCATACGCTCGCATTCGCGGCGCACGGGCCGACCGGAAGTTTGCGACGATCGAGGAAGTCTGGCGGCGGGCAAACGTGCCTATTTCGACATTGCAGGCCATCGCGCGCGCCGATGGCTTCGGCTCCCTAAGACTATCCCGCCGCGATGCCGCCTGGCAGCTCAAGGCGCTGCGCGATGATGCGTTGCCGCTCTTTGCGGCGTCCGACGATCGGGATGGACTGTTGAGGCCCGAGATCGTCGAACCGGTCGTCGCGCTGCCGCGCATGACGCATGGCCGGGAAGTCGTCGAAGACTATCACAGCACAGGGCTGACGCTGCGGGCGCATCCGTTGAGCTTCCTGCGTGCCGGACTGGAAAAGCAACGCTTCGCGCCCTGCTCGGCTTTGGCGGCCGCAGCTAACGGGCAGCGGATATCGATCGCCGGACTTGTTCTGGTTCGACAGATGCCTGGCTCGGCCAAAGGCGTGATGTTCATCACACTGGAGGACGAGACCGCGAACGCGAACCTGATCGTCTGGCCTTCGGTGTTCGACAAGAACCGGCGAACGATTCTTGGCGCAAGCATGCTCGGCGTTCGCGGGCACGTGCAGCGGGAAGGCGAAGTCATTCACCTCATCGTCGAATACCTGCGCGATATGTCGGCCGATCTGAAGCAGGTGTCCGGGCTTGACGCGACCTTCCCGCTGACCCCGGGACGCGGCGACGAGGCCAAACACGGCGGCCATGGACCGGACAGCCGCGAGAGGAAGACGCTGCAGGTCACGCCCCGGGACATGTACGAGCCCGATCTGCACATCGATACGCTGAAGGTGAAGGCCCGGAATTTTCGGTAGCTTTCCGGATAGGCGGGTGCAACCGCCCGGGCCGCCGTCGTGTGGTCAAAATATTGGTCTGAGGCTTCTATCTCTTCAATTGAGAATTTGATCGCGTTGATCACTGTCCCGGTTCCTCCTCGGAGATCGGGTTGATCGCGCAGGCGAATCGCTCACCGTCGTGTTCGTGGCGGAGAGCTTCGGCACCCGCCATCTCGGGGCCCTCACCGGCCTGATCACCATGGTACATCAGATTTTCGGCGGCATCGGCGCCTATCTCGGCGCCGCCGTGTTCGACGCCACCGGCACCTACGACATCGCCTTCTCGATGATGCTCGCGGTCTCGCTGCTCGCCCTGCTGTTGACCCTGTTGCTACGGCAACCGCGCCGTATTCTTGCCGACTAGACTTCCACTACCGCGGGTTCCTATTCTCCAACGTTTCCCCCCGAAAGCCGAAGTCCGGCGAACGGGGGGCAAGTCTTTTGCAATGAATGTGCTGGAGTAGCCGGATGATCGCGCATCGACGTTGCGCTCTTGCCTTGATCGGGGAGCATTCTAATGGGTGATGTCTACAAACCGGTGCGTGTGGCGGCCGTTCAGGCGGCTTCCGTTTTTCTCGACCGAGAAGGATCGACGGAAAAAGCATGCCGGCTGATCCGTGAAGCCGGGGCGCACGGCGCTCGCGTGATCGGATTTCCAGAAAGCTTCATTCCGGCGCACCCGGTTTGGTTTCACCATCACGCAGCGACTGCGGGGATATCGAACAAGTTATCGGTTGAGCTGTTTAAAAATTCGGTTGAGGTTCCCGGAGCCGAAACGGAAGCGCTCTGCGCGGCTGCACGCGACGTAAATGCCTATGTTGTCATCGGCGTGTGTGAGAAGCTGCCGAACACGCTAGGCACCCTGTTCAACACGCAGCTATATATCGGGCCGGACGGTAGTCTTATCCGCAAGCACCAGAAGATCATGCCGACGGTCGGAGAACGGCTGGTGCACACCGGCGGGCATGGCGACACGTTCGGCGCATTTGCGACCGAGTTCGGACCCGCGTCCGGCCTAATATGCGGCGAGAATTCAAATCCGCTAGCGGTTTTCGCGCTGATCGCCGAAGGCACCCGCATTCACGTCATGAGCTGGCCAAATCATTTCCCGACTAGCGGAGATCCTCTGCGCAATCGGGTCGCCATCGACTCGCAAGCCTTCGCACAAATGAGCAAGGCCTTCGTAATTTCCGCCTGCGGTACGGTCGACGAACGTATGATTGAGATGCTCAAGGTCGGCCCGGAGGGCGAACAATTCCTGCGAAATCCAGACTGCTGTGGCGGAAGTTTGATCGTCAATCCGATGAGCCGAATTATCGCTGGGCCGATGGGGCCGGAAGAAGGGATTCTTTACGCCGATTGCGATCTGGAACTCGCCATCCAGATGAAACTACGGCACGACTTCGCCGGCCACTACAACCGCCCTGATATTTTCCAGCTTCATGTCAACCGCGCGGCACCGCAGCTTTATCACGTGCACAACGCGGAGCTACCGCAGCAGCTTGCTACAGATGCGCCAAGTGTTCTTCCGCAGCCGGCCGCGCGTTTGGCACCGCCCGAATCAGAGCCACAGTAGTAGCTCGATAGCGCCTAGTTGCCGGCTATGTGACGCCGTCATCTGCAATCGTAACGATGGTTACGAACTCGGGTGCTTCGCAGACGTCACGACAAATTCCTTCAATATTTGCCATGCGCCTAGCACGGGCTTACCGAGCCGTGCAGAGTAAATTGCTCATATGCAACTCGTCTGGCTGCTGACATCGCGGTGAAACGCCAATGAAATATACAAAATTATTTTGGCGGGACGGAATTAGCACTCCGGGCTCGCACTACGCGCACTGCAAATGGCCCCGAACGCCCGCGGGGACGCATAGCCATCCCACGCCCGTCCCTGAAAGGCTTTCGCACCAATAAATCAGACGCCTTCCTCGTCGCGCAGAACGTTGCCTAAAATTTTCGGGGAGACACTTGTGTCCCTGCAAAAGATCGCATCGCGGGCCGGATGGGGAAGAGCCCCCGGCAGGTCCAGCGCTACATCACAAAGCTTGAAAAAGCCGGTTTCGTGAAGCGCATTGAACGCTTTTCAGGCAGGAAGCAGACGAGCAACGGCTACTCCCTTGCCGGGCTCGTCGCCAAGCTAAAGCTGCTCGAACCGGAATTCACGAAGGCCAAGGAGATGAAGAAGTTGAAGGCAAAAAAATTAGAGACGGCAGCAGCGCCCGGCCGAAAGGGACAAATCGTCCATGACTAAATATAAAATATATAGGTATCGAGCATTTGCGGTTCAATACCTGTCACGCGGCTGAGGTACTGGCCTGTTTCGACGCCCAGTGGCCTGATTTGAAATTGGCAGTGGCCTGTTTTG
>PKXB01000080.1:657-22187 GCA_003133345.1 Hyphomicrobiales bacterium | reverse complement strand
GTTGCTCGGCCTGCGCCACGATTTGATCAATGCGGGTTCGCAAATCGAAGTAGGCGCCGCTCAGCGTCTCTTTCGACGGCAGCAGAGCGACAGCGGCGCTGCCGCGGGCAGCCTCTTTTTTGATGGCGTTGGATGACGCGAGTTTGAGACAATTCGCCCGATGCCGATGCAAGCTCGACGGGTTCAGCTCGTAGTCACGGGCGACCTGCGTCGACGGCTCGCCGGCGGCTAGGCGGCGGTCGATCTCGGGGCGCTTGAGGTGCTGGCATGTCTTACAATTTCTCATGCCGGCATTAATCTCACACCCGCGTTAATGATGCGTTAATCATGTTGTGGAACATGTCCCGACCGAAATTGATTCGTTATCGAAAAATTCCGTTATTTTCGGCCCGTCGCGCCGGCATATCGATTGGCCGCCTCAATAAATCCTCCCATTAAAACCAGGAGACCCCAGTAAAATCGGGGGTAGAGAGTGCAAACTGAGCGCGGGTCGGCCACTTAAGTCGGTTTTGTAAATTCGGGGCAGGGTCCTTTGCGCAGGTAAGCGGGACCCGAAAAATTCCGGATCACAGGAAGCATAATCCACGATCGAATTATCGTAGCGCCTGATCCACAACGGCGATGACTTGCTGCGGTGACAGTTCATCGAGGTATTGGCTGTAACTATCGAGGTCTCGCAAAGAGTATTCAGGGACGCATGATATATTCTGCCGCCATATGGCGGCATGCCCGACAGTCGGGAGCGTATGCGCGCGCGGTAACGGATATCGTCCTTCACCTCACCAAATTTGTCGCAGAGGTTACGGCCAGCGGCCTCGGTCTGGAGGAATGGCTGCTCAAGCGGAAACTCAAATCTTCAATAACGCCGGAGGAAGCCGAACAATGGCGTATGGGTTTGGAGCAAAATGTCGCGTGCAAGTGAAAATTGGTGCACAGATACGTCAGGCGGTCTGTGAAAAATCAACTGCCGATGGCCGCCTAAGAGACAATCAATCTCTTCGACTGGTCCAACCGATTCAATCAGAAATATCGTTTGAGCTGTTTGTCTCCCCCGGCTGACTTCGCAGTTATCTCGAAGCGGACGTAGCCGCTTCCATGGGTGTATTTTAACTAGGTTTAATGTGAGCGAATCAGATAAACGTTCCAAACGTTCCACCCTGTAGATCGCCCACACGTTTGCCCGCTTTCGGGAGCAACAATGATTCGCTCATTAGGCGCGCTTGTCCCATCTGTAGCTCCGAGTTCAGATCTCACACCTGCCTTCAATGCGGTTGATTATCCGCAGACGCCGCCGCAGCCACGTTTGGTCGCGGTGAAGGCAGTAAAATTGCTTATCTCGATCACTTTGCTCAGTTTCGCGATCGCGCTGGTGGCACTAAAATTCGACACATCCGGCGTTTTCGCCGGCATACATCAGTTGTCCATTCTGACAATGAGCAGCATTCTTGTGGCACTCCTCCTGAATGTTTTGGCCGCCGCGCTACGCTTAAAAATTATCGCCAATGACATCGGTTCCCCATTCAACTTCCGACAGGCGATGGCCGCTGTCAGCGGGGGTGGTCTTGCTGGTGCTGCGTTCTTCCAATTTGCCGGTCAGTTAATGGCGCGTGGCGTCATCATGGGACGCAGTGGGGTTCCGTTCGCCTCAGTGGCCGTTATGACCGCTTACGAACGCATCATTGCCGCAGTCGTTTCGGGGTTGCTTGCGCTGGCGGGCGCCTACTTTATTTTTGGACGGGTTATCATCGATCGGTATTCCGGCGGCGACCAACTGATCAAGATCGCCGGCGGTCTCATCGCCGCGACCATAGCCGGAGCGCTGTTGGGGCACGGTCGGATGACTGCACGGGCAATCGCACCATTTATGAAACAACACGTGGCGGCGAGAGTCTTGAGCATTGTGGGGTTAAGTCTCCTGGTGCAACTCCCCATGATGGCGGCTTATGTCGCCGCTGCGCATGCCGTCTCTCCGCAAACTCCCATCGCTGAAATTGCCGCCGCGTCAGCAATTGTCATGTTCGCGGCCAGCGTGCCTATCAGTCTTGCCGGCTGGGGTGTGCGCGAAATGAGCGCCGTCATAGCCCTCGGCACGATCGGAATAGGAGCAGACAAAGCTCTGGGTGCCGCGATCGTCATTGGTGCCGGTTCGATACTCGCGATGGCCGCCGTGGCCGCTATCTCCATGCACGGATCTATTAGTGAGAACCAAACCAAAATCTCGGTTGGCGGATTGATCGACTTTGCCCGTGCCCTTGCCTGGACGCTACCCTTAGCTGCTGCGACACTCGTATTGTTTCAAATTTATATCCCGATGCCATCGGGTACCCTGCTCAATGTGAATCTTGCGGACCCGATAGCAATACTGGCTGCCTCTTTTTTCCTATTAAAGACCATTCGCTCGGGACACTTGCCGCAATGGCGATTTGTGCCAATGAATGCCGCAGTTGCCGCGGCAACACTTGTATTTGCCGCCTCGCTCATTATTGGCGCGACGGCATTCGGATGGACCGAGTGGGCTTTAGTTAACAGGTTTCTGGGCTGGTTCGTTCTACTCGCATTCGCAATGACTGGAGCTTTGATCATAAAACAGGGCGGTGAGCCTGCGCTCCGGATGTTTCTACTTACGTTCGCGGGGGCCACCGCGGCCGTTGCAGCAATCGAAATAGGCTTATCGATGTTGACCGAGTTCGGCTTCGCGCTTCCTGTGGTCCCTCGTGGCACCCAGGGTTTTGCCCAAAATCACAATTTTTTTGCATTTGAATTGCTGATGGCTATTTCGGCAACAGCAGTGGCAGCACGTGGAGCTACTCTGCGGGTTGCTCTGCTGGCGATATTGATCGCTGGTCTTTGGTTTTGCGGCTCGCGTTCAGCATGGATAACCCTCCCGTTCGTCCTTGGCACAAGCATTTACATGCGCACGTGCGGAGTTCGCGAGATTGCAATCGCGACGCTTTATGCCGCAGCTGTGGCAGTACTTGCGATCGTTCTGGCAATGTTGACCGGCGCCGAAGGGCTTCCAGTTGTATTGCCCTCTGAGGCGAATACGGCCGAGCGCCTATTCTCAATATTTGGCGGCTTACGGTTATTTGTGAATCACCCAATGTTCGGCGCTGGCCTTGGTGCGTTCAGAAATCAGATGATATTCATATCTTCTGATCAGCCGCTTTTGATTCACTCGACAGTAGTATGGCTGCTTGCCGAAATGGGAATTGTTGGTTTTCTGATCTTCTCCATTCCCGGCGTCGGTCTCTTGTCTAGCGAAATTCGTTGTGCCCATCCGGACATCTCTTCGAAGCTGATTGTTGTATCGTTAGTGGCATTCGGATTAATGTCCGCACCGGCCGACATGCTTTACCAACGCACATTTTGGCTGCTGATCGGGGCAGCTTTAGCGCTCATGAAGTCAAGCCAAGGTCATGACCAAATGAAGCCCGCTGCCTGATCGCAGTCGTCTAATCAAAACACCGATCGAAAAAATCAACTGCCGTCGGCCGCGCAACGCAAAAACGCCGGCGATGGTCTCACCGGCGTTTTCATTCGCGAAACGATAGGCGGTCAGCGGTACGTATAGCGTCCATTGTTGCCGACACGCGGGCCTAAGCCGCGCGGCGGCCGATAGACTGGCGTTGGCTGCTGGCGCGGGCCGCCGAACAGAAAGCCGAAGAAGCCGTCGCCGTTGCTATAGCCGCCGCCACCGCCGCCATACGTGCCGACCGGCATGCGCACCGGTTTGGATGACGAATCCGGCCGCCGCTCGATCGCGATGTCGGCGACCTTGCGCTCGCTGCCTTTGAGGATGGCGATCATTCTCGCGTCGCGGCCGTACACGTCCTCACGCAGTTGCAGCTTGCCGCCCTCGTCCACGAAGGCGGTCTGATAGGTCAGGTGGACCCAGATGTTCTTGGGGAAGTTGATGTTGATCTCGCTGCCGCCGAACATCTTCTCCAGCCGCGCCTCGGTGTAGTGTTCGCTCGGCAGCACCAGCGACAACAGCTTCTCGCCATAGGTGAGCGGGTTCTGTACCCGCATGCAGCCATGGCTGTAAGCGCGCTTGTCCTTGGCGAACAGATATTTGTCCGGCGTGTCGTGCTGGTAGACCAGGAACTTGTTGGGGAAGTTGAAGCGGATGCGGCCGAGCGCATTGCCGGCGCCTGGCGGCTGCGAAATGTGCACGGTGCCGTCGGCGTCCTGGGTCAGTTTCAGGCCGATGCGGTCGAGCGCATCCGGATCCTGTTGCAGCGCCGGAAGATATTCGTTCTCGATGATCGAGGGCGGCACGTTCCAGGTCGGGTTGACGGTGATGAATTTCATCTCCGCGCTGACCATCGGCGTCGCCTTGCCCGGCTTTCCGGCTACGATCTTGGTGTGCCAATAGACCTTGTCGTTGTTATAGAGCGTCAAGCTGTAATCCGGCACGTTGACGATCACGTGCGGATTGCCGATGTCGCGCGGCAGCCAGCGCCAGCGCTCCATGTTGACGATGATGGTGTCGATCGGATTGGCGGATGGCCCGCGCGCGACCTTCTTCTCGCCGTTGAGCGAGCGCACCGTGTTGGAGCCGAGATTGCCGTCGACGTCGATGTCGGCTTCGGTCTGGAACGTCTTCACCGCGTCGCGCACCGCGTCGTCATAGAGCGGGCTGTCCTTGTCGCCGGCGATGTTCAATCGCTTGCGCAGCGCCACCACGCGCGCATCCTTCATGCCGGGGCGCAGAATCTTGCCTTCGCCGACATGCACAAGGTCCGGCTTCTTTTCTTCCTCGGCCTTGGGCGTCAGGGCGCCCTTGCGCAGTTCGGCGAGCTTGGCCTTGAGCGCGGCGAATTCCGGCTGCGGCGGATTGTAGCTGTCGAGCGCCTTGCTGGTATCGTTGGCATCGGCGAGCTTGGCCAGTACCTCGGCCGGCTCCGGCGCGACGAGCTTGAATTCGATGTCGGCGCCGACGCGGCTGAAATGGATGCGGCCGGTCTGCGCCTGGCGTGCATAAGTGAGGACGGCGGCGGTGAGCTTGAGCTCATCCTCGGCCAGCGCGTTGGCGGTGACCGCCGATTTGAAATCCGGGGTCGGATAATCGCTCGGATCGAGACCGACGCTGTCGACCTGCGCGAGATAGGCGATCGCGGCCTTGGCGCGTTCGTCGGCGGCGCCATCGCTCAGCCACAGCGGCTTGTAGTCGCGCGCCTTGTAGAATGCCTCCACACCCTCGCGGTCGGCTTTGCGGCTGACGATGCGGTCGAGCTTGCCGGAGATCGTCTCGCGCAACTGGTCGGCGACCGCGCTGTCCGCCGTGGCGGACACCGGGGTAGCGGCCGGCACGGCCGCGGCTTTTGCCGGCTCGGCCGCCGGCGCGGCGGCGTCCTGCTTGGGCTCAGCCTTGATATCGGTCGACGGCGTGCTGGGCGTGCCCGCGACGTCCTTCGCCGTCAGCGGCGGCAACAGGTCGGTATCCGGCATCGGCACCGCCGCCTCGATCTGCTGTTCGGACTGCTGCGCCAATGCTTCCTGAGGGTTGCCGGCATGGCTTCCCAATACCAGCACCAGCCCGAGGGCGGTCGAGGCCAGCAGACGGTTAAATCGGGCACTTTTCACCAGAACGTCTCCNNTGCGGTAGTTACGCTTTTCCCAACAAGCAAGAGCGAAACAGCCGCCGACTGTGGCTATTTTGCACTGGGCCTAAAATCCCCGATTTGGCTGGTATTTCCGGCCTTGCCGCAGGCTTTAGCCTATAGCAACCGTCGGCAGTCCGGCTGGTTCCTGAACAGGTTTTTGCCAGTTTTACCCCGATGACTTCTTCGTGATGGTGGGCTTGGCGGAACCCCCAGGATAGGGCCGCTGCATGACAGGGAAATGATGGCCGTCCGGGGCGGGGCAGGCGGGCACCGGTGGCCGCAGCTCGAGCCCTACAATTCTATCCGCTCCGGAGAAAGTAGCGCGTCGTCGAGTCGCGAACGATGACGCCAAGAACATTCCCGGCAAAAAAGCTGCGCGCATTCTCCCAATTCATTTTCAAGCGACTCCGCGCGTACGATCGCGTGAAATCGCGGTGCGCGGACGACATTGACGCCGCATGATTTCGCTGAGTGTCGCGCTGACAGCAACGCCCGATAAAAAACCGGGCCCCGTGAGGGGCCCGGTTTCAGTTTGCCGGTGTGGGGACCGGCAATCTTCCAGAGGGGAACATGCTGCACACCGGTGACTCTGGGAGGAAACATCCGGTGCAACAGCGAGCGGCAATTATGCGATCCGCACGCTGCTCCAGCAACGTCATACGCCGCATGACTGCCATGCTGAATCGCAATTCGCCGGCCAATTCGCAAGTCACACGCATGATGGCCATGCCAAATTGCCAACCGCTGCTGCGCTATTTTGCCGCGGTGAAACTCAGAAATGCCAGCGCTGCGCGTTGGCAACCAGGAAGTCGCGGAATACCTGGATACGCGCGACCGACTTGAGTTCCTCCGGATAGACGAAATAGGCATCGAGCGCGAGCGTGTTGTCGTCGCCGAACAGCTGCACCAGTCCGCCATTTTCCTCCACCAGATAATCGGGCAGAATCGCGACGCCTAAGCCGCGCTGGCAGGCGCGTAGGACGCCGAGCACATTATTGATAGTCAGATTCGGGCTGCGTGCGCCTTTGCCGTCGCGGCTGATTTCGAGCAGCCAGCGCCGGTTGGCGAAATGCGCCGGCACGTTGCCGCCGAGCAGAATGATGCGGTGCTTGTCGAGGTCCGCGTGGTCGCGCGGCGTGCCGAAGCGCTTGAGATAGTCGGGCGAGGCATAGGCGTGGAAATGCACGGAGAACAGCTTGCGCTGGATCAGGTCGGGCTGGGTCGGCTGGCGCAGGCGGATGGCGACGTCGGCCTCGCGCATCGCCAGGTCGAGCTCCTCGTCGGTGGTGATCAAGGTGATATGGATGTCGGGATAAAGGTCGAGGAATTCGCCGAGCCGCGGGGTGAGCCAATGCACGCCGATGCCGGGCGTGGTGGATACTTTCAATTCGCCGTTCGGCCGTTCGCGGCTGTCGGTGAGCTTGGTGCGCGCGGCTTCCAGCTTCATGAAAACTTCGTGCGCCGTGCGGAAGAGCAGCTCGCCCTGTTCGGTGAGGATCAGCCCGCGCGCATGGCGGTGGAACAGCGACACCGACAGTTCGCCTTCGAGCGCCGAGACCTGACGCGAGACCGCCGACTGCGACAGGCCGAGCCGCTCGCCGGCATGAGTGAATGAACCGGCTTCCGCAGCGGCGTGGAACACCTTCAGCTTGTCCCAATCCATCGACTTATTGGGTGTGACCATGACTTATTCCGCCGCCGCGCGCTGGCGTTCATGCGCGGCCAGGAATTTCTCCGCTTCGAGCGCCGCCATGCAGCCCTGTCCGGCCGCGGTGACCGCCTGCCGGTAGATGTCGTCGGTGACGTCGCCAGCGGCGAACACGCCGGGCACGGAAGTGACGGTGGAATGGCCGGCGGTGATGATATAGCCGGCCGGCTTCATCTGCAGTTGGCCGGTGAACAGCTCGGAGGCAGGCGTATGCCCGATGGCGATGAACACGCCGTCGACCTTGCGCTCGCTCAGCGCGCCGGTTTTCAGTTTCTTGAGCCGCACGCGGTTGACCTTCGGCGGGTTGTCGCTGCCGAGCACGTCGTCGAGCACGCTGTCCCAGATCACGTCGATCTTGGGGTTCTTGAACAGCCGGTCCTGTAGGATCTTTTCCGAGCGGAACGAGTCGCGGCGGTGCACCACGGTGACCTTGGAGGCGAAATTGGTGAGGAACAGCGCTTCTTCGACCGCGGTATTGCCGCCGCCGATCACCACCACTTCCTTGTTGCGGTAGAAGAAGCCATCACACGTTGCGCATGCCGACACGCCATAGCCCTTGAACTTCTGCTCGGAGGGCAGATCGAGCCAGCGCGCCTGCGCGCCGGTGGCGATGATCAGCGCGTCGGCGAGATAGACGTCGCCCGAGTCGCAAGCCAAGCGGAACGGCCGCTGCGCCAGCTCGACCTTGGTGACGTGGTCGTAGACCAGTCTGGTGCCGACATGCTCGGCCTGCTTGAGCATCTGCTCCATCAGCCAGGGACCCTGGATGACGTCGGCGAAGCCGGGGTAGTTTTCCACGTCAGTGGTGATGGTGAGTTGGCCGCCGGGCTGCACGCCCTGGATCAGGATCGGTTCCAGCATGGCGCGCGCGGCATAGATCGCGGCGGTGTAGCCGGCAGGACCCGAGCCGATAATCACGACCTTGGCGTGGCTAGTCTTTGGCATTTTTAGCGCCCCCCTGGCGGGCGTCGTCGGGCGTCTTTCGCCCAAGCGGCCGGGCCAACCGGCTCTTTTGCCAGCACAATCTATGGCTTTCGGGGAGCTATGCAAGATACGCAACCCCCGGGACTCACAGCCTTAGTTTACGCAGGGTACTGTGTCGCGGCAGTCGCGCAATAATGTTTCGCGAAACATTATTTCGCGGTATGGATGTTCCCAGCTTTTGCTCATCCCCGGAGGGGAGCTTGACCGCCCGACTCGATGCCATCGACCGCAAGATTCTGAAAGAGCTGCAGGACGACGGCCGCATGACCAATGTCGAGCTGTCGCGCCGGGTCGGCATTTCGGCGCCACCCTGCCTGCGCCGCGTGCGCGCGCTGGAGGAGGCCGGCTACATCAAGGGCTACCGCGCGCTGCTCGACGAGAAGAAGCTCGGCTACGAGGTGACGGTGTTCGCCATGGTGCATCTGGCGAGCCAGGCGGAGCCCGACCTTGCCGCCTTCGAAGAGTTCGTTCGTGCGCAGCCGCTGGTGCGCGAATGTTGGATGCTCTCGGGTGAGATCGACTTCGTGCTCAAATGCGTCGCGCCGGATTTGAAGACCTTCCAGGCCTTCGTCGAGAAGCTCACCGCCGCGCCCAATGTGCGCAACGTGAAGACTTCGCTCACGCTGCGCAACTCCAAGGACGCCGCCATGGTGCCGATGGAACAGGACGGCTGAGCGGCGCTCAACGCAAACCGGCCTTACGACGGAGGGGGCTATGGCAGGGATGGGACGGAATTTACTCGTTGTCGTGAGCTGTCTCGTATGCGTTTCGGCCGCCGCGCAGCAGGGCGGCGTGTCAGCGACCGCCCAGTCCGGCGTCAAGACGCAAATTGCAACGCATGATCGCTTCGACAAGCAATGCCGGCCGGGCCAAGTCGAAATAAGCGTGCTCGCGCCCCCCGCCAACGGCACGGTGAGCACTGAGCCGAACGACATCGTTATTAGGGCGCAAAACCGATATGGCGACACGCAGCCGTCGCAATGCGTAGGCAAGACGGTGACGGGGGTCGCGATATTTTACCAATCGAAGCCGGGATTCGTCGGCACCGACAGCTTTCGCTATCGGCGCTCCAACCCCGGCGACGCCAATGATCGCTTCAATATGGAAATCTTATTCAATGTCACGGTGAAATAAGCCCGCTCGGCATCCGTTGCCGGGCAAATCACTTCCACTCGATCTTTTTCACTTCATAGGCCTTGGCGCCGCCGGGGGCTACGACCTCGACGGTCGCGCCCTTGGCCTTGCCGATCAGCGCGCGCGCCAGCGGCGAGGTGATGGAAATCCGGCCGGCCTTGGCGTTGGCTTCCGGTTCGCCGACGATCTGCCACACCTTCTTCTCGTCGGTGTCCTCGTCGACCAGCGTCACCGTGGCGCCGAACGTAATGGTGTCGCCCGACAGCTTCGACACGTCGATGATGTCGGCGCGCGCCAGCTTGTCCTCGAGCTCGGCGATGCGGCCCTCGTTGAGCGACTGCTGCTCCTTGGCGGCGTGATATTCGGCATTCTCCGACAGGTCGCCGTGCGTGCGCGCCTCGGTGATCTGCTGGATGATGCGCGGCCGCTCGACCTGCTGGCAATGCTTGAGCTCAGCCTCGAGCGTCGAATAGCCGGCCGCCGTCATTGGAATTTTGTCCATCGTCTCATCTCCTCCTGGCGGGCGCCCGAACTGTCGTACGCGTTAGCGCCGCCAAGCCCCTTCCACCTTCCAAAATCCCGTTCCATCGACTCGCAATACGACTCCGGCCACGGATTTCCGCGCGCCGGAGTCCTGTGACGAGGGTCGGTTAAAAAAACCTCGACCGCGGCCAGTTTCACCTGCGCCGCGACCGTGGAATTCCCGGCCAAACTCGCGCCGTCGCTCGCCTTGCAGAGCCTAAGGGAACCGCCCTCAGGCCCGATCGCTGAAGTAGCTCTGCAGTGCACGCACCTCGAGGTCGCCCCCAAGATAGGCTTTTATGCCTTGCGCCGCGGCGACGGCACCCGAAAGAGTGGTGTAGTACGGCACTTTATGCAAGAGGGCGGCATGACGCATGGAGCGGCTGTCGGCCAGCGCCGCGGTCCCCTCGGTGGTGTTGAAAACCAGCTGAACCCTGCCGTTTTTGATGGCGTCCACGATATGGGGCCGGCCTTCCAGCACCTTGAAGACCTTGGCCGCCTCCACCCCATGTTCGGCGAGGTAGCGCTGGGTTCCCGAGGTGGCGATGGTCTTGAAGCCGAGCGAGGTCAACAGCCGCACCGCGTCCAGGATGCGCGGCTTGTCGGTGTCCTTGACCGAGACGAACACCGTGCCCGAGCGCGGCAGGTCGGCGCCGCCGCCGATCTGGCTTTTGGCGAAGGCGATCTCGAATGAGGCATCGATCCCCATCACCTCGCCGGTGGATTTCATCTCCGGCCCCAGCACGGTATCGACGCCGGGGAAGCGCGCGAACGGGAACACCGCTTCCTTGACCGCGCGGTGCTTATAATGCATCGGCGCCAGATTGAAGCTGGCCAGGCTCTCGCCCGCCATGATGCGGGCGGCGATCTTGGCCACCGGCAGCCCGATCACCTTGGCCACGAACGGCACCGTGCGCGAGGCGCGCGGATTGACCTCCAGCACGTAGATGTCGCCGTCCTTGATGGCGTATTGCACGTTCATCAGCCCGCCGACATTGAGCGCGAGCGCGAGCGCGCGGGTCTGCCGCCCCAGTTCGGCAATGGTTTTCTCGTCGAGCGAATGCGGCGGCAGCGCGCAGGCTGAATCGCCGGAATGAATGCCGGCTTCCTCGATGTGCTCCATGATGCCGGCGATGAACGTGTCCTTGCCGTCGCACAGGCAATCGACGTCCACCTCGGTGGCGTCGGACAGGTAACGGTCGATCAGCAGCGGGCTCTTCTTCGACACCACCAGTTCGGACGGGCGGTCGAGATCGCCGGCCAATCGCGCGACGTAGCGGTCGAGCTGGGCGCCGTCGCGCACGATCTCCATGGCGCGGCCGCCCAGCACGTAGGACGGCCGGATCACCACCGGATAGCCGATCTCCTCGGCGATGGCGCGCGCAGCATTCGGCGAGGTGGCGATGCCGTTCTGCGGCTGGCGCACTTTCAGTCTGTCGAGCAATTTCTTGAAGCGCTCGCGGTCTTCCGCGAGGTCGATCATGTCCGGCGAGGTGCCCAGGATCGGCACCTTCGCCTTCTCCAGATGCTCAGCCAGCTTGAGCGGGGTCTGCCCGCCGAACTGCACGATGACGCCATGCAGCGTGCCGTTGGCGCGCTCGGTGTCGATGATCTCCAGCACATCTTCCGGCGTGAGCGGCTCGAAATAGAGCCGGTCGGAGGTGTCGTAGTCGGTCGACACCGTCTCCGGATTGCAGTTGATCATGATGGTCTCGTAGCCGACTTCCTTGAGCGCGAAGGCGGCATGACAGCAGCAGTAGTCGAACTCGATGCCCTGGCCGATGCGGTTGGGCCCGCCGCCGAGGATGATGACCTTCTTCTTGTCGGTCGGCGCCGCCTCGTCGGCGACTTTGCCGGCGAACGGGGTCTCGTAGGTCGAGTACATGTAAGCCGTGGGCGAGGCGAATTCGGCGGCACAGGTGTCGATGCGCTTGAACACCGGCCGCACGCCGAGCGCGCGGCGCTTTTCCATCACCGCGTCGGCGCTGTGGCCGGTGAGTTTGCCGAGACGGGTATCGGAAAAACCCTTGGCTTTGAGCCGGCGGAACGCGCCCGCCGTGGACGGGAGGCCCTTGGCCCTGATCTCGGCCTCCGCCTCCACCAGCGCGCGGATCTCGTTCAGGAACCACGGATCGATGCGGCAGGCATTGTGGATCAGCTCGTCATTGGCGCCGAGCCGCATGGCCTGCGCGATGTTGAGCAGGCGGTCCGGCGTCGGCGTGCCGAGCGCGGCGCGGATGGCGGCCTTGTTGTCGGCGTCATCGATGCCCTTGGCCGGATCGAAGCCCTCGATGGTGATTTCATCGAGCCCGGTGAGGCCGGTCTCCAGCGAGCGCAGCGCCTTCTGCAGGCTCTCCTGGAAGGTGCGGCCGATCGCCATCGCTTCGCCGACCGATTTCATCGAGGTGGTCAGCACCGCCGCGGCGCCGGGAAATTTCTCGAAGGCAAACCGCGGAATCTTGGTGACCACGTAATCGATGGTCGGCTCGAACGAGGCCGGCGTGGCGCCGCCGGTGATGTCGTTGGCGATTTCGTCCAGCGTGTAGCCGACCGCCAGCTTGGCGGCGACCTTGGCGATCGGGAAACCGGTCGCCTTGGAGGCGAGCGCGGAGGAGCGCGACACGCGCGGATTCATCTCGATGATAACCAGCCGCCCGTCCGCCGGGTTGACCGCGAACTGCACGTTCGAGCCGCCGGTCTCCACCCCGATCTCGCGCAGCACCGCGATCGAGGCGTCGCGCANNTGCACGCCCATCGGATCGACGTTTTCGATCGAGCAGATGATGATGCAGTTATCTTTCTTGTCGCGCACCACCTCCATCTCGAATTCCTTCCAGCCCAGCACCGATTCCTCGATCAACACTTCGCTGGTGGGCGAGGCGTCGATGCCGCCCTCGACGATGTCGATGAACTCGGCCTTGTTGTAGGCGATGCCGCCGCCGGTGCCGCCGAGCGTGAACGAGGGGCGGATGACCGCCGGCAGCCCGATGTCGTCGAGCGCTTCCAGCGCCTGCGCCAGCGTCTTGATCTGGTGCGAGCGCGGCGTCTCCAGCCCGATGCGTTTCATCGCCTCGCGGAACAGCTCGCGGTCCTCGGCCTTGTCGATGGCGTCGGCGGTGGCGCCGATCATCTTAACGTTGAATTTCTCCAGCACGCCCATCTTGCGCAACGACAGTGCGCAATTGAGCGCGGTCTGCCCGCCCATAGTGGGGAGCAGCGCGTCGGGGCGCTCCTTCTCGATGATCTTGGCGACGATCTCCGGCGTGATCGGCTCGATATAGGTGGCGTCGGCGAGATCGGGATCGGTCATGATGGTCGCCGGATTGGAGTTCACCAGGATGACCCGGTAGCCCTCNNCCGATGACGATCGGGCCGGCGCCGATGATCAGGATCGATTTGATGTCGGTTCGTTTGGGCATCGGCTCCCGGAAACTGGACACAAAAAAAGGGCGCGCCTATGCGCGCTCCCCCGGACCGCGCTGAGTATGGAACCCCGCGCGCGAGCGGGTCTTAGACCAGATTCGACGGGCAGGGAAGGGCGGCGGTTGGATTAGTGGTGGACGAAAAAGGCCGCTGAAACGATAGTCATGTTAGGAACGCCCCGCCATGAGTGCCTCCACAAACCTCGTGTTTCCCGGCGAAGCCGGGTCCATGCCGGCCCTTGGCTTCGGCACGTCGCCGATGACCGGTGGGCTGTCGGCCGACACCGTCGCCGCAGCGCTCAAGGCCGGCTATCGCCACATCGATACGGCGCGCAAATACGGCACCGAGCGCGCGGTGGGAGAGGCGATACGAGTCTCGGGGGTGCCGCGTAACGATATCTTCCTCACCACCAAGGTCAGCCACGAAAACTTGCGCGCCGGTGACTTTGCGAAATCAGTGGATGAAAGCCTCGCCGCGCTCGGGGTCGATTACGTCGATCTCCTGCTCATTCATTGGCCCAATCCGGAGATTGCGTTGAGCGAAACCATGCCGGCGCTGGCCAAGGCCAAGCGGCGGGGGCTGGCGCGCCACATCGGCGTCGCCAACTTCAACGTCGCGCTGCTCGAGCAGGCGATCAAGCTCTGTCCCGAACCGCTGGCCGCGTTGCAGGCGGAATATCATCCCTATCTCGACCAGTCGAAGCTCTTGGCTGCGGTGCGCGAGCACAAGCTTGTCTTCATTGCCTATTGTCCGCTCGGGCGCGGACGCCTGTTCGGCGATCCGGTGCTGGCCGAAATCGCCGGGCAGCGCGGGCGCAGCGTCGCCCAGATCGCGCTACGCTGGTTGTTGCAGCAAAACATCGCCGCCATTCCGTTCTCGTCGAAGCCGCAGCGCATCGCCGATAATTTCAATGTGTTCGATTTCATTTTGACCGATGTCGAAATGAAACGAATCGCCGCGCTCAAGCGCAGCGATGGCCGCGTCGCCAATCCGGCCGGGCGCGTCCCCGGCGGCTGGGATTAAACGTTTGCGGCGACGAGGAGGTTAGGCGGGCTTGGCGAGAAACGTCATGCGCCACTGGTTGTGGCCGATATTGCGCGCCGCGCGCTGGGCAGAATAACCGGCGGCTCTAAGCTTTTCCAGCATCGCGGCTGCCTCGTAGTGGGAAAGCCCGACGGTCTTCTTCAGCCGCAGATAATCCGACACGAAAATCCGCAGCAGCCCGCCGACCGCGGCCCAGAAGAAACCGTTGGCGGCGCCGCATTTGAGTAGCGACCACGCCGCCGCCGCCGCCGCCAAGCGCGGCGGCACAATGTCGCCGAGCACGAGCAGGCCGTCCTGCTTGATCAGCTTGCGGAACATCGCCAGCAATCGGTCGAGCTCCGGCCCACTCAAATACTGCGCCACCGAATGCAGCACGATCAGATCGAACGAGCCGGCCGGCATTGCCGCCGCCGCATCGGGCGTGAGCACGGAAATCTTAGCGTTCCCGGCATAGCGCGCGCTCAGTGCGGCGCGCACATTGGGCGCCGCCTCCACCATCGTGAGATGTCCGCACGCGGCGGCGATGACATCGGCCGCGGTCGCCTCGCCGCAGCCATAGTCGAGCACGGCGGCGGTCGTCTTCGGCACCAGCGCACGGATGTCGTCGGCGATCTTGCGGTAGTGCACGTCGCGGTGCCGCGCATTCACGTAAATCAGCGAATGCCGCATATCGTAGAAGCTGATCCAGTCGGACATTGCCTACGCGATCTTGCGCTTGGCCTGCCGCATCATGTCGACAAAGCGCGTGAAGAGATAATGGCTGTCGCGCGGGCCGGGCGAGGCTTCCGGGTGNNAGCGCGATGCCGCAATTGGAGCCGTCGAACAGCGACACATGCGTCTGCTCGACATTCTTCGGCAGCGTGTCCTTGTCGACCGCGAAGCCGTGGTTCATCGAAGTGATCTCGACCTTGCCGGTGGTCAGGTCCTTCACCGGATGATTGGCGCCGTGATGGCCCTGATGCATCTTCATGGTTTTGCCGCCGACCGCGATGCCCAGCATCTGATGGCCGAGGCAAATGCCAAACGTGGGCGTGCCGCTATCGATCAGCTTCTTGATCACCGGCACGGCGTATTGCCCGGTCGCCGCCGGATCGCCCGGCCCATTCGACAGGAACACGCCGTCGGGCTTGAGCGCCATGATGTCCTCGGCCGAGGTCTTGGCCGGCACCACCGTCACCTTGCAGCCCGAACCGGCGAGCAGGCGCAAAATGTTGCGCTTGATGCCGTAGTCGATGGCGACCACGTGGAAATCAGGACTTGTCTGGCGGCCGAAGCCTTGCCCCCACACCCACGGCGTCTCGTCCCAGGAAAAGCGCTGCCCCGAGGTCACCATCGGTACCAGGTCCATGCCGACCAGGCCGGGCCAGGCCGCGGCTTCTTTCTTCAGCGCGGCGAGATCGAATTTGCCGTCGCTCGCGTGCGCGATCACGGCATTCGGCATGCCCTTGACGCGGATCAGCGCGGTCAGCGCGCGGGTATCGATGCCGCAAAGNNCCGATAATGCCGCGCGCCTTCAACCAGTCGTTGAGGTTGCGGGTGGCGCGGTAGTTCGACGGCGGCGTGATGGCGCTGTGTAAAATGACGCCGCGCGCACCGGTCGCCGCCGCCATATTGACGGTCTCGATGTCGTCTTCGTTGGTGCCGACATTGCCGATATGCGGGAAGGTGAAGGTGATGATCTGCCCGGCATAGGAGGGATCGGTGAGGATCTCCTCATAGCCGGTCATGGCGGTATTGAAGCAGACCTCGCCGACCGCGCTGCCGGTGGCGCCCAGGCCGAAGCCCTCCAGCACGGTTCCGTCGGCCAGCACCAAAAGCGCCGTCGGCTTGGGCTCATCCCAAGCGCCGGAGGGGGCGGCTTTCGTCTGGGTCATGGCCTCTTAGTTGCGTATTATGTATGGGAAGGCAAGAACCGCTGTGGGCATTTTTCCGGGAGAAAACCGTGNNGGTTTCCACCCTGCGCATGGTCAATTCCACGCTCAAGAACGCCGATATCGAGGCGCGCGGGGCCGGCAAGCCGCCGCTCGGCGATGCGGAGGTGCTGCCGGTGCTGCAGAAGATGATCAAGCAGCGCCAGGAATCGGTCGAACTCTACCAGAAGGGTAACCGCGCCGACCTGGTCAAGCAGGAGCAGGAGGAGATCGCCATCATCCAAGGCTACCTGCCCAAGCAAATGTCCGAGGTGGAAATGACTACCGCGATCGAAGCCGCCATCAATGACACCTCCGCCGCCGGCATGAAGGACATGGGCAAGGTGATCGGCGCCCTGCGCGGCAAATATGCCGGGCAGATGGATATGGCCAAGGCCAGCGCGTTAGTGAAAGCAAAACTGCAATAACGAAAGCAAGACTCGGGGAGGACACATGAAAAAGTTTGTAGTGGCGGCGGCGCTGGCCGCGACCTTGTTCGCGACGCCGGCGTCGGCCGACGACTAT
The DNA here is from genome assembly GCA_003133345.1 of Hyphomicrobiales bacterium. GTDB lineage: Bacteria > Pseudomonadota > Alphaproteobacteria > Rhizobiales > Xanthobacteraceae > Pseudolabrys. Next base: position 5,331 of record PKXB01000080.1, on the reverse strand, counting down.
CCCAACCGTCCGATCCGCGTGTTCACNNAAGCCCGGCGGCGCCGGCAACATCGCCGCGCGCGCCTGCCAGGATGCGACGCCGGACGGCTACACCATCTGCATCATCAATGCCGATACGATGATCTACAACCAATTCATGTTTAAGAGCATCCCGTTCGATCCGGAGAAGCTCACTCCGATTGTGAATTTGTTCCACCTGATCCAGGTGCTGGTGGTGAACGCGGAACTCGGCGCCAAGACGGTGGACGAACTGGTCGCGGTCTCGAAGGCGAAGCCGGGCACGTTGAACTATCTCACCGCATCGATTCCATGCGTGGTCTATATGGACAGCCTCAAGCGCGACAAGGGCGCCGACTGGATCCGCGTGCCGTTTCGCGGCGGCGGCGAGGCGGTCACCGCCATCCTGGGCGGCACCACGCCGATCGGCCTGATCGGGCTCGGCAACGTCACCGCGCAGATCAGGGCCGACAAGATGAATGCGCTGGCGCTGGTCAACAACATCCGCACGCCGCTGCTGCCGGACGTGCCAACGCTCGCCGACCTCGGCTACAAAGGCGCGCCGTCGGAGACCTGGTATGGGCTGTTCGCGCCCGCCGGCACGCCGAAGCCGATCATCGACAAGCTCAATAGCGAGATCGTGAAGGTGGTGAGCGATCCGGGCTTCCGCGAGAAATACATCATCAGCCGCGGCCTGGTGCCGGCGATCGACACGCCGGAGGAATTCGTCAGGGACATCAAGACCGGCCGCGCCGGCGCCGAGCAGGTGGTCAAGGAATCGGGCCTGCCGCCGCAGTAATCTCCTCGGTCATTCCGGGGCGCGCCGTAGGCGCGAACCCGGAATCCATAGTCCCAGTCTTGTCCGTACTCGACGCACCGAGGTTATGGATTCCGGGCCCGGCCCACCGATCTCGGGTTTACCCGAGATCGGAATCTTAAATTGCCCATGTCGGCTATAGCCGACCTGGGTGGGCCGTCCCGGAATGACGGGAGCCTGTGAATAACTAGGAAAACGCCCCGAATTCCGGCCCCGGGTGCAGGTTCCTGCACCCGCCCCGGAAAGTCTCATTTTGCCGGCATATGATGGCCGGACCGATTCGGCTTAAACCGCCCAACCCGAACGCCGCGCGCTTAATAAGCGCGCCGCTATACCCATGCGCTTCACGCCCCAATTCCTCGATGAGCTGCGCGCCCGCCTGCCAGTGTCGGAGGTGGTTGGCCGCCGCGTGAAGCTGCGCAAGCAGGGCCGCGAGTTCATCGGGCTGTCGCCCTTCAACAAGGAGAAGTCGCCCTCGTTCACGGTCAACGATCAAAAAGGCTTCTTCCACGATTTCTCCTCCGGCAAGCACGGCGACATTTTCGGCTTCGTCATGGAGACCGAGGGCGTCGCGTTTCCGGAAGCGGTCGAGCGGCTGGCGCAACTCGCCGGCGTGCCGCTGCCGAAAGTGTCCCACGAAGACGAGCAGCGCGATGCCCGGCGCAAGACTTTGCACGACGTCATGGAGCTGGCGGCGAAATTCTTCGAGGCCACGCTGGCGGCACGCGCCGGCGCCAAGGCGCGCGGCTATCTGGCCGACCGCGGCCTCGATTCCGCGACGCAACTGAAATTCCGCCTCGGTTACGCGACCAACGAGCGCTTCGCGCTCAAGGAGCATCTGGGCAGCCACGGCATTCCAGTCGAGGACATGGTGGAGGCCGGACTGCTGGTTTCCGGCGACGATATTCCGCTGCCGTTCGACCGCTTTCGCGACCGCGTGATGTTCCCGATCACCGATCTGCGCGGACGTGTCGTCGCTTTCGGCGGCCGCGCGCTGGAGAAAGACGCACAGGCGAAATATCTCAACTCGCCGGAGACGCCACTCTTCCACAAAGGCGCGACGCTCTACAACATCGCCAGCGCGCGCCAGGCCGCCCATGACGGCGCGCAAAAGGGCGAACCGGTCATCGCGGTCGAAGGTTATGTCGACGTGATCGCCATGGTGACGGCGGCCTTTGCCGCCACCGTTGCGCCGCTCGGCACCGCGTTGACCGAAGACCAACTCGCGCTGCTGTGGAAAATGGCAGACGAGCCGGTGCTTTGTTTCGACGGCGACAATGCCGGCCTGCGCGCGGCCTATCGCGCGGTCGAACTGGCGATGCCGCGCCTGAAGCCGGGCAAGAGCCTGAAATTCGCGCTACTCCCGCAAGGTCAAGACCCGGACGACCTGGTGCGCTCCGCCGGCCGCGAGGCGGTGATGGAAGTGATCGCCGCGGCGCGGCCGCTGGCCGACATGTTGTGGGCGCGCGAGACCGAAGGGCATACGTTCGCTACGCCGGAGCGGCGCGCGGCGCTGGAGGCGCGCATCAACGAGGTCACCAGCGGCATCGCCGACGATTCCGTGCGCAAATACTACCGGCAGGATTTCAACGCGCGGCTATCGCAATTCTTCGCGCCCGCGCAAGCCCCGCGCGGCAATTTCCAGCGCGGGCAGGGGCAAGGTCAAAACTGGCGCGAGCGCGGCAATTCAAATTGGCAGCCGCGCAACGGCGCGCCCCAGCGCCCGGCCATCGGCGGCAAGAACACGCCCTATGTGGTGGTGAGCCAGCAGCTCGCCTCCAGCCCGGTGCATCGCGGTCATCGCACCGCGGTGCCCAAGCGCGAGGCGCTGATCCTGCAAGCCGCGCTCAATTATCCCTGGCTGCTGCACGACCATCTGGAGGAACTGGCCTCGCTCGAGTTCCACCATGCCGACGCCGAGCGGCTCAAAGGCGCGCTGATCGATATCGCCGCCCATGCCGCGGCGCCCGATGCCGAGGCGATCAAGGCGGAACTCGCTGGCCGCAATCTGACCGAGACCATGGAGCGCATCGGCGCCTCAATCACCACCCAATCGGTCTGGGGCGCCCGTCCGGATGCCGCGCCTGAGGATGTTTTGGTAACCTGGCAGCAGCTGGTCGCCTTGCATCGGCAGTGGCATTCACTAACTAGGGAGCTCAAGGACGCCGAACAGGCGCTCGGTCAGGACAACAGCGAGGCCAATTATTTGCGGCTGCGCGACGTCAAGGCCCGCCTGGCGCGGATGGACGGAACCGAGGCCCTGATCGAGGGGTTTGGAGCCTCTTCCGGCCGGGGCGCCCGTAGCTTATGAGCTTGACGCGTATGATCCCGAAAAGTGGGAACCGGTTTTCGGAAAAGATCATGCGCAAACGTAACAAAGTCGCGGAAATGCTGGACCGGCGGGGAATAAAGGGTCGATTCCCGCTGTATTAACAGGGTTAATCGGAGCTTAAGCGGGTTCCGGTGACACTGGCGACCTGATTCGGGGGCGGCGCCTTGCTGGGGCGCGGCCCTTTTTGGCCATCGCCTATATATAGGAGGGCTATTTTGACCCGCCTCGGAAGCACGGCCAAAAAGGTCCAGGAGAAACAGATGGCGAGCAAGGCTAAGGCGCAGGTCAAGGAAGAAGCCCCGGAAAAGGACGCCGAAGGCGCTCCCGATGCAGCCCTGCCGCTGCTCGATCTCAACGACGCCGGCGTCAAAAAGATGATCAAGGCCGCCAAGAAGCGCGGCTTCGTCACCTTCGACGCGCTCAACGCCGTGCTGCCGTCCGAATCGACCTCCCCGGAACAAATCGAAGACATCATGTCGATGCTCAGCGAGATGGGCATCAACGTGGTGGAGACCGAGGACGCCGAAGGCGAGGAGGGCGAGACCGAAAAGGCCGCCGACGAGCACGACGACGACGAGGAGGACACCGGCACCGAGGTGGTCGAGGCCAAGACCAAGTCGCTGGCGGTGGCCGAGAAGAAGGAGCCGTCCGAGCGCACCGACGATCCCGTGCGCATGTATTTGCGCGAAATGGGCTCGGTCGAGCTGCTCTCGCGCGAGGGCGAAATCGCCATTGCCAAACGCATTGAGGCCGGCCGCGAGGCGATGATCGCCGGCCTGTGCGAAAGCCCGCTGACGTTCCAGGCCGTCATCATCTGGCGCGACGAATTGAACGACGGAAAAGTCTTCCTGCGCGACATCATCGACCTGGAAGCGACCTATGCCGGCCCCGACGCCAAGCAGATGCAGGTGCCGGTGATCATCGGCCCCGACGGCAAGCCGATTCCGCAAGCCGTCGTCCCGGGCGCCACCCCGGTGCCCGGCGCGCCGCACTTGCAGGTCGTGCAGCCGGTGGCGCCGCCCGCCGCGCCGCCCGCCGCCACCCCGTTCAAGGCGCCGGGCGAAGCTCCCGCCGCCGAGGGCGAGGAGCCGAAGGATCCGGCCGAGACCGCGGCCGAGGGCGATTACGACGAAGACGACATGGAGAATTCCCTGTCGCTCGCCGCCATCGAAGCCGAGCTCAAGCCGAAAGTGGTCGAGACCTTCGACAACATCGCCGACTCGTTCAAGCGGCTGCGCCGCTTGCAGGAGCAGGACATCCAGTTCCGCCTGCACTCGACCTCGCTGTCGCCGGCGCAGGAGCGCAAATACAAGAAGCTCAAGGAAGAGATCATCACCGAGGTGAAGTCGCTGCGCCTCAATCAGGCGCGCATCGATTCGCTCGTGGAGCAGCTCTACGACATCAACAAGCGGCTGGTGTCGAACGAGGGCCGCCTGATGCGGCTGTCCGAAAGCTACGGCGTCACGCGCGATGACTTCATCAAGCAGTACATGGGCAACGAGCTCGACCCGCGCTGGCTCAACCGCAT
>PKXB01000080.1:0-560 GCA_003133345.1 Hyphomicrobiales bacterium | reverse complement strand
ATCTCGATCGCCAAGAAATACACCAACCGCGGCCTGCAGTTCCTCGACCTGATCCAGGAAGGCAATATCGGCCTGATGAAGGCGGTCGACAAATTCGAATACCGCCGCGGCTACAAGTTCTCGACCTACGCCACCTGGTGGATCCGCCAGGCGATCACCCGCAGCATTGCGGATCAGGCGCGCACCATCCGCATTCCGGTGCACATGATCGAGACCATCAACAAGATCGTGCGCACCTCGCGCCAGATGCTCAACGAGATCGGCCGCGAGCCCACGCCCGAAGAGCTGGCCATGAAGCTCGGCATGCCGCTGGAGAAGGTGCGCAAGGTTCTCAAGATCGCCAAGGAGCCGTTGTCCTTGGAGACCCCGATCGGCGACGAGGAGGATTCGCACCTCGGCGATTTCATCGAGGACAAGAACGCCATCCTGCCGATCGACGCCGCGATCCAGTCCAATTTGCGCGAGACCACCACCCGAGTCTTGGCGTCTTTGACGCCCAGAGAAGAGCGCGTGCTGCGCATGCGCTTCGGCATCGGCATGAACACCGACCACACGCTGGA
>PKXB01000234.1 GCA_003133345.1 Hyphomicrobiales bacterium | reverse complement strand
ATTGCCGGGTTTTTTCTCGTGCAGCGCGACCGCGCCGGGCGCCTGCGCGGCCTGCGACGTGTAGTAGGCCGGCAATTCGCGTACCTTGAACTTGATGCGGCGCAGTGCTTCGCGCGCGCTGGCGTCATCGACCGCGGCGACCGCCGCCACCGGCTCGCCGCGATAGCGCACGCGCTCGCGCGTCAGTGGATATTCGCTGCGTGCGATCGGCAGCACGCCGAACGGCTTGTCGCAGTCGGCGCCGGTGACCACGGCGCGCACGCCGGGAACTTTGAGCGCCTCGGATACATCGACCTCGACGATCTCACCGTGCGAATAGGGGCTGCGGTAAATGCGGCCCGCCAGCATGCCGGGTTGCAGAATGTCGGCGGTATATTTGGCGCGGCCGGATACTTTCTCCGGGCCGTCGATCATCGGCACGTATCCGCCGATATTGTGCGCCGGGACCACTTCGTTCACGGCGATACCCCTTGCGCGTTGAGGGTGGCGGCGTATTGCACCGCCTCGATGATTTTCACGTAACCGGTGCAGCGGCAGATATTGCTGCCGAGCGCTTCAAGAATCTCCGCCTCGCTCGGATTGGGATTCTTCCGCAGCAAACCGGCAGAAGCCATGATGAAGCCGGGCGTGCAATAGCCGCATTGCGAGCCGAGCTTCTCGTGAAATCCGCGCTGCACCGCCGACAACTGTCCATCGTGGCCGAGCGACTCGATGGTATCGACGCGCTTGCCGCGCACGGTCGCGGCTAGCGTGAGACAGGACAGCGCCGGTCTGTCGTCGATCAGCACGGTGCAGGCGCCGCATTCGCCGCCGTCGCAGCCGGTTTTGGTGCCGGTGAGGCCGATTTTTTCGCGCAGGAAATCGAGCAACAGGATGTTGTCGGCGACCGCGTCGGCGCGGTCACGCCCATTGAGCGTGAACTCAAGAAGCCGGGTCAAATGTTTCTTCCCTGTGCGGCGCGTGTCTGCGATTCGCGCTTCGTCTGATTATGCNNGGACGATTGCCCGCGCTGCGCCGCCGATTACCCAAATCGGGCAATGACATCGCTCGGAATGACGACGCCGCCGATCTTGTCCGGATTGTCCTTGTCGCGCGCCGTCCAGACCCGGGTCTCGGCCCCGTCCACGGCCAGTTCTCCACCGATGGTGAGCCGGTGCTCGACGTCGAAGCTGGAGCGGCGGAACTCGGTCACCCGCGAGGCGATCTCCACCACGTCGCCGAATTTCGCAGGCTTCAGGAAATTGGCGCGCGCGTCCACCAGCGGAATACCGATGATGCCGAAGGTTTCCGCCAGCTGATGCGCCGTCACGCCGAGCGCGGCTTCGAACAGCATCCAGGTGCTGATGTCGAACATCTCGAAAAAGCGGCTGTTGAACACGATGCCGGCCGGGTCGCATTGGCCCCATTCGACGGTCAACTGCCTGCGGAATGTGAAAGACGCCACGCGAAATGCCTCCGGCCCGTTGTCGCATTTTATACTAGCATTACTTCGTGAGCTTGACCCTGCGCTCGGGCGGCACCGGCCATTCCACGATGTCTTGCGATTTTAATTCGACCCGGGTCGAGGGCCGCCGCCGGCGCAATACATGCTTCGGCGCCACCGGCACATGCGGCGAATTGTCGAGTTTGTCCATCAGCCAGTCGAGATCGTCGGGTGCGATCAGCCAGCGCGCGGGCGCGTAGCGCGTCAGCGAAAATGGCCTCGAATAAGCCAGCATCGATTTCTTGCCGCCATTCAGATTGTATTCGTGCGCGTAAGTCATCATCAGTTCGCGCGGGCTGCGGTAGATCGGATCGCGCCAGCGCAAGACGGCGTGATTGGTCTTGCTGATCGCGCCCCACAGGCCGCGCTCCCGAAACAGCGTAACGATGTGATCCTGATCGCTTGGCAGCGCCTGGATATCCATCAGCCAGGCCGGTTTGCCATGATAGATGAGTGCCGCGACAGCGAGGACCGCCGCCTCCGCGCAATGGGCGGTGCGCGTCTTCAGCACGCTACGCGGCGACATGCAGGTGTCGCCCTTGAGCTCGAAATTGGGCGGCAGCTTTTCGATGAAGGTCTGAATCTTTTGCGGCGTGTCGAGGCGCGCGAACGCCCGGTGCTCGGCCGGCGTCAGCAGCGCGCGTAGGCGATTTCGGTAGGCGGTGCCGGTCATGCGCGCGGCACTTTATCCGGGCCGCGCGGGTGGCGGGGGTTCCGCCGCCAACGGCTCCACAGCTAAGTTGCCGCTTGGTGAGTGGGGTGTTTTGCGGACGGAACCCACCAAAACCGGCAGCACTGGCGTTCTCTGTAAGCCTACCGGGAAAGGAAATTGTTGTATCCGCCGGAGGCAAAAGCAGGAAATATCTTCTTATTTTCCGAGGCTTATTGCGGTTGCGCAGAATAAGCTTCTATTTGGGGGCTCCTGTCGATTATCCGGAGCTGGACCCATGACCGACCTTACCAATGACCCGCCGCGCCCCCAGGCGCGGTTCTCCCTCGATAGCTGGGCCGTAGCGATCGCCTCCGCGCTGGTGGTGCTGATCGTCCTCGGCGTGCTGCCGCATATTTCGTGGTGAGGCGCCGATGACCACCGCCGTCGCCGCAGCTTCGCGGATTTCACTGCCCCAGCGCTTCGTCGAGCTCGTGCCGGGCGTCGCCCTGCTGCTGATCATCGGCTATGCCGGCAAGCTGATCGAGTACTCGATCTCAGTTTACGGCAACGCCAACCATATCGCATTGCCAAATATCGAATACGTGCTGTGGGCGATCGTGATCGGTCTTATCATCGCCAACACCGTGGGCGTGCCGAAGATCTTCAAGCCCGGCATCGCCACTTACGAATTCTTCCTCAAGTTCGGCATCGTGATGCTTGGCGTACGCTTTCTGCTCGGCGACGTGCTCAAACTCGGCGGCATCAGTCTGGTGGCCGTGGCGCTCGAACTCACGATTTCAATCGTGCTGATGACCTGGCTCGGCAGCGTGTTCAAGCTGTCGCCCAAGCTGACCAGCCTGCTGGCGGTCGGTTCGTCGATCTGCGGGGTCTCAGCTATCATCGCCGCCAAGGGCGCGATCAACGCCAAAGACGAGGACGCCTCCTTCGCCATCGCCGCCATTCTCGCACTCGGCGCCATCGGCCTGTTCACTTATCCGCTGATCGGCCACTTCATCGGCCTGACCGAGCATGCCTACGGACTGTGGGCGGGGCTATCGATCGACAACACCGCCGAAGCGGTGGCCGCCGGCAATCTGTGGTCGGAGCAGGCCGGCAAGATCGCCGTGCTTGCCAAGACCACGCGCAACGCCACCATCGGCTTCGTCGTGCTCGGCTATGCGATCTACTGGGCGACCAAGGGCGAGGCCAGCGCCGTCGACAACAAGGCGGCGTTCCTCTGGGCCAAGTTTCCGAAATTCATACTCGGTTTCCTCGCAATATCGCTGCTGGCGACTTTAGGCGCCTTCAGCAAAGAGCAGGCCTCCGACATCGCCAATCTGTCGCGTTGGGCGTTCCTGCTGACCTTCGCCGGCGTTGGCCTGAGCACCGACTTCCGCGCCATGCGCAAGCAGGGGCTCTACCCCTTCATCGTCGGCGCGGTGGGCGAAGTCGGCATCGCGCTAGTGACGCTCGGCATCGTCGTGGCAATTCAGCCGTGGTTGCCGGTCTGAGGTGTTAACGCATGTCGTCCAGCTTCGCCACCATTCCGAAGACGGCGCCGTTCGCCGAGGAGGAGATCGACCTGCTCAACCGCGTGGTCGGGCCGGCCAATGCGCTCCAGCGCGCCTGGTTGGCGGGCTTCCTCGCCGGCGTGGAGTCGGTGTCAGGCGTGGCGCAGCCGGCGGCGCCGGCGCTTCCGGCCGAGCCTCTAACGATTATTTATGCCAGCGAGTCCGGCAATTGCGAAAAGATCGCTAACGATCTCGCCAAGGCGGCGCGCAAGAACGGCCTGAAGCCGACTTTGATCGACATGGCCGATCTCGATCTGGCTGCGCTCGCCTCCGCGAAACGCCTAGTGGTGATCGCCGCCACCTGGGGCGAGGGCGAGCCGCCGGCGCGCGCCATCCGCGCCTATGGTGAATTGATGGGCGAGGGCGCCCCGCGCCTCGACGGCGTCGACTACGGCGTGCTGGCGCTGGGCGACACCGCTTACGTGGAATTCTGCGCCATCGGCAGACGCATCGACGAACGGCTGGCCGCGCTGGGCGGAAAGCGCGTGGTCGAGCGCGTCGATTGCGATCTCGATTTCGCAGTCCCGGCGTCGGCCTGGATCGGCGACGCGCTGAAGGTTCTCACGCCGCCTGATGCCAACCGCGGCCAAGGCAACGGTCAAGTGATCGCGGTCGATTTCGGCAAGCCGGCGGCGGCGCCCAATACCGATATCGTCGAGGCCGAGATCAGCGAGCACGTGAACTTGAATTCCTCGCGCTCGAACAAGGAAACCATCCATCTCGCGCTTGCCTTTGAAGGCGGGGCGCCGGCTTACGAGCCGGGCGATTCGCTCGATCTCTATGCCGAGAACGATCCGGCCTATGTCGACGAATTGCTCAAGCTCGCCGGCCTTGCGGGTGACGACAGACTGCGCGCTGAACTCATCAAGTCGCGCGACGTGACCACGCTGTCGCTCAAGACGGTCGAGACCTACGCGGCGCAGACCGGCCATCAATACGTCAAGGCATTGCTCGCGGACAACCAAGTCAAGGAATGGATCGTTGGCCGCCAGCTCATCGACCTGATCGCCACGTTCCCGATCGCGCTTAGCCCCGACCATCTGCGCGCGGTGACGCGGTCCTTAGCGCCACGCGCTTATTCGATTGCATCCTCGCGCCGCGAGGTGGGCGAGGAAGCGCATCTGCTGATTTCCGCCGTGCGCTATGAAGCCCACGGCCGCGCGCGCAAGGGCGTCGCTTCGAATTACGTGGCTGAGCGGCTCAAGCGCGGCAGCCGCGTGCGGGTGAAACTCAAGCCCAACAAGCATTTCGCGCTGCCGGCGGGCGACCGCGACATCATCATGGTCGGCCCCGGCACCGGCGTCGCGCCGTTCCGCGCCTTCGTGAAGGAGCGCCGCGCCACCGCCGCGAAGGGCCGCAGCTGGTTGTTTTTCGGCGACCGCCAGTTCACCCACGATTTCCTCTACCAGCTCGACTGGCAGGAGGCGCTCAAGGACGGCGCACTCACCCGCATGGACGTCGCCTTCTCGCGCGACACGCCCGAGAAAATCTACGTGCAGCACAGACTGTGGGAGCAGCGCCGCGATTTGATCGAATGGCTCGATGGCGGCGCGCATTTCTACGTCTGCGGCGACGCCAAGGCGATGGCCAAGGATGTGCGCGCCACTTTGGTGCGCGCGTATGCCGACGTGAAGGCGCTGTCGCCGGAAGCGGCCGAGCAGGCGGTGGCGAGCCTGGAGCGCGACAAGCGCTACCTGCAGGACACCTATTGATCCTGCGTCGATTGGAAGACCCATGACCGACGAAGTTTCGCGCAACGAGCGCATCAAGGAGGCGAGCGATTACCTGCGCGGTACGCTAGCCGAGGGCCTGCGCGAGGAGATCACCGGCGCGATCGTCGAGGACGATCAGCAGCTGGTGAAATTCCACGGCATGTATCTGCAGGACGACCGCGATCTGCGCTCCGAGCGCTCACGCAAGAAGATGGAGAAGGCCTTCGCCTTCATGATCCGCGTGCGCATTCCCGGCGGCGTGCTGTCGCCCGCGCAGTGGCTGGCGCTCGACCAGGTCGCGCGCGACTACGGCAACGGCGGCATGCGGCTCACCACGCGGCAGACGGTGCAGCTGCACGGCATCATCAAGTCGAACCTGAAGGCGACACTGAAGCGGATCGATGCCGCGCTGCTCAATTCGATCGCGGCGTGCGGCGACGTCAACCGCAACGTCATGTGCGGCGCCAATCCCGATCAGAGCCAAGCTTATGCGGCGGCGATCGAGCTGGCGCGCGCCGTGTCCGATCACCTCACGCCGCGCACGCCGGCCTATCGCGAGATCTGGCTCGACGGTGAACGCATCGCCGGCGGCGAGGATGAGGTGGTGGAGCCTATCTACGGCAAGACGTATTTACCTCGCAAATTCAAGATCGTGGTGACGGTGCCGCCCTCGAACGACGTCGACGTGTTCGCGCACGATCTCGGCTATATCGCCATCCTCGACGACAAGGGCAGCGTGACGGGCTGGAACGTCACCGCCGGCGGCGGCATGGGCATGACCCATGGCGAGCCCGACACCTATCCGCGCACCGCCGACGTGATGGGCTTTTGCGAAACGAAAGATGCCGTGGCCATTGCCGAGGCCGTCGTCACCGTGCAGCGTGATTGGGGCAACCGGCTCAATCGCAAGCATGCGCGGCTGAAATACACCATCGAGGACCGCGGGCTTGATGCCTTCCGTGCCGAGGTCGTGCGTCGCGCCGGCGTGCAGCTTTCGCCGCCGCAACCCTTCACGTTCACCTCGACCGGCGACCGCTATGGCTGGAGCGATGGCGCCAACGGCCGCAGCCATCTCACGCTCTATGTGGAGAACGGCCGGCTGCTCGATCGGGCCGGCGCCCAGCAGATGTCGGCGCTGCGCCAGATCGCGCAAAACCATGACGGCGACTTCCGCATCACGCCCAACCAGAACCTGATCGTCGCCAATATCCCGGCCGAACGGCGGACGGAAATTCACTGGATCGCGCAAGAGGCGGGGCTGCTCGCACCCTGGTCCGGCCTGCGCCGCAATTCCATGGCCTGCGTCGCGCTGCCGACCTGCGGGCTCGCGCTGGCCGAAAGCGAACGCTATCTGCCCGACCTGATGACGGCGCTCGACGAAAAGCTGGCCGCGCATGGGCTTACCGCCGCCGACATCGTCATCCGCATGACCGGCTGTCCGAACGGCTGCGCGCGGCCTTATCTCGCCGAGATCGGCTTGGTCGGCAAAGGGCCGGGCCGCTACAACCTCTATCTCGGCGCCGCCTACGACGGCTCGCGCATGAACAAGCTCTATGCCGAGGATCTCGAGCATGGCGCGCTCGTCGCCGCGCTCGATCCGATCTTCGCTGCCTACGCCGCCGAGCGGCAGAAGGGCGAGCGCTTCGGCGATTTCACCATTCGCGCCGGCTTCGTCGCCGCCACCGGCAACGGCCGCGACTTCCACGCCAATGTAGGCAACCAAACCAGACGCGCGGCACGGTGAATGCCGTGCGGCGACCTGGCGCGGCATTGCCTAGATTCTCAACTGGCGTTGCTGTTTTGCGAGGCAAACGCCTAAACAATGTTTCATGGAGTAAAAATACTATAAATATATCAATATCTTCCGTGCTGGCACGCTCCTTGCTGCTTTGCAGCGTAGATTCAGCAGCGGCCGGCCGGGCTGTACTGCGCACCGATCTCGGCAACCGCCATAACAGGGAGTCGGGAAATGGATTATGTGAAGCCAGTCGACGTCGCCAGCGCCATGGTCGAAACCGGGCGCCGCAAGATCGGCATGTCGCCGGCCGACTGCCTCATCCGTGGCGCGCTCGCCGGCAGCATTCTGGCCGCGGCCACCAGCCTTGCCATTACCGGCACGGTGCAGACCGGCCAGCCGCTGGTCGGCGCGCTGATCTTCCCGGTCGGCCTCATCCTCATCGTGCTGCTCGGCCTCGATCTGGTGACCGGCAGTTTCGGTTTGCTGCCGCTGCCGTGGCTCGAAAAGGACGCCAGCAGGTCGACCATGCTCACCAAGTGGGGATNNAATTTCGGCACGGCCGCACCGGCGGGAGTCGCAGCCAAGATCATCGCGATCGCGGAGGCCAAGACTATCGGCTACGCGGCCATCGGCCATGCTGGAATGATCACCGTCTTCGTCAAGGCGATCCTGTGCAACTGGATGGTCTGCCTCGCCATCGTCGCGGCCACGACCACCAATTCGACCATCGGCAAGATCGCCTGCGCCTATATGCCGGTTTTCATCTTCTTCGCGCAGGGCTTCGAGCACTCGGTGGTCAACATGTTCCTCATCCCCACCGGCATGATGATGGGCGCCAAGATCACGGTCACGGATTGGTGGTTGTGGAACCAGATTCCGGTCACGCTCGGCAATCTGGTCGGCGGCTTCATCTTCACTGGCTTGGCGATTTACATGACGCACAAGCCACGCAAGGCCGCGGTCGCGCCGTTGACCATGCCCACGCAGGTGCCGGCGGAATGACGACGGAAGCCGGCATCGATCTCAAGCTGGCGGGCACAACGGCAACCGGCGACTTCGAGCCCGAACAGAAGCGCTATCTGGAGGGCTTTGCCGCCGGCTTGCAGATCGCCAAGACGGCGAAGGGGCTCGCTGGTTCGGCCGCCGGGCTGGTGGGGGCGTTGGCCGCGCCGGAGCCGGTCGGGCCCGATGCCGCCGCGCTCAAGGCGCAGGACCGCGTGCTCAAGGCCGGCGGCAAGCTGTCGGACCCGGAGAAGTTCAAGCGCGAACAGCATCCGTTCGACACCTACGAGCGGCTGAAAGGTCACGCCGCCAAGAACGAATATCCCAAGCCGCCGGACAATTTTCGCTGGCGGTTTTTCGGCCTGTTCTACGTGGCGCCGAACCAGAATTCCTTCATGTGCCGGCTGCGCATGCCGAACGGCATCCTTTCAGCCGCGCAATTTGCCGGCGTCGCCGATCTGGCCGAGCGCTATGGCGGCGGCTACGCCCACGTCACCACCCGCGCCAATCTGCAGATCCGCGAGATCGAGGCCAAGAACGCGGTCAATATGATCGAAGCGGTGCAGGACCTCGGCCTGTGCTCGCGCGGCTCCGGCGCCGACAATATCCGCAACGTCACCGGCACGCCGACCGCCGGCATCGACCGCCAAGAGCTGATCGATACGCGCCCCTTTACGCGCGAGTGGCACTTCCACATTCTCAACGATCGCTCGCTCTACGGCCTGCCGCGCAAGTTCAATGTCGGTTTCGACGGCGCCGGGATCATTCCGCTGCTGGAGGACACCAACGACATCGGCTTCCAGGCGGTCGCCGTGAACGACGGCTTCGGGCTCGAACCCGGCGTCTGGTTTAGGCTTTGCCTGGGCGGGCTCACCGGCCACAAGAGTTTTGCGGGCGACACCGGCGTGGTGGTCAAGCCTGCCGACGCCACCCTGGTGGCCGACGCGGTGGTGCGCGTGTACATCGATCACGGCGACCGCACCGACCGCACCAAGGCGCGGCTGAAATATGTGCTCGATAAGATGGGGGTCGAGAAATTCATCGGCCTGATGGAGGAAAAGCTCGGCCGCAAGCTCGATCGCGCCGTGCCGGGCGCGCTGGCGCCGCGGCCGCCGTTCTCGCGCACCGCGCATCTCGGCATTCACGCGCAGAAGCAGGACGGCCTGCATTGGATCGGCGTGGTCGTGCCGGTCGGCCGCCTGACGGTGGCGCAGATGAAGGGGCTGGCTGAAATCGCGCGTGACATGGGTGACGGCGATATCCGGCTCACGGTCTGGCAAAACCTGCTGCTTTCCGGTGTGCCGTCCGAAAAGCTGGAGGCTGTGCAGGCCACGATCGAAGCGCTCGGTCTGGCGATCGAAACCAATGCGATCCGCGCCGGGCTGGTCGCCTGCACCGGCAATACCGGCTGCAAATTCGCCGCCTCCGATACCAAGCGGCATGCCGAGGAGATCGCGCGCTGGTGCGAGACGCGCGTCGCGCTCGACACGCCGGTCAATATTCATCTCACCGGCTGTCATCATTCCTGCGCGCAGCATTTTGTCAGTGAGATCGGCCTGCTCGCTTGCAAGATACAGGAGACGGAGGACGGCGACCCGATCGAGGGCTATCACTTGCTGATCGGCGGCGGCTTCGGCCCTTATGCCGCGCTCGGCCGCGAGCTCTATCGCGACATCAAGGCGGACGATACGCCGAAGACGGTCGAGCGCGTCCTCAAGACCTATCTGGCGCACCGTGAATCGCGCGAGGAGACCTTCATCGCCTTTGCGCGCCGCCATGAAATCGACGCGCTCAAGGCCATGGTCGAATTGGAGGCGGCCGAATGAGCATCGCGCCCCGCCCGCCGATCCCATCGCTGATCCCGGAATCCGCGCCGTTTACGCCCGAACAGCGCACCTGGCTGAACGGTTTGTTCGCCGGCATGATCTCGCTGGAAGAGAGCGTGACGCCGCTGTCCAACGAGCAGGCGGCCAAGCTGTTGCCGGACCTGCTCGATCGCGGCGCGCCCGCGGAAGCCGACGATGGCGCGCCCTGGCACGACCCCGCCATGCCGCTCTCCGACCGCATGAAGCTCGCCGACGGCAAGCCGCTGCCGCGGCGGATGATGGCGGCGATGGCGCAGCAGGATTGCAGCCAGTGCGGCTATAACTGCAAGGACTACGCCGACGCGTTGTTCACGAAGAAGGAAGAGCGGCTGAACCTGTGTGTGCCGGGCGGCAAGGACACCGCCCGCATGCTGAAGAATCTCTATGCCGAACTTGGGCAGGCGCCGCCCGCGGCGAAGGCCGATGCCGCGCCGGCGCCGGCCGCAGCGCAGTCCGCGCCCGGCCGCTCGCGCGACAATCCGGTCTACGCAACCTTCCTCTCGCGTCGGCGTCTCAACAAGCCGGGCTCGCAAAAGGAAACTTGGCATATTGAGTTTGACCTTGCCGAATGCGGGCTCGACTATGTGGTCGGCGATAGCTTCGGCATCTATCCCGCCAACGATGCGACGCTGGTCGAAGCCGTGCTCAGCGCGCTCGAGGCGCCGCCGGATTTTCCGATCGGCGGACGGACCTTGCGCGAAGCGCTCACCGACGGCGTATCGCTGTCGCCCGCGCCGGACATGTTGTTCCAGCTCATTTCCTATCTCACCGGCGGCGATCGCCGCCAGAAGGCCAAGGCGCTGGCCGCCGGCGAAGACCCGGACGGCGATGCGGCGACGCTCGACGTGCTGGCGGCGTTGCAAAAGTTTCCCGGCATCCGGCCCGACCCGGAAGCCTTCATCGAGTCGCTCGATGCCTTGCAGCCGCGCGTCTATTCGATTTCGTCGTCGCTCAAATGCAATCGCGGCCGCGTCGCGCTCACCGTCGATGCGGTGCGCTACGAGGTGGAAAAGCGCACGCGGCTCGGTGTTGCCTCGACTTTCCTGGCGGGGCGCGTTTCGCCCGGCGACAAGATCAGGGTCTATGTGCAGAAGGCGCAGCATTTCGCGCTGCCCGCCGATCCGAAAGTGCCGATCATTATGATCGGCCCCGGCACCGGCGTGGCGCCATTCCGCGCCTTCCTGCAGGAGCGCATGGCGACCAAGGCGCCCGGCCGCAATTGGCTGTACTTCGGCCATCAGCGCAGCAACTACGATTTCTTCTACGAGGACGAGCTGGTGGCCATGCGCTCGGCCGGCCTGCTCACCCGCCTCACGCTCGCCTGGTCGCGCGACGCCGAGGAGAAGACCTATGTGCAGCACCGCATGCGCGAGGTCGGCCGCGACTTGTGGTCGTGGCTCGCCGACGGCGCGCATGTCTATATCTGCGGCGATGCCACCCGCATGGCGAAGGATGTCGAACGCACGCTGGTCGATGTGATCGCCGAACATGGTGCGCGCACGCCCGCCGAGGCCGCCAGTTTCCTCGCCGAGATGAAGAAGCAAGACCGCTATCAAACAGACGTTTACTAACGCATGGTCCCGAAAAGTGGGTACCGGTTTTCGGAATAGACCATGCGCAACGTAAAAGGATCGAAGCCGTGGACATGATACGCACCCCTTCCGAAACACGCCCCGGGCGAATGGCGCCGCTGGCGCGGCTGCCGGTGTTCCTGGCGCTTGAGGGTAAGCGTGCGGTGGTCGCCGGCGGCAGCCCTGCTGCGGCCTGGAAGGCGGAGCTGTTGTCGGCCGCCGGCGCGCGCGTGGAGGTCTATGCCGAAACGCCGTCCGATGAGCTGTTGCAGATTGCCGGCGATCCGCAGCGCGGCGCGATCGCGGTGAACCGGCGCGCCTGGACGGCGGAGGACTTGGCCGGCGCGGCGGTCGCGATTGGCGCTTTCGACGACGACGAAAGTGCCGCGATGTTCGCCGAGGCTGCGCGCACTTGGGGAGTTCCGGTCAATGTGATCGACAAGCCGGCGTTTTGCGACTTCGCCTTCGGCGCCGTCGTCAATCGTTCTCCCTTAGTCATCGGCATTTCGACCGACGGCGCCGCGCCGGTATTCGCGCAGGCGATCCGGGCCAAGCTGGAAGCGCTGCTGCCGAAGGGATTTGCCGATTGGGCCGCCGCCGCGCGCTGGCGCTCGGCGCTGAAGGCATCCGGCCTGCCGTTCTCCGGCCGGCGCAAATTCTGGCAGCTGTTCACGGCGCACGCGATCAGCAATCCCGACAGTGAACCGACGCAGAATGATTTCGAACGCTTTGTCGCCGAGGTGAAAGGCCTGGGCGCCGCCACCGAGAACGGCTCGGTGACCCTGGTCGGCGCCGGCCCCGGCGATCCGGAACTGCTGACGCTGCGCGCCGTGCGCGCGCTACAATCGGCCGACGTGATCCTGTTCGACGATCTGGTGTCACGCGACGTGCTCGATTTCGCCCGCCGTGAGGCGCGCAAGATGCTGGTCGGCAAGACCGGCTTCGGGCCGTCCTGTAAACAAGACGACATCAATTCGCTGATGGTGAGCCTCGCCAAGCAGGGCAAGCGCGTGGTGCGCTTGAAGGGCGGCGATCCGCTGATCTTCGGCCGCGCGGCCGAGGAGATGGCGGCCTGCAAGGCGGGCAACATCGCGGTCGACGTGGTGCCCGGCATCACCGCCGCGCAGGGCGCTGCCGCCAAGCTCGCCCTGCCGCTCACCGACCGCAAGCATGCGCGCCGGCTGCAATATGTCACCGGCCACGCCAAGGATGGCGCGCTGCCGATGGATCTCGATTGGCAGAGCCTCGCCGATCCAGCCACCACCACGGCGATCTACATGCCAACGAAAACTTTGGCGGCTCTAGTCGCCAAGGCGGTCGAGCAAGGCCTCGATCCGCTAACGCCCGCGTTGGCCATCGCGCGCGCCACGCGGCCCGACCAAGCCGTGGTTGCAGCCCCGATCGGCGAATTGCCGGCCCGCCTCGCGCAAGCCGCGCTGCCGGGCCCGCTGCTGGTGATGCTGGGACGCGTGTTCAGCGAACAGGCCGGCGCGCAGAATGTTGCGCGCGCGGATCAGAAAGCCGGCTGAAGCGCCGGCGTCAATGCATATTGTAACGGATCGGCACGACGATCGCGATCTGCGCGCCGGAAATCTCCGGCGGCGGCGGCGGCAATGGCGCGGCGCGTTCCACCAGCGCCAAGGTCTCGCGGTCGAGCAGGCTGGAACCGGAGCTGCGCACGATGCGTGCGTTGTGCACGCCGCCGCTGCGATCGACGCTGAAGGCCAGTTGCGCCACGCCTTGCTCGTCGCGCGACTGCGCTTGCGACGGATATTGCTTGTAGCGTTCGAGCCGGGCGACCAATTGTGATTTCCAGTTCGGCACCGCGTCGGGATTGCGCGAGGAGGCGCCTGGCATCGGCGCTGCGGCACGCTCGGCCTTGTTTTCGGCGGTGCTCGGTGCGCTGGCGACGCTGGCATGCTTTTGCCGGAGTTTCTTTTCGACCGGCTTTTCCACCTGTTTCGGGGGCGGCGTGACCGTCACTAATGGTTCGGCCTGCGGCTCGACCGGTAGCTCGACGGTCTTCTCGACCGGCTTTTGTTGCTCGGGCTCCGGCTGCGTTTGCGTCTGTTGCGGACCGGGCGGGATTTCGGTCGGCGTGATGTCGGGCGCGACCGGCAAAGCTGCGAGCTCGATCATGATCAGCGGCGCGTTTGCCACCAGATCGCGATCCTCGCCCCAGCCCAGCAGCACCGCTGCGCCGGCCGCATGGATGCCGAGCGCCAACGCCAGACAGCCGCCCCAGCGAAGCGTCTCCGGCCAGCGCCGCAGCGCGACGATGTCGCGCGTGGCGTTTATGGCCGATTCATCCACTGCGATCACAAGGGCCGGCATCTTGGGACTCTCGCTCATTCCAGCACTGCCGCCTCTGTCGGGCCTGCCCGCAACTGTAGCTTTGCGGTGCCAGAGCGTCATCCCGTTGAACCGCGGGCCAAGGCCATGTCAAGGTCCGCCGCCCGGGCATCCGCCGGGCAAGCCTTTAGCCTCATAAGGACCCTATCCCCATGCCGTTTTCAATGTCTCAGGCTTCTCTGCCGGTCTTCGAGATCGGTCTAAATGCGCTGTCGGGCGTGCTCGACAAGGCCGCGGCATACGCTGCGGCGAAGAAAGTCGATCCCGCGGTGCTGCTCGGCTGGCGCCTGGCGCCCGACATGTTCGCGCTCGCCCGCCAGGTGCAGGTCGCCTGCGACCAGGCCAAGAACGGCGCCGCCCGCCTGGCCGGCGCCGAGCCGCCGAAATTCGAGGACACCGAAACGAGCCTCGACCAGCTCAAGCAGCGCATCGCCAGGACCGTGACCTATATCAAGACGCTCGATGCCAAGGCGATCGACGCCTCAGCCGACCGCGAAATCACCTTCCCGCTCGGGCCGACCAAGGGCCAGATGAAGGGCGGCGACTTCCTCAATCATTTCGTGCTGCCGAATTTCTATTTCCACCTCACCGCTGCCTACGCCATCGTGCGCCATTGCGGCGTGGAGCTCGGCAAGCGCGACTTCCTGGGCGCCATTCCGATCAAGCGGCTCTGAGGGCCGCCGCTTCGCAGGTTACGAAAAAAGCCGCCCCGCCAATAGACCGGCGAGGCGGCTTTATCTTGTTTGGTTTCTATTTGAGACGCTTGGCCGCTTCCTGCGCCAAACTCAAATCGACGTACTTTTTGATGTCGATCTTCTTCTTCACGAAGCCGAGGTCCTGGGTGGTATCGACGTTGCGCTGCAGTGCCTCGACGTTCGGGATCAGGTTCGGATCGCGGTAGGTGTCGGCCTTGCTGAACAGCCAGCCGAACCGCTCCGGCGGCGCCTTGGTGATCTTGGAGGCGATCTGGGCGACCTCGTCGTGGTTTTTCGGATCGAGGTACCAGTGCACGATGCGCAGCATGTCCTCCATGAAATCGACCATGGCGGCGCGGTTCTTGTCGATGAACGACTTGCGCGCGGTAAACATGATCATCTGGGTGACGCCCAGCACGTCGCGTTGCTCAAACAGGACCTTGCCTTCTTCCCTGAGCTTGGGATTGAACGAGAACGGTAGCACCGCCGGAATGAGGTCCACCTTCTTCTCCAGCAGCATGGCCGGCATCGCCGGCAGTGGGCCTTCGAGCATGGTGTAGTCGCGCTTCTCCTCGAGGCCGTGTTTGTGCAGCATGGCGCGGATGGCGACGTCGATGGCGCTGCCGCCGCCATTGGTGCCGATCACCTTGCCCTTGAGGTCCTCGACCTTGTTGATGCCGCTGTCCTTGCGCACGTAAAACTGCCCGCTGTAGTAGCCGGGCACGCCGTCCTGAAATTCATCGGCAATGACGCGGATGTCGTCGAGCCCGGCGTTTTCGATGGCGATGGCGAGCGAGGAATAGGCCAGGCTGGCGACCTCCAGCTCGTTGTTGGCGATCGCCGTGATCGTCTGCGGCGTGCCCTGGTAATGGATCGACTCGAGCGTGTAAGACTTGCCCAAGTGCTGGGCGAGATCCTTCTTCTCGAGAACGATCGAGCCCCAGTTGGCGATCGGGGCCACCCACGACATGCGGATTTTCACCGGCTCGGCGCTGTTGGCGGTGCCGGCACTGAGCAAGCCGAGCGCACACACGCCGGCCAGTGCGAGTTTCATGAGGCGCATCGTTTCCTCCCAGTTTCGCCGCGCTTGCGCGTTTACAAAGGCAAGCTTCACACCGCGAAAGAAAAGATTGTCGGGCGTTCAACCGATTTTGGCAAGCCTCATGGATGCGGCGTTTTACCCGCCATGCGGTACAGATTACGGGTCGCGCGCGGTGCCCTGGTCGTGATAAGCCCACAGCGCGTCGCGCGGCAGCGTGGCCTGCGTGTCGGCGCCGATACCGTGACGCGCGGCGGTGCCGAGTTCGAGCGCTTCCAGGCGGTGGCCGGCGAGATCGATGTCGTAGACGGTCTGCGTGCCCTGATAGCGGCGATCGAGCACGCGCGCACGAAACGCGTTGCTGCCGTTATGCGCGCCGAGCGCGATATTTTCCGGCCGTAACGCGATGCGCACCTTCTCGCCCGGCCCGATCCCGTGCACGAGCGACGCCTCGACGCGATTGCCGCCGCCGATATCGACCACGCCGAACGCGCCGTTGCGCTCGAGCAAGGTCCCGACGATCTCGTTGGTGGCGCCGGTGAAGTTGGCCACGAACAGATCGGCCGGCCGGTTGTAGATTTCGTCCGGCGTGCCCATTTGCAGCAGCTTGCCGTCGCGCATCACGCCGATGCGGTCGCCGAGCACGACCGCCTCGGCCTGGTCGTGNNCGGTAGACGATGCTGCGCGCCAGCGCCACGCGCTGCATCTGGCCGCCCGACAACGCGACCACCGGCCGGTCGGCATATTCGGACAGGCCGACCAGTTCCAGCACCTCGTCTACCATGCGGCCAGCGTCGGCGCGCCGGATTTTGCGGTGCTTGAGTGGATAGACCACGTTCTGCCGTACCGTCATGTGCGGCCATACCGCGTAGGATTGAAACACCATGCCGATGTCGCGCAGCCGCGGCGGCAGCAGAATGCCATGCGCGGGCGATGACACCACGCGGCCGGCGATGCTGATGGTGCCGGCGGTCGGGTGCTCGAGCCCGGCGACGCAGCGCAAGGTCGTGGTCTTGCCGCAGCCCGAGGGGCCGAGCAGGACCACGATCTCGCCAGCCGGCACGGCGAAGCTCACGCCGTCGATTGCCGGCCGGCCGACCGAGAACTGCTTGCGCAGATCAGTGACGTCAAGCGTCGCCGTCATGGTTTCACTTTGGCTTCACGTGCGCCGCGGTCACTGGCGGTAACCGAAGGTCTTATCCCATTCCGCAACCCAAGGCCCATGCAGCTTCACGTACTCGTCGAAGTTCGGGAACCAGACCTTGACCACCTTGGGATCAAAGCCTTCCGGATAGACCGGCGCCACCTTGAGCGAGGTGAGATTGCCCAGCTCCTTGATCATGAAGGTCTGGCCCTCATTCGACAGGCACCAGTTGAGGAACAGCTTGGCGGCGTTGGGATGGGCGGCGGTCTTCGGAATGCCGCTGGAATAAGGATTGACCGGCACGCCCTCGGGCGGGAAGAAAATCTTGATCGGCGCGCCATCCTTCTGCTTCGGATAGATCGCATTGTAGAGCAGGGGGCCCATCGCGACTTCGCCGCGCACCATCGAGTCCGCCATCGGCGCGCCGGAGGGATAAAGAATGGGGTGGGTCGCGGCCTGCTTTTTCCAGTAATCCTCGCCGAGCACTTGGCGCTCGAACATGATGCGGGTCCAGGTGGTGCCGCCGGACTGGGCGAATACCTGGCCGGTCATCTTGTCGTATTCCGGCTTGGTCAGATCCATCCAGGTCTTGGGCGGATTTTTCACCAGCTCGGTGTTGTAGGCGATCGACCATACCAGCGTGGCGCGCGGCCACAGCTTGGGCGAGATCTGCGCGTCCGGCCGGTAGTCGGCGGCGTTGGGCGGCGCGTAGTCCTGGAACATGTCGACCAGCGGCAGCATGAGCGCGCGGTCGGAATGATCGACCACGTCGGCGATCAGTTTGCCGGCCGCGGCTTCCGTCTTCACGCGGGTGATCAACTGGCCGCCTGGCGCGCGCACCATCTCGACCTTGATCTCGGGAAAGCGCTTGTTGAAGGCGTTGATGACTTGTTGTTCCACCTCGGCGAAGTTCGCCGTGTAGTAGACCAGCTTGCCTTCGGCCTTGGCCGCCGCGATCAGCTCGGACGAGCCGAATTCCTGCTGCGCCATGGCCGGCGCCGCCAGCGCGATGGCAAGGCCGGCGATGCCGGCCATTGTAACGATCTTGGCAACGATTTTTTTCTTCATAGCCAATCCTCCCTTGGTTTTCGTTTTCGTCATCCGGTGCGGGCCACGCTACCCTGCGCCGCCCCTCTCGATAGCCAGTTTGCGCCCCCAATCAGCACACCGAGCAAGACCGTCTGCACCAGACTGAATGCAGCCGTCTTTCCGAGATTGCCGCCTTCGTAGTAGTCGAGCAGCAGCACCGACATTACCATGGTGTTGCTGGTGTAGAGAAACAGCGACGAGCCCAATTCTCGGATCGCCAGCACGAACAGCAGCGTCATCGCCGCGATTACGCCGGGGCTGGCGAGCGGCAACACGATGGTGCGGATGGTGCGGAGCATCCCGGTGCCGCAGACCCAGGCCGCTTCTTCCAATTCGCGATGAATCTGCAGGAATGAAGTCGACAATGCCTTGACCGTATCCGGCATGAAGCGGGCGATAAAGGCAAGCGCGAGAATCCAGAGGGTGCCGTAAAGCCCGCCCGGAATGCCGATCCAGGCCCACAGATAGGCGACGCCGATCACCAGACCGGGAATGGCGACTGGCAAGGTCGACAACAGGTCGATCGAGCGGCGGCCCGGCACGTGCGTGCGGTGAATCGTGTAGCCGATGGCGAAGGCGAGCGCGCCGCCCGCCAGCGCGGTGATGACGCCGACCTCGACCGCGTTGTAGATCGAATTCAGCGTGAGCGGATTGTCGAAGATGCTGTGGAAGTGCATCAGCGAGTATTGCTTCATGTCGAACAGGCTGGCGGCATCGCGGATGAACATGAATTTGCGGAACGCCGCCACGATCAGCGCCAGCGTTGGCAGCACGGCGACGACGATCAGATAGGTGATGCCGAAGCCGAAGGTGAGCCAGCGCCACGGCCCGAGATCGAGATTGCGCGGGCGGTAAGCCTTGCCGGCGACGGTGACGTAGCTGCGCCCGCTGACCACCCTCTGCTGCAGAAAAACCAGCGCCCCGGTCACCACCATGAGGATGATCGCGACCGCCGCCGCGGTGTTGTAGAGCGGCGGCGACCAGTTGGTGAGCTTGAAGATGTAGGTGGTGAGCACGTTGATGTTGGTCGGCGCGCCGAGCACCGCCGGAATACCGTAGATGCCGAGCATCACGATGAACGACAGCAGCATGCCGGAGATGATCGCCGGCATGATCAGCGGGAACGTCACCGAAAACAGCGTGGCGAAGGCGCTGGCGCCGGAAATTTCGGCGGCCTCTTCCAGGTTCGGTTCCATGTTGCGCAAGGCCGAGGCGGTGAACATGTAGACGTAGGGCGCGTAATAAATGCCGAACACGAAGACCAATCCCGGCAACGAATAAAAATCGACGTGCAAATCGAGATGCAGCCACTTGAACATGATGTTGATCAGGCCGGTCTTGGGCGAGCCGAGAATGGTCCAGGCGACGCCGGCGACCAGCGGCGGCGCGAACAGCGGCAGAATGCTGGCCGCCGCGATGAAGCGCTTGAACGGCGTGTTGGTGCGCACCACGATCCAGGAAAACGTCAGTCCGATCGCCACCGCGATCAAAGTTCCGCCGCCGCAGGCGACCAGTGTGTTGAACAGCGCCTCGCCGACATTCGGATTGCTCAGCACGGTGAGGAAGTTGGTGATCGAGAGGTGGGCCAGGCTGAAGCCCTCGACCACCGGATTAGTGTCGGTGAGCGCGCCGAGCAGCAGGGTGAGAAGCGGGTAAACGACCAGGAACGTCAGGATCGCGAGCAGCGACAAAACCCAAGCCGCGGCCAGAACCCCGCGGTGACGACCGGCACGCGTCTCTTGCCGCGCGCCTTGCAGCGGCGTTGCCAGCTCGGTCAAAGCGTTCCCCTTTGGCGACGTTTTGTTCTTTTTTACCCTTGAGCAGTATCCCACACCATCGGCGGGCGGTCTGCAAATATTTCAATCACGCCGTGGTCGGCTCATTGGCTTCCTGGTGCCAGATCAACAGCCGCCGGCGGATCAGCGCCATCGCCTTGACCAGGCCGTAGCCGACCACGGCGATCTCGACGATACCGGCGAACACGCCGGTGGAATTGGCGAAGCGCGAGGCCGTCATCATGGCGCCGCCCAGCCCGTAGCCGCCCATCAGCATCTCGGCCACCACCGCCACGATCAGCGACAGCGGCAGCGCCACCTGCAAGCCGGTCATGATCTGCGGCAGTGCCGCCGGCAGCACGATCTGCGT
>PKXB01000146.1:9397-30897 GCA_003133345.1 Hyphomicrobiales bacterium | reverse complement strand
GCCAACGCGGCGAGCGCCGCGCACAGCCAGAGCGACTGCCAGTTCGCGAAACTTTCATTGAGCGCGATGTAAGGCACCGACAGCGCGAGCACGCCGGCGCCGGCCAATTCGGCGGCGCCAAATCTGTTGAGAACTTGGCGGCCGCGCGGCTGCGGCATCGTCACGCTGTGCATAAAAAACGGCACCACCGCCGCGCTGAACGGCGCGAACGGAAAATCCTGGTAGCGCGGGTCGAACACCAGGCCGAGCGCGACCAACAGCGCGAGCAGCGTGGTTGCGATCATCAGCGCGCCGGTGAGTAGCGCGAGCGGATCGCGCACGCGCTCAGTGGCGGGACCGAGCAGCGCTGAGAAACGCGGCAGCGGCGTGCCGCGCATCACCGCCGCGCTTAAGCTCGGCGGCGCCAGCAACGCGACGCCGACGAAAGCGAGCGACCGCAGCCAACCGCTTAAGCCCAGGGATTCAACCGGCACATTGGCGATGCTCCAGCCGATCAGCGTGCCGCCGGCGATCGCATTCGCCGTCACCGCCAGCCAATGCGTGGGCGGGGCGTCGCGCCGCACCGCGAAGGCGGCACCGAACACGATCAGCGCGAGCAGAATTCCACCCGCCGCCTGCCCCTTCCAATAGGGATGATCGGAGACCGCCTCGCCCCATGCGAATTTTGCTGTGCGCGTCGCATCGTCGAGCAGGCCCCAATGGCCGCCGACGGTGCCTTCGAGCGCGCGCTTCCACGGCTCATCGAAGGCTTCGATCACGTTGACGCGGAAATTTTCGCGCTTGCCCAGCGCCAACACGTCCTGGATAACGCGCGCCTGGTTCGCCGGCGACGGCAGCGCACCCGCGCGCATGCGCCCGGCGCTCGGCCAGCCGACCTCGCCGATGATCACCTCTTTGCCGGGAAAGGCGGCCAGCACGCGGCGGCGAATCGACTCCACATGCGCGGCGGCGGTGCGCGCCGGAATCGGAAAGTCCTCCCAATAGGGCAGGATATGAATGGTGATGAAGTCGGCGGCGCCGGCGACGTCGCGGTTTAGCAGCCAGAACTCCCACACATCGGCATAGGTCACCGGCACGGTCACGCGCGCCTTCACCGCGCGCAGGGTGGCGGCGAGATCCTCGGCCGACATTTCCCCGCGCAACAGCACCTCGTTGCCGACCACCAGCGCGCGGATCGTGCCGGGATAGCGGTTGGCCAACGCCACCGCGGTTTCGATCTGCTCGCGGTTCCTGTCCGCATGGCTCGACAGCCAGAGGCCCTGCATCACCTTGAGGCCGTGGCGGGCCGCGATCCCGGCGATCTGGTCGAGGCCAAAGTCGACCGAATAGGTCCGCACGCAATCGGTTATTTTGGCCAGCCGCGACAAATCGTCCTCGATCTGCGCCGCCGAAATATGCGTGGCGAGGTCGAGCGGGGTCTGGCCGCCCCGGAACGGCGCGTAGGACAGGCAATAGAGCTTTTCACTGGCCAGCAAGGGTGATTGCGGCATCGGCACCGGGGCGCCGAGCCAGGCCCAGGTGCCGCCGATAACCGCCACCGACAAAGCGAGGCAGGCTAGACCAAGGCGCATCGGCGTGAACCCGTTCCGGCGGGAATAAAGAGCCCCCGGAACGGCTTATAGCGCGCATTTGCCGCTGCCAAGGTCGCCCCACCTCTTAAGCAAACGTCCGGGAGGCGCTGGACAAAGCCGGGCCGTTGGGGCCAAGTCTTGAACAGCAAGTCCTGCTGCTGGGAAATTCGCTCCAAGGTGGCTTCGGTTCGAGAGTGCGTGTTTTTGAGACAAGCAACGCCGGGGCGGCCGGCAGGAAACGCCGTAATCGCGTCCCAATCCGGTCGCATAGCAGACTGGATATCGGGCGGGCGGCTTCCATCAACACCGGCGGGACTATGCCGTTAGTATCCTTGTTGCGCGTATTGCGTGCTGCGTTCTGCGTGGCAGCCTTGAGTTTTGCCGCCACNNAACGCCAAGGAAGGCCAGAAAAGCATCGACGAAATCGCCGAGGCGGCGCGCCTGCTCACCGGGCCGGCCGGCAACCCGGAATGCGTCTGGCTGGGCCGCCGAGTGGTCAGCCTGATGTGGCGGGACGACCTCGATACCGCCTTCCGCCACCTCGACCTTTACGACCGCTTCGGCTGCCCGAACTCGCATATCCAGGCCACTTTCCGCTGTCTTGTGCGGCAGGGCCCTATCGACCCCAAGGCCCAGGATAGCCTGAACGGCCGGGTCCACGTCTGCTGGCTCAATCCGGGGCTTGCCCCCGCCCCCGCCCCGGCGGCGGCCGCTGCCGCCCAGCCTCCGGCCGCCACATCAGGCGGAACTATCCCCCGCTGATCGGCGTTGCCTTGATGTCGAAATAAATTGTTCGCGCCATGCGTCTGACAAGGAATTGCCATGAGCGGTCATTACTTGAATGGATACCTGATGCCGAGCTATTCTGTTTCGCTGTAGATTGAGCTTTTGGCTGAGCCCAGGGGACGGGTTCAAGGGTCTGCCATCCAGCCCCAGTTGGTTGTAAGGTTATGCGCTCCGTTGCTGCCGTGATCGCCCTCGTGGCGTGCGTGCAAGCTGGATTGTGGGCTCTCGCACAGGATCACCTGAGCGCACCCAACGTCGAAGGCCAACTCGCCAGCGTTTCCTATGCGCCGTTTGGCGGCACCGCCCATCCAGATTCCGGAACGCAAGCGCAGGCCGCGCAAATTCGCGCCGACCTCCAGCAGCTGGCGCCGCTGACCCGCGCCATCCGTACCTATTCGTCCACCGGCGGCGTCGAGCTGGTGCCCGGCATCGCCGCTGAATTCGGCCTGCGGGCCACGATCGGCGCCTGGATCGACAAGCACCAAGAGCGCAACGAGCGCGAAATCCTCTCGGTGATCGAACTCGCCAAGCGCCACAGCAATGTCAACGGCATCATCGTCGGCAACGAAACCATCTACCGCGGCGAGCAGAAGGTGAGCGACCTGATCCCGATGATCCAGCGGGTCAAGCGCTCGACCAACGTGCCGGTCACCACCGGCGAAATCTGGCATGTCTGGATCGAGCATCCCGAGCTGGTCTCGCAAGTCGACTACATCGCCGCGCACATCCTGCCCTATTGGGAAGGCTTCTCCGACAAGCAAGCCGTCGATCAGGCGATCCTGATCTACGAAAAGCTGCGCCAAGCCTATCCCGGCAAGCGCGTCGTCATCGCCGAGTTCGGCTGGCCGAGCGCGGGCTATAATCTCAAGGACGCCGAGCCCGGCCGCATCGAGCAGGCGGTCGTGCTGCGCGATTTCGTCTCGCGCGCCGAGACCTATGGCATCGACTACAACATCGTCGAAGCGATCGATCAGCCGTGGAAGATCTTCGAAGGCGGCGTCGGTCCCTATTGGGGACTGTTCGACGCGTCGCGTGCTCCGAAATTCAATTGGACCGGCACCATCACCGGTCCCGACCACTGGAAACTTGCCGGCATCGCCTTGCTGGTGAGCCTGCTGCTGTCGCTGCCGCTCTTGGCGATGAGCGCGGTGACGTTGTGGCAGTCGATCACGCTGGTTGCCGCCGCCAATGTGGTCGGCGCCTGGTCCGCCGCCGTGTTCGCCTTTTGGAACGGACATTATTTCGTGCCCGGCGCCGCCTTCGCGCTGGGCTTAGGCGTCCTATTGCTGATCCCGCTGATCATCATCGCGCTGGCGCGCATCGATGAAGTCGCCATGATCGCTTTTGGCCGCGAACCGTTGCGGCTGATCGACGCCCCGCCGCTGGCGCCCGAGGCGGCGGCACCGAAAGTTTCGATTCATGTTCCCGCGCACAACGAGCCGCCGGACATGCTCAAGCAGACGCTCGACGCGGTCGGCCGCCTCGACTATCCGAATTTCGAATGCGTGGTGGTGATCAACAACACGCCCGATCCGGCGCTCTGGCTGCCGATCGAGGAGCACTGCCGCGCGCTCGGCGAGCGCTTCAAGTTCGTCAATGCCGACAATCTGCAAGGCTTCAAGGCCGGCGCCTTGCGGCTCGCCATGGTGCACACCGCGGCCGACGCCGAGGTGATCGCCGTCATCGACGCCGACTATGTCGTGCAGGCGGACTGGCTCAAGGACCTGGTGCCGCTGTTCCGCGATCCCAAAGTCGCGCTGGTGCAGGCGCCGCAGGATCACCGCGACGGCGAGCGCAGCGTCATGCACCACGCCATGAACGGCGAATATGCCGGCTTCTTCGACATCGGCATGGTGCAGCGGAACGAATACAACGCCATCATCGTGCACGGCACCATGTGCCTGATCCGGCGCGCCGCGCTGGAAGCCGCCGGCGGCTGGTCGAGCGACACGATTTGCGAAGATACCGATCTCGGCCTCACGCTGCTCGAGCTCGGCTGGCGCGCGCACTACACCAATAAGCGCTACGGCTACGGCCTGCTGCCCGACAGCTTCGAGGCGTACAAAAAGCAGCGCCACCGCTGGGCCTATGGCGGATTCCAGATCCTGAAGAAGCACTGGCGCCGTTTCCTGCCCGGCGCCAGCCTGCTCACCGGCGACCAGAAGCGCGAATTCGGGCTCGGCTGGCTCAATTGGCTGGGCGCCGAAAGTCTCGGCGTCGTGGTCGCCATGTTGAATATCATCTGGGTGCCGGTCGTCGCCTTCCTCGACATCGCGGTGCCCGACCGCATTCTCACCATCCCGATCATCGCCAGCTTCACCATTTCGCTGGCGCATTTCGTGACGCTGTATCGGCTGCGCGTGCGCAGCGGCCCGGGCCAGTTGACCGGCTCGGTGTTCGCCGCCATGTCGGTGCAGTGGACAGTGGCGCGCGCGGTCGGCTTCGGCGTGATCAAGGATCATCTGCCGTTCGTGCGCACCTCCAAGGGCGGCCTGCGGCGCAGCACGGATTTCCACGCGTTCTGGGAGGCGGTGCTGGCGGGCCTGCTGATCCTCGGCGCGGTGGTGCTGGTCGCGACCAACATCAAGGACGTGCGCGAGATCAATATTTTCGCCGCCGTGTTGCTGGTGCAGAGCCTGCCGTTCATCGCGGCGGTTGGGCTGGCCCTATTCGAGCGCACGCCGCTCAACGATTTCGCGACTTGGCGGGCACTCGAGGCGCGCGTCGGCGAACTCATCGCCCGGCAGCCGGAGCCCACGCCGGCACCGGTTGCCAAGCGCCCCGAGCTGGTGCCGTAGGCCGTGGACTCATAAACCGAGATTGGCAAGCAGCGGCGGCGATTAGGACCGGGCGGCAAGATCGACAAGTTCCTGAACCTCTCCCATCCGGTCCTGCACCAACCAGTGGGTTAGATCTCCGCTCGATACAACGGCGAGCACCTTGCCGTTGTCCACAATCGGCAGGTGCCGGAATCGCCGCTTGCTGATCAATTTCATCGCGTCATCAACCGTCGTCGTCGGAGGAATGCAGTATGGGTCCTTCGTCATCACCGCGGACACTTTCGTGTTGCGTGGATCAAGGCCACCCGCCAGCACTTTGTTCAGCGCATCCCGCTCTGTGAAGATGCCTATCAGTCGTTCGCCATCCATGACGATCAGGGCACCGATTTTACTGGCGGTCATCAAGCGCACGCACTCGGTGACTAGGGTATCGGGTCCAACTGAATGTATCGCTTCGCCCTTCTTGAATATTTCGTTCAATGGAGTCTGGCGCTTGTCCCGTGATCGCATGAAGTACACGCCGGCGGCGACGATGATCACGAATGCAATGAGCACATACATTTGAACTTGGCCAAAAAGGGCCGTCTGTTCCTGGTCCAAAGTAGCAGCAAGTACTGCGGGGGAAAGCAATGCGAGGCCGAACCCGGTGCCCGATTTGTAAAGCAGCTTTCTCATCGCTGTTGCTCCAAGATTATAATGTTGACCACGACCCAGCTTTTCATTCGTCGCCACTTGTCACGCGCTGAGGCCTTCAGCCTGGATTTCTCTGCGCTTCTCCGCAGCGCTTTGCAGCGCACGTAAAGTGTTGTTTATCACAAAGTGCAAGGAAATAGCGGACCAATTGCCTTTCCATGACCAGCCACAATCGATCTTCTGCTACTTATGTCGTTGATCTGAATCAGACAGCAATGCTGCCCCTTCCCAATCAACTTCACCGCGACCGAGGCATGTCAGCTTTTGTCTGTGCGTGTACGGGTTCACGGCCTAGTCGCGCGTTTTCTTGCGCANNAACCGGTTCCCATCCCCGATCACGCCGAGGACATGCTTTTCTGGATCATGCGTCAACCCGGCAACGCCGTTTCCACCAGCTTGACCCAATACGAGGTCCCGATCGGGATCACGTCGTCGTTGAAGTTATAGGCCGGGTGGTGCAGCCCCGCGCTGTCGCCATTGCCGACAAAAATGAAAGCCCCGGGCCGCGCATTGAGCATGAAGGAGAAATCCTCCGCCCCCATCACCGGCGCCAGCGCCGTATTCACCTTATCCTTGCCGGCGATACCGGCGGCGACGGAAGCCGCGAACTCGGTTTGCGCGGCGTGGTTCTTGAGCACCGGATAGCCGCGCCGGTAGCTGAACTTCACCTTGGCGCCATGCAGCTTGGCGGTACCTTCTACCACCTCGCGCAGCCGCTTCTCCAGCAAATCCTGCACCGCGGGCGTGAGACTGCGCGCGGTGCCGCGCAGCTTGGCGGTCTGCGGAATGACGTTGTCGGTATTGCCGGCCTGGAACAGGCAGATCGACACCACCGCCGCCTCCAGCGGATCGACGTTGCGCGACACCACCGACTGGATGTTATTGATGATCTGCGCGCCCACCAAAACGGTATCGACGGAAAATTGCGGGCGCGCGGCGTGCCCGCCGACACCTTCGATGTCGATCGACAGATGATCGGCCGCCGCCATCAGCGGCCCGGCACGCAGGCCGAATTGGCCGAGCGGCATGCCGGGATAATTGTGCATGCCGTAGACCTCGTTGATGCCGAAGCGCTCCATCATGCCGTCGTCGAGCATGGCCTTGCCGCCGGCGCCGCCCTCCTCGGCCGGCTGGAAGATCACCACCGCGGTGCCGGCGAAATTGCGCGTCTCGGCCAGATAGCGCGCGGCGCCCAGCAGCATGGCGGTGTGGCCGTCATGGCCGCAGGCGTGCATCTTGCCCGGCACCGTCGACTTGTACGGCAGATCAGTCGCCTCCTCGATCGGCAGCGCGTCCATGTCGGCGCGCAGGCCGATCACCTTGTCGGACTTGCCCTTGCGGCCATGGATGACGCCGACCACGCCGGTGCGGCCGAGGCCGGGCACCACTTCGTCGCAGCCGAAGTCTTTGAGCTTTTCGGCGACGCTGGCCGCCGTGCGCTGCACGTCATAGAGGAGCTCCGGGTGGGCATGCAGATCGTGCCGCCAGGCGGTGATTTCGCCATGCAGGTCGGCGATGCGGTTGACGATCGGCATAATCGAGCTCCTTGCTCTCGCAGTGTAGCAAACTGAAGGCGCCGGGAGCGAGTTCAAGAAACGGGTGAAATCCGCCTATTGACCGGGCATAGCAGCGCCCGTAAACCCGCGCGCAGCGCATGATCCCCGACCGGTTTCCCGCCTTCGCGAAGCCCACTTCGGCGGGCGAAGCAAGGTCGGATAAGACCATGCGCAAAGCTAAAGGGCGCGTAGCTCAGATGGTAGAGCACTTGACTTTTAATCAAGTGGTCCCGGGTTCGAGTCCCGGCGCGCTCACCAGTTCCCTGACACTTTAGAATGATCGATTGAAGCGATCGCGCGGCGACATCACAGCGCGTTTTGCTGATGCCCGCATTCCTTACATTTGTACTTCACGCGGGTCTCCCCAGGAGCCGCCGTGACTTTATTGATTGTGCCGCACTTTCCGCATTTGGCCTCAATCCGCGTATCGCCCTTTTTGATGGAGATGGACTTTTTCTCCATCGCCTCTCGCACCAGCCGTTCCGACTCTTCGCGCATCGCTTGTTTCGACATTTCACACCCACTTGTTCTTTCAAATCACGTCGCCCTGTCTATCAGGATTCCTGGCTATTTATAGCGTTGCCGCCCATTAACAAAATCGTCGAAAATTTGTTCGCCGCAGTGCACTTTGCGTTGGCCGTAACGCCGCGAAAGACTCGTTTCACCGACGTTTGCGGCGTAAATTTACGCCGCGGCTACGCCATGTCGTGCCACGAAACTTATAGTTCCGGTCACCACAGTTTCACCAAAGGGTCGCGCCCTCGCCACGATGACCCTCTAACCACCAGGGTGGGAAACGATCCAGAGGAGACCTCGACCATGCAGCTCCATAGCTACAGGCCAAAGCTCGCCGGTATCCGCTTCTTCTCCGCGCCGGTGCGCTGCCCGCACTGCGGCGACGAGATGATCGCCCCCTATATGTCGGAATTCGTCGAAGGCGGCGAAATCCGCCACCACTGGGAATGCGACAGCTGCGGGGAAGGCACCACCACCGCCATCCCGCTCACGACTCATTGATCCCTCACGGGCCGGAATAGCTGCTAGGATGCGGTGTTATTCCAACAGGCTGACCAAGGCCTGATCCAAGGGGAGGAGCAAACATGACATCGACCATCCTGCGGTCCACCGCGGCCGCAATCGCCTTCGCCGGCGCGCTCGCGTTCGCCACGCCGTCCATGGCGGCGATGACGAATTTCAAAGCCAGCCTGAGCGGCAAGAGCGAAGTGCCCCCGAACACCGTGGCCGCGACCGGCTCGGTCACCGCGACCTACGACTCCGACAGCAAGAAGCTGACCTGGAAAGGCAGCTATAGCGGCCTGACCGGTCCGGCCACCGCGGCTCATTTCCACGGGCCCGCGCCGGAAGGCAAAAATGCCGGCGTGATGGTTCCAATCAGCCCGAACGGCCCCGCGTTCGAAGGCTCGGCCACGCTCAATGACGCCCAGGCCAAGGCCCTGGTGGACAGCGACATGTACGTCAACATCCACACCGCGGCCAACAAAGGCGGCGAAATCCGCGGCCAATTGACGAAATAAGCAACCGACCGTTGCGACATGAAGCCCGCCGGCCAAAGCCGGCGGCCTTTTTCGTTGGGCGAGCCGGTGGGGCTTTTGCGTCCGGCACGCCAGCGTTTTAAGCTTCGATAAGTGTTTCCTTGGGAGCGATCATGGCCCTCTCGAATGGTGGCTCAGCGCCGTTTCTGGTGTCCGGCGGCGGCATCGGCGGCCTAGTCACAGCCTTCGCGCTGGCGCGCCAGGGCTTTGCGGTGCGGGTGTTCGAGCAGTCGCCCGAATTCCGCGAGGTCGGCGCCGGCATCCANNACCGTCCGCCGGCGCAGGAAATGCGCGATGCGCTCACCGGCAAGCTGATCACCCAGGTCCCGCTCGGCCCGGCGTTCTTCGAGCGCTTCGGGCAACCCTATGCGGTCACTCATCGCGCCGACATCCACGGCACCTTCTTGAAAGCCTGCCAGGGCAGCCCCCTGATCACGCTGGAAACCAGCCGGCGCGTCGACGGCTTCGAGCAGCGCGGCGACGGTGTCGTCGTCACGCTCGAAGCCGGCGAACGGGTCGAGGGCCGCGCGCTGATCGGCTGCGACGGCATGTGGTCTAAAATCCGCGAGCGCATCGTCGGCGACGGCAAGCCGCGGGTGTGCGGCCACATCGCCTATCGCGCCGTGCTCAAGCGCTCCGAGGTGCCGGAGGATCTGTGGCGGCCCGACGTGGTGTTGTGGGCCGGCCCGCGCACTCATTTCGTGCATTATCCGCTGCGCCGGGGCGAACTCTATAACCTGGTCGCGGTGTTCCACTCCGACCGCTACGAGGAAGGCTGGAACGAGGAAGGCAGCGCCGAACTGCTGTGGGAGCATTTCAAAGGCCAGCGCCCGGAAGTGCTGCGCATGCTCGAGCGCATCGAAACCTGGCGCATGTGGGTGCTGTGCGATCGCGAGCCGGTCAAGGAATGGTCGAAAGGCCGCGTCACTTTGCTCGGCGATGCCGCCCATCCGATGCTGCAATATCTCGCGCAAGGCGCCTGCATGGCGACCGAGGACGCGGTAGTGCTGGCGGAAAAAGTAGCGGCGACGCCGAACGATCTGCCGGCCGCATTCAAGGCCTACGAGCAGGCGCGCTACTTGCGCACCGGCCGCACCCAGGTGATGGCGCGCGTCTATGGTGAGTTCTATCACGCGCGCGGAGTGACCGCCGAATTGCGCGAGCTGGCGCTGGCCGGCCGCACGCCACAGCAAAGCTACGATGGCATCGCCTGGCTGTACGGCGGGCCGTAGCGCGTGATCCCGAAAAGCTTGTCCTCGAATTGATCCGGGATGGGAACCTGTTTCCCGCCGAAGCCTGTGCTCGGGCTGGCCAAAGGCCGGACCCGAGTGCGAAGCCCGCTTCGGCGGGCGAAGGAAGGTCGGACAAGATCACACGCAAGCAATAAAATAATAATCGCGCCGCTCAGGGCAATCCCGCGATCTGCCGCGCCTCGCCGGTGAGCTCCAGGATGTGCAGTCCGGTATTGGCGCGATCGACCACATAAATATATCCACGCTCGTCGGTTTCGGCATTGTTGCTCTGGATTGCCACCTTGCAGCGGTCCTGGCCGTCCACCTTGACGCAACGCTTCTCGGTCGCCTCGGTGATTGACGGAATGAAATAGCCGACCTCACGCGGCCGATAAGGATCGCGGATGTCAATCGCCCGCAGGCCGGCGTTGAACCAGGTCACGAAGGCGAGCTTGCGATAAAACACCGGCGCCATGCTCTCGTTCGATGAATGCGAGCCGAAGCGGCCGCCGCGTTGGCAGAAATTCCCGCTCGCCTCCGGCACGGTGAAATGCGACACCACCATCGGCTTTTGCTCGACGGTCGCGTCCACGAACCACACCATCTGCCGCGGCTCGTCGCATTCGTTCTTGATCTGCTCGTCCACGACCATGATCATGTTGCGCATGCTGCCCTCATGATCCTTGGCGAATTCCTGGATCGGCATCGTGCCGAGCGGGAAGGTCGTGTGTGCGCCATTGAGCGGTGACATTTCGAACTGCCCGACTACCGGATAGCGCAGATTGTCGGGCGTCGGCTCCTTCGGCCCTTGCAACAGCTTGCGGCGGTCGATGATTTGCACAACGCCGCCTTTGTTGGTGCCGTAACCGAAATAGATGCGGTTGCCTTGCGGCCCCATCGAGATCATGCCGTGCACTGGCGCCGGCACCGGCCCGGTAGCGCCTGGCTGCTGGCCGACCAGCCCGAAGTCCCGGATCTTCACCGGATGCGCGGGGTCGCTGAGGTCATAGACCTGCGTCATCCGGTTGGTCCGCCAGTCCGGCGCGCCGGAGACGATATAGGCGATGCCGGTATCGCACTCCCAAAAGTTCTTGTGCGTGCCTTTGATGCCGGAAATGCGCGTGACAAGCGCCGGATTTGCGGGGTCGGTGACATTCCAGATTTCGTGCGCCGAATTGCCGAAGGTGCGCAGTAGATAAACCTTGCTGGGATCGCTTTTCAGGCCGGAACAGACGCGCGCCATCTGCGCGCCGCCCTGCTCGTCGAGGCCCTCTTCGCCGGGAATATGATGCAGATATTTTGGATGCGCCGGATCGGTCACGTCCACGATCGAAGTACCGCTGTATTCGGCCTGCCCGGTCAGCGGATTGACGGGTTTCGGCACGTCGTGGGTGCCGCCGTGATGTCCGATATAGGCGATCCACCGATTGCCCTGATGAAAGATGGTGGACTGGTAGGCGCTGCGGTGTTGCAGGTTGTCGTACCCGGCGAGCCGCATGTTGCTGGCTTCGGGCGGCGCGCCGACTTTCTGGCCTTGCGCCGCACCCGCAACCACGAAGCCAAACAGGCCCAAAAACACAACACCCACACCAGTGAAGGAAAAAAACCGCGGCATGACGACCTCCCATTAGCGAAGAGCACGCTGCATTATGCGCCAGCGTGCGGATAACGGAATGTTTTAGATTTCGTACCGCTCAGGCCGTCCGCATTCGCGGGGTCACCGCCGTTTGCCGCTACTTCTTCGCAATCCCGGCTTTGACGATGACCGCGTCCCATTTCTTGATGTCGGACGTGAGCCGGCCCATCAGCTCGGCCGGCGTGCTAGCATGCGCTTCCACGCCGACCTTTTGGAATTGCGCCTTGAGTTCGGGCGACGCCAGCACCTCGTGCATGGCCTTGTTCATGGCGTCGATGACGTCCTGCGGCGTGCCTTTCGGCGCCGCGATGCCGTTCCACGAGATCACCTCGTAGTCCTTGACGCCGGATTCCGCGACGGTCGGTGTCTTCGGCAGTAAAGCCGAGCGCTGCGACGACGAACTCGCCAAAAGGCGCACCTTGCCGTCGTTGACCTGGCCCTGAACCGCGGGCGGAAAATCGATCATCATTTGCACGTCATTACGAAACAGCGCCACCACGATGTCCGGCGAATTCTTGTACGGCACGACCTGCACGTTGAGGTCGGCTACGATTTTGAACAATTCAGCGCCGAGATTTTGCGTGCCGCCCAGCAAGGTGGTGCCGATATTGAACTTGCCGGGGTTAGCCTTCGCCGCTTTGATGAAATCGCCGAGCGTCTTGTATTCGGACGCGGCATTGACCGCGAACACCAGATCGAAGGTGCCGACCATCGACACCATCGCCAGGTCTTTCACCGGATCGAACGGCAGTTTGTTGAACGCCGCCACGCTGATCGAGGTGCCATTGGTGACGAGCGCCATGGTGTAGCCGTCCGGGGCTGCGTTGATCACGGTGCGCGCGGCGTTGATGCCGCCCGGGCCGGGCATGTTCTCGATCACCACCTGCTGGCCGAATTTTTCGGTGAGTTTGGCCGCCAGCATGCGCGACGTGACGTCGGCGACGCCGCCGGGACCGAACGGCAGCACGATCCGCACCGGCTTCTCGGGCCATTTCGCCTGCGCCGGATTGACCGGCGCCAGCGTCAACAGTAAAGCCGCCGGCACTGCCAGCAGCGCGAAAAACATCTTCCTCATTGTGATCCTCCCAGAAGTTTTGCGTTTTTTCTTCTTATGAGGTGAAACCATAAAGCCGGGCGGGATTGTCCACCAGTAGGCAGTGTTGCGCCAGCGGGGTTGCGGCAAATTGCGGCAGCAGATCGACCAGGTCGGCCTCGTCGGCCGCATGGGTAGCATTGGGGTGCGGGAAATCGGTGCCCCACAGCACGCGGCTGGGCGCCGCTTCGACTAAGGCGCGGGCGATCGGCACCGCCGCCGTATAAGGCGGCATGGCAATGCGCTCGGCGCCGCAGACCTTGATCCAGCAATTTTCATGGGCCGAAAGTTCGATCAAGGCGCGCATCGGCGGCTGCTCGACGCCGGCCGCCGACGGCACGCGGCCCATGTGATCGATCACGAACGGCAGCGGCAGCTTCCGGATCGTGTCGGAGAGCGGAATGATGTTGGGCGCGTCAAGATGCAGCACCACGTGCCAGCCACGACCTTTGACGCGGTCGATGACGCGGTTGAACACGCCCATGTCGGGCGCGCCGCCCAGATGCTTGACGAAATTGAAGCGCACCCCGCGCACGCCGCCGGCATCGAGCCGGTCGTAGTCGGCGTCGCTGAAGCTGTCGTCCACGATGGCGACGCCGCGATAGCGTTTCGGGTCCGACGCGATGCAATCGAGCATCGCCGCGTTGTCGGTGCTGTGGCAGCTGGCCTGCACGATCACCGCACGATCCACACCAAGATGCGCATGCAGCGCCGCCAGCATTTCCTTGGGCGCGTCTTCCGGCGTGTAGCGCCGGTTCGGTGCATAGGGAAATTTGTCGCCCGGCCCGAACACGTGGCAATGGGCGTCGGTCGCGCCGGACGGCAGCTTGAAGCGCGGCTTGCGGCGCTTGGCGAGGAATTCTGGGTGAACATTCATGCGTTGCCTTTAGCCAAGGCGATGCACCGTGACAACCCCGGATGCCCTCTCACATTGTCGCAATATCGCCCTGCTCCCACCGCGCCTTGGTGGCAGCCTGAAAGTCCGCGAAACGCTTGGCCGCGATGGCCTCGCGCATGCCGGCCATCAACGCCTGGTAGTAGGCGAGATTGATGGTGGAGAGCAGCACCTGGCCGAGAAGCTCATTGGCCTTGGTCAGGTGATGCAGGTAGGCGCGCGAATAAGTCCGCGCCGTCGGATGTGCGCTTTGCTCGTCGAGCGGACGAGCGTCATTGGCGTGGCGCGCATTGGCCAGATTGATCGAGCCATAGCGCGTGAAGGCCATGCCGTGGCGGCCGTTGCGGGTCGGCAGCACGCAATCGAACATGTCGATGCCGCGCGCCACCGCCTGCAGCAGATCGTCGGGCGTGCCGACGCCCATCAGATAGCGCGGGCGGTCTTGCGGCAGCATAGGCGCGGTCTCGGCGACGATCTTCAGCATCACCTCTTGCGGCTCGCCGACCGCGAGCCCGCCGATGGCGTAGCCCTCGAAGCCGATGCCAGTGAGCGCCTTGGCGCTTTCCGCGCGCAACGCCGGATCGTCGCCACCCTGTACGATGCCGAACAACGCATAGCCCTCGCGCACCCTGCCCTCGAAAGCGCGTTTGCAGCGCTCGGCCCAGCGCAGCGACAATTGCATGGCGCGCGCTATTTCCTCAGCGCTAGCCGGCAGCCCGATGCACTCATCGAGCTGCATCGCAATATCAGCGCCGAGCAGCGCCTGGATCTCGATCGCACGCTCGGGGCTGAGTTCCACCATGGCGCCGTCGAGATGCGAGCGGAAGGTGACGCCGTGCTCCTCGAGCCGTCGCAAGGCCGACAGCGACATCACCTGGAAGCCGCCGGAATCGGTGAGGAGCGGCAGCGGCCAGTTCATGAAGGCGTGCAGGCCGCCGAGCGCTGCGATGCGCTCGGCGCCCGGCCGCAGCATCAGATGATAGGTGTTGCCGAGCACGATCTCGGCGCCGGTCGCCGCTACAGCCTCCGGCATCAGCCCCTTCACCGTGGCTTGCGTGCCGACGGGCATGAAGGCCGGCGTCTGTACGCGGCCATGCGGCGTGACGATCTCGCCGCGGCGCGCGGCGCCGTCTGTTGTTTGCAGGCGGAAGGAGAAGGCGTTGGACATTGTCGACACGTTGTAGAGAGCACGACCGGCAAGACAAGCCCCGCGGCGGCGCTGCAAGCGTCAGATGGGTATGCGCGAGCCGGCTGATTTGCTAGCCTCTCATTTCATAACAGCGGGGGCAGTATGCGAAAGCCATTCAGTTCAATCGGCGTGTTCTTGCTGTCGCTGCTGCTCTTCGCCAGCGCGTCGGCTGGATTCCTCGGCTTCGGCAACGCGGAGGTTCCGGTCATCCAGCAGCCGGTCACCGATAAAGCCGGCGACTGGCATGCGGCCAATCTGACGGCGAAGAATACGATCGTCTTGATGTTCATGCCGGCCAGCAAGAAATACGCGATCTATTGGCGGCTGACGCCATCTGGGGAGATCGAGAAGACCGCCTACGGCACAATCGGCAAAGGGTCGACCCAGAGCGATGTCCCCAACAGCCGTTACGTGAAGCAATTCCAGGCCGAACGGCAATTTTGGGTCGGTCAGACGCCGTAGGACGCCGGATACAGCAGGCAGGCGTCGCCATAGGAATAGAACCGATAGCCGGTCGCAATCGCGTGGCGGTAGGCCCGCTGCATGGCGTCCAGCCCACTGAAGGCCGCCACCAGCATGAACAGCGTCGAGCGCGGCAGGTGGAAATTGGTCAGCATCAGATCGGCGGCGCGGAATTTGTAACCCGGCGTGATGAAAATCGCGGTTTCGCCGGCAAAAGCGCGCAATTGGCCGTCTTCGCCGGCCGCGGTTTCCAGCAGCCGCAGCGCAGTCGAGCCGACCGCGACGATGCGACCGCCCTTGGCGCGCGCCGTATTGAGCGCCTCGGCCACCTCGGCCGGCACGCTGCCGAATTCGGCGTGCATTTGGTGGGCTTCGGTGTCGTCGGCCTTCACCGGTAGGAAGGTGCCGGCGCCCACATGCAGCGTCACTTTATGCAAGGCCACGCCGCGCTCCTTGAGCCGCGCCAGCAGCTTTTCCGTGAAATGCAGGCCGGCGGTCGGCGCCGCTACCGAGCCCTCGGGCGTGGCAAAAACGGTCTGGTAGTCGCTGCGGTCCTGCTCGTCGGGGGCGCGGCGGGAGGCGATATAGGGCGGCAGCGGCATTGCGCCGCGCTCGGCAATGGCCTGGTCGAGTACTGGGCCATGGAAGGAAAATGAAAGAGTTACCTCGCCCCCTTCATCTTTTTGCAAAACTTGAGCATCGACCTCGCCGAGGAAACAGACCCGCCCCTCGGTGCCGAACCGCAGAATGTCGCCGACCTGCACTTTCTTCGCCCCGAGAATGAAGGCGCGCCAATGCGAGCCGTCGAGCCGCTTGTGCAGGGTTGCCTCGATCGAGGGCTCGCTCGAGCCGCGCCCGATCCGCCTTCCGTTGAGCCGGGCCGCGATCACTTTGCTGTCGTTGACCACCAGGCAGTCGCCCGGCCGCAGCAGGTCAGGCAAGTCGCCAACGCCTCGGTCTTCCAAGTCGGGCGCCCCGCCCGGCCGCACCACCAGGAGCCGCGCGGCGTCGCGCGGGCTCGCCGGCCGCAGCGCGATGCGGTCCGTGGGCAGGTCGAAGTCGAACAGGTCGGTGCGCATGGCCTTCTTATACCTCCCCCCTGCAAGGGGGAGGCATAGGCGGCCTTCGGCCGCCGTCTTCCCACTCAAGAACGCCGATGCGGAGCATCGGCTATGGCGCGAAGCGCCGGGTGGGGGTGAGCATCAAGGAAACCCCACTCCGACCGCCACCGATCTCGAGTTTACCCGAGATCGGCATATACGATTTCGCAAGTCGGCTATAGCCGACTTGCGTGGCGGTCGACCCTCCCCTTTCAGGGGAGGGATAAGTCACGCCCCCATCGTCGCCTTGACGATCTTGTCCGGGTTGCTCACCGGCTCGCCCTTCTTGATCTTGTCGACGTTTTCCATGCCCTCGATCACATTGCCCCAGGCGGTGTACTGGTTGTCGAGGAAGTGGGCGTCGTCGAAGCAGATGAAGAACTGGCTGTCGCCGGAATCGGGGCTGGCCGCGCGCGCCATCGACACCGTGCCGCGCACGTGCGGCTCCTTGTTGAACTCGGCCTTGAGCTTCTTGCCGGAGCCGCCGGTGCCGGTGCCCTGCGGGCAGCCGGTCTGCGCCATGAAGCCGTCGATCACGCGGTGGAACACGATGCCGTCGTAGAAGCCTTCTTTCACCAGCTCCTTGATGCGCGCGACGTGGCCGGGCGCTAGGTCGGGCCGCATGGCGATCACCACCTTGCCCTTGGTGGTTTCCAGCGTGAGGGTATCTTCCGGCTTGGCCATTGGCTTGTTCCTGTTGTTGCTAACTCACTTCGCGTCGGCGGCGACCTGCATCTTCAGAATCTTGTCGGGATCGGAGACCGCGCCATTCGCGGATTCCGGTCCCTTCTTGAGTTTGTCGACCACGTCCATGCCGAACATCACCTGCCCGATCACGGTGTACTGGCCATTCAGGCCGGAATTCTCGGCAAACATGATGAAAAATTGCGAATTGGCCGAATTCGGATCGGAGGTGCGCGCCATGCCGACCACGCCGCGGGTGTACGGCACATTGGAAAACTCGGCCTTGAGCTGCGGATATTTCGAGCCACCGGTGCCGTCACCGTTCTGCCCATCGCCGGTCTGCGCCATGAAGCCGGCGATCACGCGGTGGAACGGCACATTGTTGTAGAAGCCGTCGCGCGCCAGCTGCTTGATGCGCTCGGCGTGCTTGGGCGCGATGTCGTTGCGCAGCTTGATGACGATGCGG
The DNA here is from genome assembly GCA_003133345.1 of Hyphomicrobiales bacterium. Taxonomy (GTDB): domain Bacteria; phylum Pseudomonadota; class Alphaproteobacteria; order Rhizobiales; family Xanthobacteraceae; genus Pseudolabrys. Next base: position 13,201 of record PKXB01000146.1, on the reverse strand, counting down.
CCTTTTGTGGTGTCGAGCAGCACGGTGTTCTGCGGATCGGACACTTGCGCGATGGCGGGCGCGGCGCACACAAGCGCGACGACGATAGCGAGAATACGGATCATGAAGTCTCCCGATTTTGATTTTTCGTGGCGCATGATCTTGTCCGAAAACCGGTACCCACTTTTCGGGATCATGCGCTAACGCGAGAATTTCTGTTTCAACCGCGCCGCCACGGCGGCCGGCACGAAGGCGGTGACATCGCCGCCCATGCCGGCGATCTGACGCACCAATGTGGCGGTGATCGGGCGCGCCAGCGGCGAGGCCGGCAGGAACACGCTCTGCATTTCGGGCGCCATCGCCTCGTTCATCCCCGCCATCTGCATTTCATAGTTGAAATCGGTGCTGTCGCGCAGGCCGCGGATCAGAATCGTGGCTCCCGCCTTGCGCGCGGCCTCGACCACCAGGCCGGAAAAGGTCACGTAGTCCAGTTCGCACTTGGCCGCGCGCGCCAGCGGCGCGCAGATCTCCTTGAGCATCCCTAAGCGCTCGTCGGCGGAAAACAGCGGCGCCTTGCCGGGATTGACACCGACCGCCAGCACCAGCCTGTCGGCCAGCCGGACGGCGTGGCGCACCACGTCGAGATGGCCGTTGGTGACGGGGTCGAATGACCCGGCGTAAAGGGCGGTCCGCAGCATAAGCGCGGGTCTAACCCGGGTTTTTGCCCCCCGCAAGGCCGCTTCCCGTGAACCTGTTGCCCTGCCCCCGCGACCAACCGGCAAGACGCCAAAACAGGGGGCCGTCATGCTGAAAACTACCACCGCCGTCATGCTCGCCGCGACCATCGCCGCCGCCGTCACCGTGCTGTCCGCGCCGAGCGCCCCGGTCGATGCCGGTCCGCTGTCGAAGCCGGCCGAGACCGCCTTGAAGGCCTGCACGCAGCGCTCCTGGCCGTATCTCAATTGCGTCGGCACGCCCTTCGGCAACCCGCGCATCCGGCTGGTCACCACCGACCGCATCAATTAGCACCCGATCATTCCGGGACACGCGCCAACGGCCTGGCCAAAGGCCGACCCGATGACAGGCTCGGCGCGTGGACCCGGAATCCACCGGCATGACATCGTTGGGGCTTACTCGCCGTCTTCCCCGCTCAGCCGCTCGACCGACACCACGCGTTCGTCCTCGGCGGTGTTGAGCACGATCACGCCTTGCGTCGTGCGCCCGGCGATGCGGATGCCGGCGACCGGCGTGCGGATCAGCTTGCCGGCGTCGGTGACCAGCAAACTAGTCGGCGTCTTTTTCCGCCTTCCCGCCGGCTTTCACGATATCGCCGGTCGTGAACAGAATCTCCTTGAGGATGTCCCGCCAGTCCTTTTTCTGGCGCAGCAGGAATTCCAGCGCCATTCCGAAATGCTTGAATTCTTCTTTTTGCGCACTCGCCATGATGGCGCGGGCGGACTTGTTCTTCTCGAGCGCAATACGTTGCTCGTACCAGCCGATGGCCTCGCATTCTTCCTGGAGCGAAGTCACCATGCGGGCGAAGGTGCGAATCTCCGTCGGCAACTCATCGGCGGGCTCGTGATATTGGTTTGTGGTCATAATCTATTTCCTTGTCGTGCCGGGGTGATCGACGAACTACTCCCCCTCGTCCTCGCTCAACCGCTCGACCGAGACCACGCGTTCGTCCTCGTGCGTGTTGAGCACGATCACGCCTTGCGTCGAGCGCCCGGCGATGCGGATGCCGGCGACCGTAGTGCGGATCAGCTTGCCAGCGTCGGTGACCAGCATGACCTGGTCGGACTCCTCGACGGGGAACGAGCCGACGATCTTGCCGGTCTTGGTGGTAAGCGACATCGCCACGATGCCTTTGCCGCCGCGGCCGGTGGTGCGGTACTCATACGACGATGAGCGCTTGCCGTAGCCGCGCTCCGACAGCGTGAGCACGAACTGCTCGGCCGCCGACAATTCGACATAACGCTTCTCGCCGAGCTCGATCCCGCCGTTGGTGCCGGCTTCCGCCGCTTCCGCTGCCTCCGCTGCCTCCTCGGGTGCGGCTTCCAGCTCAACGCCGGCGCCGCGCCGGATGGCGCTGGCGCGCTTGTGATAGGCAGTGCGTTCATCGGCGGTCACCTCGACATGGCCGAGGATCGACATGGAAATCACCTTGTCGTCCTTGCCGAGCGCGATGCCGCGCACCCCGTCGGACGTGCGCCCTGAGAATACGCGCACCTCCGGCACCGCAAAGCGGATGCACTGGCCGCCGTCCGCCGTCAGCAGCACATCGTCCTTCTCTGTGCAAATCTGCACGTCAACGATGGCGTCGCCGTCGTCGAGCTTCATGGCGATGATGCCGGAGGGCCTGATCTTCGCGAAATCCGACAGCTTGTTCCGCCGCACATTGCCCTTGGTGGTGGCGAACACCACGTCGTGCTGGCCCCAGGTCGTCTCGTCCTCGGGCAGCGGCATGATGGTGGTAATGGTCTCGCCCTGATCGAGCGGCAGGATATTGATGAGCGCCTTGCCGCGCGCCTGCGGCGCCGCCAGCGGCAGCCGCCAGACCTTTTCCTTGTAGACCTGGCCGGCCGAGGAGAAGAACAGCACCGGCGTGTGGGTCGAGGCGACGAACAGCCGGCTGACGAAGTCCTCCTCGCGCACCTGCATGCCGCCGCGGCCTTTGCCGCCGCGCTTCTGCGCGCGATAGGTCGAAAGCGGCACGCGCTTGATGTAGCCGAGATGCGAGACGGTCACGACCATGTCCTCGCGCTGGATCAGGTCCTCATCCTCGACTTCGCCCTCTTCCTCGGCGATGACGGTGCGGCGCGGCGTGGCGAATTCCTCTTTCAGCGCCGCCAGCTCGTCCTTGATGATGGTCTGGATGCGCGCGCGCGAGCGCAGGATTTCCAGGGAGTCGGCGATCTCGCTGGCGAGCTTGTCGAGCTCGGCCTTGATCTCGTCGCGGCCTAACGCAGTGAGCCGTTGCAGGCGCAGATCGAGGATCGCCTTCGCCTGTTCGACCGACAGCCGCGCGGTGCCTTTGGCGCTCACCTTGTGGCGCGGATCGTCGATCAATTCGATCAGCGTGGCCGCCGTGGTCGCCGGCCATTCGCGCGCCATCAAAGCCTCGCGCGCCTCGTTGGCGTCGTTCGAGGCGCGGATCAGCTTGATCACCTCGTCGATATTGGCGACCGCGATAGCGAGGCCGACCAGGATATGGGCACGGTCGCGCGCTTTGCCGAGCAGATGCTTGGTACGCCGCGACACCACTTCCTCGCGGAAGGCGATGAAGGCTGCGAGCATATCCTTCAGCGTCATCAGCAGCGGGCGGCCGCCGTCGAGCGCCACCATATTGGCGCCGAACGAGGATTGCAGCGGGGTGAAGCGGTAAAGCTGGTTGAGTACGACGTCGCGCTCAGCGTCGCGCTTGAGCTCGATCACCACGCGATAACCGTCGCGGTCGCTCTCGTCGCGCAGGTCGGCGATGCCGTCGATTTTCTTCTCGCGCACCAGCTCGGCGATGCGCTCGACCATACTGGCCTTGTTCACCTGATAGGGAATCTCAGTGACGACGATCGCCTCGCGTTCCTTGCGGATGGTCTCGTACGCGACCTTGCCGCGCATCACGATCGAGCCACGGCCGCTGTGATAGGCGCTGCGGATGCCGGCCTTGCCGAGAATGATGCCGCCGGTCGGAAAATCCGGCCCGGTCACGATGGCGTTGAGATCGTCGATGCTCAGCGCCGGATTGCCGATCAGCGCGACGCAGGCGTCGATCAGTTCGCCCAGATTGTGCGGCGGGATATTGGTGGCCATGCCGACGGCGATGCC